>CAMJXE010000030.1 GCA_946409645.1 uncultured Bacteroidales bacterium
ACGAATGCTTCGAGATGGGTCACCTTGACACCATCCTCAACATGGCCAAGAAGGGCCAGGTTCCCGGAGCCCCCATGCAGTTCAACTTCGTGTTGGGAGTGCCCGGCTGTACCCCCGCCACTGTCGCCAACCTCTGCTGGTTGGTAAACGGCATTCCCGCTGGTTCCACCTGGACCGTCACCGGTGTAGGTCGTCACGCCTTCCCAATGGCCGCTGCCGCTATCGCCATGGGCGGTAACGTACGTGTGGGTTTTGAGGACAATCTCTACCTGTCGAAAGGCGTTTTGGCCAAATCCAACGGAGAGTTAGTTTCCAAGGTGGTCCGCATCGCCAAAGAGCTGGGTCGCGACATCGCCACCTCAGCCGAAGCAAGAGAAATTTTAGGATTAAAACAAAAATAACGATTATCAATTATGGATTTCAGTTTAACAAAACAAGAACAGCTGTTTTTGCAGATGATTCGCGAGTTTGCCGAAAACGAGGTAAAACCTCTGGCAGCAGAAGTCGATGAGGAAGAAAGATTCCCGATCGAGACCGTTGAAAAAATGGCAAAAATAGGCATCATGGGTATTCCCATTCCGAAACAGTATGGCGGACAGGGCGGTACCAACCAGATTTACGGCATGGCCGTTGAAGAGCTGTCACGCGTATGCGCCACCACCGGTGTAATCGTGTCAGCCCACACATCTCTCTGTATGAACCCCATTCTGGAATACGGTACAGAGGAACAGAAAATGAAATATTTGCCCAAATTGGCCTCAGGCGAATGGATTGGTGCTTTCGGTCTGACCGAACCCAACGCCGGTACCGACGCCGCCATGCAGCAGACTATGGCAGTGGACGCTGGTGACAAGTGGATCCTGAACGGAACCAAGATTTTCATCACCAACGCTTCTTACGCCAACGTGTTCATCGTGATGGCTATGACCGACAAGTCACAGGGCACCAGAGGCATCTCCGCTTTCATCGTGGAGAAAGGCTTCAAAGGCTTCTCTATTGGTAAGAAAGAAAAGAAAATGGGTATCCGCGGTTCTGCCACCTGCGAGTTGATTTTCGAGAACTGCGAAGTGCCGAAAGAGAACCTCTTGGGCGAACTCGGCAAGGGCTTCAAGATTGCCATGCAGACCCTCGACGGTGGCCGTATCGGTATCGCCGCACAGGCTCTCGGTATCGCACAGGGTGCTATGGACGAGACCATTAAATACACCAAGGAACGTAAGCAGTTCGGCAAGGCTATCGCCGCTTTCCAGAACACCCAGTTCCAACTGGCCAACTTAGAAACCAAAGTTCAGGCTGCCCGTTTGTTGGTTCGTCAGGCCTCCTACAAAAAAGACATGCACCTGCCCTACTCCGTAGATGCCGCCATGGCCAAGCTGTTCGCAGCCGAAACCGCTATGGAAGTGACCACCAAGGCTGTCCAGCTGCACGGTGGCTACGGTTACACCCGCGAATATCCTGTTGAAAGAATGATGCGTGATGCCAAGATTACCGAAATCTATGAAGGAACTTCAGAAGTTCAGCGTATGGTCATCGCCGGTAAATTATTAAAATAGTAGAAAATTATGAAAATAGTAGTTTGTATAAAACAAGTTCCGGACACCACTGAAATCAAAATTAATCCGGCAACAGGTACCCTGATCCGCGATGGTGTTCCCAGTATTATGAATCCCGACGACAAGGGTGGTTTGGAAATGGCCCTGCGTTTGAAAGACCAATACGGCGCTGAAGTTACGGTAATCACCATGGGTCCCCCACAGGCTGACGCCATCCTGCGCGAAGCTTTCGCCATGGGCGTTGACCGTGCCATCTTGCTGACCGACCGTGCATTTGCCGGTGCCGACACTTTGGCTACCTCCAACGCTTTGGCAGGTGCTCTCCGCTGCCTCGACTATGACCTCGTAATTGGTGGCCGCCAGGCTATCGACGGTGATACCGCACAGGTAGGTCCCGAAATGGCTGAGCACCTGGGACTGCCCCAGATTTCATACGTTACTGGTCTCGAATATGACGGCAAAAACACTTTGACCGTAAAGAAAGAGACAGAAGAAGGCTATCAGATGCTGTCTGTGGAAATGCCCTGCGTGCTGACCGTGTTAGCCACCGCCAACAAGGCCCGTTACATGACCGTTTCAGGCATCATGGACGCTTTCGAGAAGGAAGTGGAAATCTGGACCGCTGCCAAGATTGACATCGCCCCCGAGAAATTAGGTCTCAAGGGTTCTCCCACCCGCGTGAAGAAATCATTCACCAAAGCCCAGAAGGGTGCCGGTGAGACTTTCGAGGTGGACGCTGAGGAAGGTGTTAACATCATCATCAACAAATTAAAAGAAAAACACATCATCTAATCGCCGTTGTCGGTAATATAAATTGTATTTATTATGGAAAAAACAGATTATAAAAATGTATATGTTTTCGTTGAACAACGCGACGGTGAAATCCAGTCTGTAGGCTTGGAGCTGATTGGCAAAGCCCGCGACCTGGCCGGCGCTCTGAACGAAAAAGTAGTTGCCATTCTGGCCGGCGATCAGGTGAAACATCACGCCCAATACCTCATCGAGATGGGTGCTGACGAAGTCATCTGCATTGACGCCCCCGAATTGAAAGACTATCTGACCGAACAATACTCACAAGCCATCTACCAGATGGTGCAAAAGTTCCAGCCCAGCATTCTGATGTTCGGTGCCACCACTATTGGTCGTGACCTCGCTCCGAGATTGGCTGCCCGTTTGGGTACCGGTCTGACCGCAGACTGCACCAAGTTGGAAATCTCCGAGGAAGGTGAGCTGATGATGACCCGTCCCGCCTTCGGTGGCAACCTGATGGCTACCATCATGTGCACCGAGCACCGTCCGCAGATGTCCACCGTTCGCCCCGGTGTGATGCAGAAAATGGAAAGAGACTGCAACCGCAAGGGTGAAATCATCGACTTCGCTCCCACTTTCGACAGCAGCAAATTCAAAGTGAAACTGCTGAAGACCGTGAAGGAAGAAAAGGGCGCAGCAGACATCCAAGCTGCCAAGATTCTGGTTTCCGGTGGCCGTGGCGTCGGCTGCAAGGAAGGTTTCGAGAAACTGCAAGCCCTCGCCGATGTGCTGGGAGGTATGGTTTCCTCATCCCGTGCCATGGTTGATGCCGGCGTGATGCCGCACGACCGTCAGGTGGGACAAACTGGTAAGACCGTGCGTCCAAATGTCTATTTCGCCTGTGGTATCTCCGGTGCAATCCAGCACTTGGCCGGTATGGAAGAATCCGACTTCATCATCGCCATCAACAAAGACAAGTACGCTCCTATTTTCCAGGTGGCAGACCTTGGCATTGTTGGCGATCTGAACAAGATCATCCCTATGCTGACCGAGAAATTGGCCAAGAAAACCGAATGTAACTGCTAATTACGCCACGATGAATATTGCCGTTGTCGGAGCAGGCGCCGCCGGACTGTTTCTGTCCAGGTTGCTTTCTGAAACGAGAAACTGCAATATCCACATTTTCGAAAGAACCGGCAAGCCTGGCTACAAAGTCAAAGCTTCCGGAGGCGGAAAAGCCAACATTCTGAATACCCAAATTAGCGGTGAATGCTACAACAATGCGGCATTCATCGCTAATTTATTATCACGGGCCAATTACCAGACCATCCGTGCCGAGTTTGAGAAGATGGGATTGAAGATGAGCGTGGACGAGGAGAACCGGGTATATCCCAGCACTTTCTTTTCCCAAACCGTGTTAGACGTGCTGTTAAATGGCCTTTCAGACCGGGTGCTGTTTCATTACAACACCGAAGTCCTGCAAATCAGCAGCAAAGGAAGACATTACTATATTAATGAAGATTCGACAGCCTTCGACGCTGTGGTGCTGGCATCGGGGTCGCCTGCCGGCATGATAGCCAAAAACCGAAAGCATTTCGACCGCTATTTAACAGATTTTAAGCTTCAGCAAAAAGAGTATAGACCTTCACTGGTAGGTTTTAAGCTGGAAGACTACCCTGTGTCGCTGTCAGGCTGCCGCTGCAAAGCCATCTGTTCCTTATATCAGAAAGACAAACTCATTTATCAAGAAAGCGGAGAAGTCACTTTTAAGGATGATGGAGTTTCCGGCATTGTAATTCTCAATTTATCAGCATATTATAACAGGCTGAAAGACAATAAAAATTGCGCTGTCAGCTTTAATTTAATGTATGATGATGCTGATTATAATGTGGGGGGACATTTGCGGAAATATGGCAGTCTATGTGGTTTGATACATCCCAAGCTCAACCGACTATATGAGCGTAATCCATTTGATGTCAAAGATTTAAGATTCAAAATCAAAGATACATACGAATTGGAATTCGCTCAGGTATGCACGGGAGGCATTGCGGTGCAAGAAATCAACGAGGATTTTGAGCTGAAGAAGTACCCTAAGATCTATGCCATAGGTGAGATGATAGACATTGATGGTGTATGTGGCGGGTATAACTTGTTTTTTGCATGGGCAAGTGCTTATATCGCAGCCCAAGCGCTAATCAATCAACATTATGCAAATTAAGATCTCCAATATCAAGATTCCCGTGGGGCAGCAGCGGCAGCTGCGCCAACGAGTACTGCAACTATACCCTATTGCGGAACAGGATATTGAGGAATTTAAGATTCTGCGGGAATCCATTGACGCACGGAAAAAAGACCACATTTTCTATCTGTATCAAGTATATATAAAGCTGAAAGAAAAACGGGAAGACCTATTGAAACATGACAATGTCAGTCTTTATCAGGCTCCTGAACCGATTAGCTATCCGCAGTGGAAAGAAGAGCTGCCGCCCGTGGTGGTGGGTTTCGGTCCCGCCGGCATGTTTGCCGCCCTGTATTTAGCCCGTTGCGGGGCCAAGCCCGTGATTATCGAAAGAGGCAGTCGCATTGAGAAAAGAAAAGAAGAAGTTGCTGAATTTCTGCAACATAAAAAATTAAATCCCAATTCCAACGTACAATTTGGCGAAGGCGGAGCCGGCACTTTCTCTGATGGCAAGCTCTCCACCAATATCAACGACCGCTATATCAGCTTCATTTTGGAGGAGTTTTACAAGCACGGGGCTACCGAAGACGTATGCTATGCCGCCAATCCCCATGTAGGCACAGACTATCTGGAAAAGGTCGTGCGTAATATCCGGGAAGAAATTATCAGTTTAGGCGGAGAATTTCACTTCAACACCACTTTCGAGGACTTTAGTCAGGAGGGGGAAATCATTCGGATAAAATGCCATAACGGATTCAGTGTCAGCAGCAAGCACGTTTTATTGTGTTTAGGGCATTCGGCCCGAGATACCATTAAACATCTGTATGCCAAAGGTTTGCGCATGAAGGCCAAGCCTTTCTCGATGGGAGTGCGTATTGAGCATTTGCAAAGCGACATCAACAGGATGCAGTATGGTAAGAGTGCCAAGTTACTGCCTGCGGCTTCTTACCGTGGCGTGGTGCACTTGAAGGACCGCAGTGTCTATACCTTCTGCATGTGTCCCGGAGGTGTGGTGATGGCCTCGGCCAGCGAGGACGGCACCATAGTGACCAATGGCATGAGCGAGAAAAAACGCAACAAAGCCAATGCCAACAGTGCTTTGTTAGTAGGCATCAATCCAGAAGATTATTACCAGAGCAGTCCGTTGGACGGGCTTGACTATCAAGAAAAATACGAAAAGCTGGCTTTTGAGGTCAGCAGAGATTACCGAGCTCCTGCCAACTTGGTGGGTGAGTTTTTGCAGGGCAAAATTGCCAAAGGACATCGCAAAGTGAAACCCTCCTACCCGCATGGAGTAGTCTATTGCGACTTAGGGCGTTGTTTGCCTGCATACGCGGTGAAAGCCTTGAGGGAGGCGATTCCCTTATTTGACCGAAAACTGCGTGGCTTCAATGATGCCGATGCCGTGATGACCGGCATCGAGAGCCGCTCCTCCTCACCTGTCAGAATATTGCGGGACGAGGGCCGGCAGAGCAACATTCCGGGTCTCTACCCCGTAGGCGAAGGGGCAGGCTACGCCGGTGGCATTGTCAGTGCCGCATTAGATGGACTGAAAACAGCGATGGAGATAGTTGAAAACCGAAAACTGAAAGTTGACAATTAACTACATCAGTCTTTTACACAACGGACGGAATACCCGTAGCCCATGTCGCTGCGGCCCCCGCCCACGCTGGCGCTTTCGTAGTTAAGAAGGCGGAAGTATGCGTAGATGCCATTGACCACCGTAGCAGTCCAAAAGTAGGCACTGTAGCCGAAATAGGAGTAGCTGCCGTATCTGCCAGCGGAAAGAGCCGAGAAACCCGTCGCATTGTTGGAGCTTGGGTTATTGCCCACCGCACATGTTTCTGTACTACTTGTCCATCCCGTAGTGGAAGCCAAGGCCTTAGCTATGTTTCCGGTCCGGCTGCTATTATCACACTGGTACAGCGTCTGACCGCCCACGTAGTTAGTAAACTGTGTCCACTCCGCATTACTCGGCACATGCCAACCATTCGGACAAATCCCCTGAACTCCACTGGGATTCGCACTACTAGAGGATGAACTCCCTATCACCGCTTTCCAGTTATACAGATAGCCGTAAGTAGGAACGTTGGATTGGTCATTATTGGGATAATAACGGAATGCCGTTGTGGAGCTTGCATAATCTCCCAATGCAATACTCGCACCATTGGCATTACGGGTGGTGCGAAGATTCTCCTTCATCCAGCACTGGTTACCTATCTGTACCGTGTTGTAAGTATTGTTGTCAATTATTGCTGTCCGAACGGACAGCAATAATATTTTTTCAGCTTGTGATAAAAGAACAATTCTATTTTGCTTCATCGAAATATCCAAATCCTCCGATAGCCACCAGCATCTGATCGACATAATCCCACGAGGTACTCGACCAGTGGAATCCAAGACGGTACAGAACCTGTGTCGTGTATTGGTTGTCTGCCGGAATCATGGCAGCCTTTTGTCCGTGGGCCATATCTTGGTATGCAATCAAGCTGGAGAGACGTTTGGCTTTTTCAGGGTCTTGCTTGGCTGCTTCCATGGCTTCGTTAAAGGCCTCTGTTTCCACCTGACGCGGCGCTTGCCCCACCTGGGACAACTCTGCCAACACATCGCCGAAATGCACGGAATGGTTGTTGTAGGGGTGGAACAGGCAGCATTCCTTCGGGGTTTGAGACAGCATCACGATGGCCTTCGCAGTCTCGTTGATGGGCGAGAACTCCATCGGCGTATCGGTCATCTCATAAGGATAGCAGCCCAACATGTCGTAAACCCTGATGCGGCCCATTGCGCTGTTGGTTTGGAAGTTGATTTGGAACTCACCGTCAGTGGAACGCGGGGCGAGGTTGCCCACACGCATCACCTTGGCGTTCAACTTGTGCAAGGCCACTGCATCCAGAACAATACGCTCCGACATGAACTTGGAATGGACGTATTGGTTGGTGAGGTGTTGTCCGAAATAGAGTTTATGCTCGGTGTAAACCGTATCCTCAAGCGGCATTCCGTTGATGGACAAGCCGGCGGTGCTGTACGTTGACACATGTATCAGCTTTGCATTATTGAGCAGACAGAAACGTACACAATGCGCCGCACCTTTTACGTTGACATCCTCAATTTCAGTACCCTTGGAGAAGTGTTTCACCACAGCGGCACAATTGAAGACCGTGTCAACCTTGCCATCCACCTTGATATCCTGGGTCACATCGCCGTTGATGACGCGCAAACGATTGCCAAACAATTCTTTATAGTTGTTGCTGAAGTAGTAATACAGCATTCCTTTCAGGCGGCGTTCTGCCTTTTCCTCGTTTTCTGCTCTCACCATGCACCAGATGGTCGGCACATCCTCACGGTCGATGAGTTCCTTAAGGACATGGATACCCAAAAAACCGGTGGCTCCCGTGAGCAACACATTACCAATGGTTTGTTTTTCTCCATTTCGGAAAGCATCAAGGGTATTGCTTTCGAGGATGCGGTTGATAGGACCGTAGTTGTAACTGCGAGCCTCTTCATCCTCGTCAACGGTGCCTCCAGTGAGGAAATTTGACAACATTCGAGGTGTCGGGTTGGCAAACACGTCACCGTATGCGATATGATGGCCAGCCTTGTCGGCCTCGATGATGACACGCGTCACCATGAGGGATGTACCGCCCAGCTCGAAGAAGTTGTCGGTAGCGCCAATCTTGTCCATCGACAAAATGTCGCTGTAAATCTTGCAGAAAAGTTTCTCAACCTCGTTGGCCGGCTCCACATATTCGTGGTCATCAGCCTGGATGACTGGTGTAGGCAGTGCCTTGCGGTTCACCTTCTGGTTCTGATTCAGCGGAATCGCGTCAATTTGCATCGTGGTCGCCGGAATCATGTAGGGCGGTTTCTGCTGGCCGATGAAGGCGTTGAGTTCCTTGATGTCCACCTTCTCGTCGCTGACGATATATGCGGCAATGTATTTGCCACCATTCTCATAGTCAAAGGCTTGCACGGTGACATCCTTGATACCTGGGAATTGGCGAATCACGGCCTCCACTTCTTTCAGCTCGATACGGAAGCCACGGATTTTCACCTGACCGTCCTTGCGGCCCACAAACTGGATGTTGCCATCGGGAAGGTAACGCACGATGTCACCGGTGCGATACACACGATTATGTTTCGGGTCATCGCTGAAAGGATTCTTCAGGTAGGTTTCGGCGGTCTTTTCGGGACGGTTCAAGTAGCCACGGCTCACTTGTGGTCCTGTAACCCACAGTTCGCCCATCGCACCAATGGGCAACCTGTTGAACTGCTTGTCAACGATATAGAGTTTCAAATTGTCTAACGGCTTGCCGATGGGGATGTCCAACTCGTAATCCTTAACCCAATAGTTTGTAGTGAAAATGGTACATTCTGTCGGGCCATAGCCGTTGTACATCTTGTAGTTGGTCGGCGGATTAAGAGCGGACAATTTCTCACCACCCACAGCGAAACAACGCAGCGAATGGTTCTCGACATTTGTGGCGAACTGATAGCCCACTTGTGTTGTGATAAACGAATGGGTGATACCTTGTGTATTGAAATAATCGTTCAAATCAGGCAGATTCAAGCGAATATCTTCCCCGATAATGTGAACACAGGCACCGCAGGTCAGCGCCGGATACATATCCATCATGCAGGCATCGAAACCATAGCTGGCATACGCAGCCACTTTGTCGTTGGCAGTCAGGCCATAATGTCTTTGGTACCAATGGCAGAAAGCCACCAAGTTACCGTGTTCCAGCTGACAACCCTTAGGTGTTCCTGTGGAACCAGAAGTGTAAAGCATAATGAAGAGTGAGGAAGGCGTAATTGGAGTTGACAGTTGATAGTTGACAGTTGACAGTTGTTTTATGTCTTTGGTGAGCAACACATCACCTTTGTATTCATCGACGATGGGACGAAGTTCTTCATCAGCGATGAGAAGTTTGGCATTCGCATCCTTCATCATAAAATTCAGACGTTCGGCAGGATAACTCGGGTCAAGAGGCTGGTAAGTGCACCCTGCTTTCAATACGCCTAACGAAACGATGGCCATCCATTCGCAGCGCGGAATGAGTACCGAGACCACATCCTCGTTACCAAGGCCTTCCGCAATGATATGTCCCGCGATGCATTCCGAAATCTCATCCACCTCGCGATAAGTGTATTTTTTGTCATGATAAACCACCGCCAAATTGTCGGGTGTTTGCACCACCTGTTTGCGGAAAAGTGAAACGATTGTCTGGGTGTCGTCGTAAGGCACATCTGTCTGATTGAAACTATCGAGCAGAGCGGTTTGTTCAGCATCCAGCAAGGAGACCTGCCGTAACGCCATCTCTGGATGCTGGACGAAAGCCTTGATCGCATTGCATACCGACTGTGCCAGACTTTGCATCAAACTTTCACTGTAGCGACCATTGTCATATTCGACCACCACACCGGGCACACCCTCTTCCTCTTGAATGTAGAAAGCAATGCGGAACTTCGGAGTGTCCAGTTCAAGAGACTCGATTTCAAGTTTCTGTCCATTGACAACATATTGGTCTATTACCCCCATCTGATAGGCAAACATGATTTCGGCCGACAGGTCATAATCGGCAGCTATCTGTGCAAAAGGATATTTCTCGTGAGTCAAAGTCTCGTCAAAATTCTTGCCAGTCTCTTTCAGGAAATCCATCACATTCTGTTCACCAATCCGAGCACTCAAAGCCAAGGTGTTGACAAACATGCCCACCGTGTTGCGGATGCGCAAGTCGGAACGGCCGTTACTGATGGTGGTGATGCAGATTTGTTCATTGTTGGTGAAACGCGAGAGTGCATAAAACACTGCCGCCAGGGTGAGATGTGAGGATGAGAGATTGTTCTTCTTGCAAAATTCCTCCATCATATTGAAATCCATCTTGCAGAAAACCCTGCTGACAGTACCTTGATCCAAAGGATTGGTCAAGTCGGTAGGCACTTCGGTGATTCCTTCCACTTTGCCCAAACGCTCGTTGAAGAAGTTTTTGGCTTCCATGTAACTTGGCGTGTTTTCGGCAGCTTTCTCATCGACAACGAAATTGGCATAGCTGATAGCTTCTGCCTCAATTTCCTTGCCATTCATCAGGTCGCACAGCTGGGTCATGAACAGGTCGAGGGAGCCACCATCGAAGATCAAGTGATGCACATCGACCATGAGATATACATTTTGCTCAGTGGTAACGATTTCCATGCGGTATAACGGTCCCTGTCTCAGGTTAAAAGGTTTGACAAACTCCGCCTTGTATTTTTCCAGTTCCGTTTCGCTCAACTTGCTCTGCGTAATAACGACAGGTTGAGTTTTATCAACAATCTGTACGATTTCGCCATTTTCGCTATCAAAATGCACATTAAACTGCGGATGTGTCTTGACAATAGTTTCAACAGACTTGACGAGCAACTGTACATCGGTGTTTTTGGGAAAACGAGTAATCGAAGGGATGTTATACACGGTGGAAGCAGGCTGTTTCATGCAATCGACATAAACACCCATCTGCGCGTATGACAACGGGGCATTTTTTAGTTGACAGTTATCGGAATTTGAAGTAGTTTGAGTAGCAGTAGGAGCATTGAGCATATAGTTGAGAATTTCGTTCTCGATGCTTTGCAAGGTACCGGTCTTGGCTAATGATTTCGAGTCAAGGGTGACTCCGAAACGCTTGTTGATTTGGATGGCCAACTTGATGGCCATGATGGAAGTAAGGCCAGCATAGCCCAATACGGTTGTAATGCCAAAGTCTTCGGTGTTGATGATTTTGGCGATGATACCATGAATTTCTTGTTCCAGCACATTCATCGGCACATTGCTCTCCACCTCAGCCGTTGCCGCTTTCTTTTCGGGCTTCGGAAGGGCTTTCTTGTTCACCTTCTGGTTCTGGTTGAGCGGGATACGGTCGATTTGCATCGTCACGGCGGGCACCATATATGGCGGCTTCTCCTCCAGGATGAAATTGTTCAAGGCTTCGATGTCAATCTGCTCATCTGCGACGATATAAGCCGCGATAAATTTGCCACCACCCTCTTCGTCAAAAGCTTGCACAGTGGCGTCCTTAATGCCGGGGAACTGAAGAATGATGCCTTCAACCTCTTTGAGTTCGATACGAAAACCGCGAATTTTCACTTGCCCATCCTTACGTCCCACGAACTGGATGTTACCATCAGGAAGATAGCGCACGATATCGCCAGTACGGTATATATGCGCGTATTTTTCGCTGGAATCGAAGGGGTTGGTAATATAGACCTCAGCGGTTTTCTCTGGACAGTTAAGATAGCCACGGCTCACTTGCGGTCCTGCGACCCAAAGTTCACCCGCAGCCCCCACGGGCAGACGATAACCCGCTTTATCGACAATATAAAGCTTGACGTTGTCCAACGCCGAGCCAATAGGGATGTCCTTCATGGGCTTCGTCACATCGAAGGAGGTGATGCAGACGGTGCTTTCAGTGGGGCCATAGAGATTGGCCAACGTGTAATTTGTGGGCGGAGTCAGAGGCGCCAGTTTCTCGCCGCCAGTCAACAGGTAGCGCAGACAATGGTTCTCAATGGAAGTGGCAAATTGATAAGCTACCTGCGTGGTCATGAATCCGTGGGTAATCTGCTCTTGTTCAAAATATTCGTTCAACGCTATCATATCCAAACGCAACTCCTCAGGAATAATGTATATCGTGGCACCACACGTGAGTGCAGGATATGTTTCCATCATATTGGCATCGAAACCAAAACTGGCGTATGCCGTGATTTTAC
The DNA here is from genome assembly GCA_946409645.1 of uncultured Bacteroidales bacterium. Taxonomy (GTDB): domain Bacteria; phylum Bacteroidota; class Bacteroidia; order Bacteroidales; family WCHB1-69; genus F23-D06. The sequence goes on from CAMJXE010000030.1 coordinate 12,223, forward strand.
AGTTAGAGTTGAGGTTAAACCTACGCTGATACCACTCACAAAACGCGACGAGGTTACGATGCTCCAACTGACAGCCTTTGGGCGTTCCCGTAGTGCCAGAAGTGTAAAGCATGATGAACAGCGACTCAGGCTTTACAGGAGTTGATAGTTGATAGTTGACAGTTGACAGTTGATTTATATCCTTGGTAAACAGCACGTCACCTTTGTATTCGTTCACAATGTCGCGCAACGATTCATCAGCGATGAGCAACTTCACGGAAGCGTCTTGCATCATGAAGTTGAGACGCTCCGATGGATAAGTCGGGTCGAGAGGCTGGTAAGCGCAGCCGGCTTTCAACACACCCATGGAGACGATAGGCATCCACTCGCAACGCGGAATCAACACAGAAACAACATCCTCTTCATGAAGGCCTTTTCCATGTATATAGGCGGCAATGCGGTCGGAAATCTCATCCAATTCTTTATAGGTGAAACGTTTGTCCCGATAAACCACTGCGATGTTGTCTGGTGTTTTCGCCACCTGCGCACTGAATTTGGACACGATGGTCTGACTCATATCCAACTCCTTGTCGGTCTGGTTGAAGCTGTCAAGCAAGGTACGCTGGTTCTCGGTGCAGATGTCGATGTCGCGCAAGAGGGTTTGACTCAGGAAGCCTTCCAAAACCGCCTCGTAACTCTCCATAAATTGGGCAATCAGCGTCTCGGAGTACGCATTGGCATTGTATTCCGCTTTGACATGATACTGTTTGCCGATATAGTAGGCCATCATATAAAACGGAACTTCCTCGTTGTGCTTGCGGAGTTGTATGGCCTGCATGGGTTTACCCATCAGTTCGGTGTAATCAAACAAAAGTCCCTGCCACACAAAGATGGAGTTGCTTTGCAGGTTAAGGTCGGCCATCAGGTCGGTATAGGCATAGATTTCATGCTTGCGGCAGCCTTCCATTTGCTCCTGACTTGCTTTCAGGAAGTCAAGCACGGTGGTTTCGTCGGTGAATTTGGCATAAACGGGTACTGTCTTCACTGTCATGCCCACGGAATGTTTGAACTTTGGTTCGGTACGACCGTTGTAAACCGTGGTGAACAACGACTCCTGATCGTTGTTGTATTTGGCCAACAGATAGGAATACGCCGCTGTAAAGAGGGCGCTTTTTTTGACGTCGTTGGCCTTGCAGAAAGCATCCACCCTATCCATGTCAATACCGAGAACGCGGACTTGATGGGCGTCCGATTGTCCGGGGATTTCAAGGTCGGGAATGAGTTGGGTAAACGTGTCGCCGCAGTCAAAAGTTTGGGCATACCATTGTTTGCCTTCCTCGAAGGCGGGTGTTTTGCGCATCTCGGTTTCGGCAAGGGCCAATTCCCGCAACGTCATTTCCTCGGGAGCAAGCGTGTCACCGTTATAGGCTGCCTCCACATCACGAATGATAACATTATAAGAGGTGCCATCGCTGATAATATGGTGCATGTCGAACAACCAATAGACATGTTCCGCATCGCGCATCACTTTGGTATGAAACAGTCTGCCGCCATAGAGCTTGTATGGCTCGATGAATTTCTGCTTCTCTGCCTCAATGTCCGTAACCTGTTCGACGGAAAGGCTGAACTCCTCCGTTTCCATATCTACGGACTGGAAAGGTTCGCCATCACCGGTCACCCCAATCCGCGTAAAGAAGGTGGGGTGCGCCTTTATCGTCGTCTCAATGGCACGGCACAAACGGTCGGCATCAAGGCTGCCGTCAAAGACATAGAGAAAGGGCAGGTTATAAAAAACCTCATTTTCATGGCTTACGCATTCCGCATAGATACCATATTGTGATTTTAAAAGTGGCGCTATTTGTTTCATGTTATTTGTTATTTCTTGATTATCTTGCCGAGTGGCGGTAAAAAAAACGTTACGATAAGGGAATATCAGAAATACCAGATAAACAAGACGTTATCGGCTCTTCAAAACAATAATATATCCCAAAATGATTATTCGATGTCAAAAAGGTCGATAAAACCAGTTATCCTGAAAACCTCGAATACCTCATCGTTCAAGTTTCTCATGACGACCTTATTGCCCTTTGCCTTGACGCTTTTGAGCAAGCCCAACAAGATACGTAATCCGCTGGAGGCAATATATTCTAAATTGGTGCAGTCGATGACGACTTCTTTGTCAGCAAGTTCACGAAGGGGCTTCATAGCCTCATCGAATTCAAGTGCGTATGCGGTGTCGAGTTCGCCTTCCAATGTGACGGTATATTTGCCGTCTGTTTCAGTGATTGTCGTATTCATAATAAATATACTTATAATTGGTTTTTAAAAATTGCAAATAATGTACAACATCAAATTTTTTTCTCAATCCTCAAGATATTTTGACCATTGGCACGCTCGTAGTTGATGCTGTCCATCAGGTTCCGGACTAGCAGTATTCCCAGACCACCTATCGGACGATCTTCCACGGTAAGCGTGGTATCGGCACGCGATATGCTTGTCGGATCGAAAGGACGGCCCGAATCGGTAAGGATGAACCTCAACAGTTTGTCGTTGGCCAAGGCTTCCACTTTCACTATGCCTTTGGTGTCAGGCATGTAAGCGTATTCCATAATGTTCACCACAACTTCCTCGACAGCCAGTTTGATTTGTTTGGGCAAAGGCTTGCCGAGTTGCAGTTCCTCCGTCACTGATTGAACGAACCTATTCAGTTCCGTGACCTGTGAGACGTCATTCTCAAGGGTTATCGAACGGGACAGTGTCCACGACTCTTCCTTGGGGGTATAACGGATAGCCAGCAGGGTAAGGTCGTCGCTGGGCTCGGCTTCACCCACAAAAGCATTCACCTTTTTCGTAATGCTTTCAATGAGTTGCTTTGCCGTAGCATCGTGGCACTCTTTCACGTCTTTGAAGGTCCTTTCGACGCCAAACTGCTTACGTTTCATGTTTTTGGCTTCGGTGAGTCCGTCGGTGTAGAGGACAATCATTGTTTCAGGCTCAACAGTCTCTTGTTGCAACAAATAGTCTTTGTCGTCAATCACTCCCATAGGCAGATTAGCTTTAGCAGGGAGGAACTCAACCGAATCACCTTTTACAATTAGCGGAGGGTTGTGTCCTGCATTGCAGTATCTCATGATACCAGTGGGCAGGTCAAGCACGCCAATAAAAAAAGTGACAAACATGTTCGACTCGTTGCTATGACACAAGCTTTCATTGATACTCTGCATGATTCGCGCGGGATTGCTTTCATGCGAGGAAATACTGAGGAACAACGAGTGCGTGACTGCCATCACCAAGGCAGCCGGAACGCTTTTGCCGCTGACATCGCCGATGCAGAAATAGAGTTTCTCATCACGGATGAAGAAGTCATAAAGGTCTCCTCCCACCATCTTGGCCGGCACCAACGACCCATATATATCAAGGTCGTTACGATCAGGGAAGGGCGGATATGTTTTGGGCAACATGTTCATCTGGATATTTTTGGCAATCATCAACTCACTGTCTATGCGTTCTTTTTCAGCATTGGCATCCCTAAGTTTGTAAATACTTCTGGCTGAGCGCATTATAATAAAAGAAAGAATCAGCATACCAAGCAAAGTCAGCAAGATATTGCGCCGACGCATTTTTTTCAAAGGAGCGAACACTTCGTCGTCATAGCAGATAATGGCTATTTGCCATGGAGCAATCAAATGAGAAGTTTTGTAAAACACATAACCTTTTTCTCCGTCTTCCTTATCAATGAAAGTGAGGATAGTGCACCTTCCTGACTGGCTTAAGGAACGCTCAAGTGTTGTGTCATTGATCATTTCCACCATCTCCTTCACTTCCTGATGCTTTACGTCAGCGGCATCTGGACCGCATATCAACCTGCCTTTGCCAGAAAGCAGAAGCTCGTATGAGGAAAGATATTGGTCATGGGAGTTCAAAACGTAGCCTAACCATTCGGTATTGATGTCAACGCCGAGAATGGCGACCACACGATTATTTTGGTCATGCACAGGAAAATTGTAGGTAACTAATGTCACAAGAGAATCATCGGGATCGCGATAAGGTTCGCTCCAGTAGGCCGTATCATTATCCACAGCAAAGTAAAAATAATCGATTTGGGTGTAATCATATTTCTCAACGTCATACATATACGTGTCTATTGTCTGGCCATTGCGATAGGAACAAGGTTGAAAAAGGCGGCCTTTTTCAGGATAGTAATCGGGAATCATGGCAATGCAACAACCGTCAAAATTGGGATTCTGTTCCACGATACGTCGTGTGACAGAAAACAAGGAATCGGGATAAGGAAGAGACTGCTCAATATCGTAAAGATGGTTTTGCAGAGCCGATTCCACGGACTCAAGTGAATACTTGATTTTCTGCGTCTTGATAACCAATTCCTTTTCGGTATTAAGTTCCAGATTGGCACAAATTTGCTGACGCGCGAAATAACTCTGCACCGCGGAAAGCATCATCATCAGAAGTGCCGCTGTGATGAGTATCGCGACACTTGTTTTAGCTCCTAATGCTTTCCATCGAGAATTTTGCGATTTGTTCATAATGAGTTCCTTACTGACATCCCTTCATATTCTGGCTTACCCCACAATTATATATATATCACAATTTAAATTGAAAATGCAAACATACAAAAATTTTGTATTTATATGTATTTTTTTACACACAAGATTAACAGGCATTCGGGTTGGGATTTATTGAGAATGGATTCAATGCCTTTACCCTTATTCACTGTAAAATCATTCAAACCGGACATAATGTCAATGGGAAACTTGCGAATTGCAAGAATACGCAAATCAACTGTTGTGCACATACATTTTTTTTGTATTTTTGAAGCTTGAAAAAAAACATCAGAATCAACAACAAAAAATAAAACAACATGGATTACCAAAGAAAAATAAACACACGCAAAACCATCATCTGGTCTGTTTTAGGACTGCTCGTTCTCATGACAGTTTTATCCTCTTTCTATGTCATCAAATCCACCGAACGGGGAGTGCTAAGCACATTCGGAAAGATCTCTGAGACACCCGTTTCCGACGGATTGCACATAAAAATCCCTTTCATCCAGACTATTAACAAAGTGAATATCCAGCAGAAGAAATTCGATGGTCACGAGAACTCATACACCCGCGACGTGCAGACCTCCGAGGTGGAATACACCATCAACTACGACTTGGTGCAGGCGAATGTGAGCAATCTCATCAAAAATATCGGCGAGAACTACCACGAACGCATTGTGGTTCCTTTTATCCGTTCAGCCATGAAGGAGGCATTCGGCAATTTCAATGCCACACAGATTGTGGAGAACCGTGACGCCGTGAGAAAGGAAATCGAAAACCGCTTACGGGAGACCCTGAACAAGAACTATTTCACCAACATCCAGTTCCAGCTGGTGGACATTGACTTTGACGATGCTTTCGAGAACGCCATCAAAGAGAAGCAAGTGGCCGAACAAAACGCACTTAAAGCCAAGAATGTGACCATCCAGGTAGAAGAGCAGGCCAAGCAGACCAAAATCAAGGCTGAAGCCGAAGCCGAAGCTATGCGTATCAAAGCCCATGCATTGGAATCCAATCCCAAATTGGTGAGCTACGAGGCGGTGCAAAAATGGGATGGCCAATTGCCGCAATACATGATGGGCGATGCGGTACCATTCATCAATCTCAAATAAACTGAAAGTTGACAGGAGTCAGGGGTCAGGGGTCAGTGATCAGGGATCAGGGGTTAGGGGTTAGAGAGATTTAAATTAAGAACTGTCAACTGTTAACTATTAACCGTCAACTGTCAACTGTCAATTAAAAAAACATGAATAAAGTACACATCGGTATTTTCGGGAAGCGGAATCAGGGAAAGAGCATGTTAATCAACGCTTTGGCGGGACAGAACATCGCCATTGTGTCGAATGTGCCTGGCACCACCACCGACCCTGTGAAGAAGAGCATGGAGATTTTCGGCATCGGCCCATGCGTTTTGGTAGATACTGCCGGTTTGGACGACAGCGGAGAGATAGGCCAGAAAAGGGTAGCCAAAAGCCTGGAGAGTCTGAAAATCATAGACATAGCTTTATTGCTCGTCAGCAACAATCAATATGGAGAAGCCGAGAAGGAGGTGATTGAGCAATTCAAGAAATACGAGTTGCCTTTTGTCATTGTTCACAACAAAAGCGACATTCAGGCACTGACCCCACAGTGCCGCCAGCAACTGGAGAGCTTTGGTGCGCCTGTCATCGACTGCAGTGCCGCCACACGGCAGGGATTGGAAGAACTGATACAGGCTATCGTCAAGACAACCCCTGCATCGGCGTACAGCAAGGAGAACCTCTTGGATGACATCATCCATGAGGGTGAGACCATAGTGTTGGTGATGCCCCAGGACTCGGAAGCCCCGGAGGGGCGACTGATACTGCCACAAGTGCAGGTTATCCGCAACATACTCGACAACAAAGCAATCGCTATATGCCTCCAGCCTTCTGAATTAGCGGGTTACTTAACTATTCACAAGCCCGATTTGGTTATCACCGATAGCCAGGTCTTCGGAGAAGTATCCAAGGTTGTACCCGCGAACATTCCGCTGACGGGTTTCAGCATCGTGCTGGCGCGTTCAAAAGGCAATTTCGACAATTTCATCAAAGGCACCCGGCAACTGCGTCAGTTGAAGGATGGGGACACCATTCTCATGTTGGAATCGTGTACACATTTAAGTTCTTGCGAGGACATCGGCAGGCACAAACTACCACGTCTGATACAACAATTTACAGGGAAAAAACTGAATTTCCAATTTGTGGCGGCCTTGTCACCACTACCCTCTTTGGACAATGTCAGCATGGCCATACAATGTGGCGGATGCATGGTTACCAAACGGCAACTCATGAACCGGCTGAAAGAAATTATTGACAAAGGGATACCCGTCAGCAACTACGGCATGACACTTTCGTTTGTCAACGGGATTTTTGACAGAGCGATGAAGGTATTTATTACATAATATCTCCCATGTCGTCCATGTCGTCATCTTTGGCGTTAGGGGAGACCGAACGTTGCAAGGAAGCCACCAAGGAGCCTATCATTTTGGTCAATTCCATCAGCTGATTGCGTGAACGTTCCTTCTGTTCATCATTCATCACGCCCAACTTGGAAGCGATTTCCGTATAGACAACACACTCTCTGACAGAGCTTTTTGCCATTTTCAGATAATAGACAAACTGAGCCTTATTACGTGATGAGCCCTCCGCGATATTCAAGGCTATACTTTGGGACGCTTTCGCAAACATATCTCCGAGAGCTTCTTTTTTGTTTTCAGGAAACATCGGAACGATATCATATACCCAGTTGGTATAATCAAGGGCTTTGGCATAAATTCTCAAATCTTCAAATCTGAAAAAACTCACAGGGTTTTCTTGTTCATTCATAACATTTGTGCTTTTAAAATTTTTATAATTGAATCGACAAAGATAAACATAATTTTTCTAACACGGGATATTTTTGAACAAAAAAAAAATCACATTTTTTCAAAATAAATTTTCAACACAAGAATTTTCCTTAGAGGAATCACAGATTCCGCTTTCCTATAAAAATTCATATCCCTGCAAGTTCAATTTGGGAAGAAGAGGTGATTCATATAATAAATGTATGTACATCTGTACATGGTTCGAGAATTATATGTAAATTTGCAGGCGGAAAAAATTAACCAAACATATATTCAATGAAAAAACATCAAATCTCTTCAGAGCTTATCACTCTTGACATTATCAAGAACATTTTAGAAAAGAAAATCAAGCTGGAACTTTCGGAAGAAGCCACTGCGGCCATCGAAAAATGCCGTAATTATCTGGATGAAAAGATGAAAAACAGCAAGGTGCCCGTTTACGGTGTCACCACTGGTTTCGGTTCATTGTGCAACACCAGCATTTCCAGCAAAGACCTTTCTACTCTACAAAAGAATCTTGTGATGTCTCACGCTTGTGGTTTCGGTGAAGAAGTACCCCAAGAAATTGTCAGAATCATGTTACTGCTGAAAGTGCAGTCCCTGTCATACGGTCACTCCGGTGCCCAATTGGTCACCATCCAGCGACTGATTGACTTTTTCAACAATGGTGTATATCCCGTTGTATATCAGCAAGGTTCGTTGGGAGCCTCTGGCGATTTGGCCCCATTGGCACACCTTTGTCTGCCTTTGATTGGCATGGGTGAAGTTTACTACAGAGGCAAGAAATACGCCGCTGAAGACATCAACAAAAAATTCGGCTGGGAGCCCATCACGCTGAAATCGAAAGAAGGTTTAGCGCTGTTGAACGGCACCCAGTTCATGAGCAGCTATGCCGTATGGTTGTTGATGAAAGCCGAGAAGCTGTCATGGTTGGCCGACATTATCGGAGCCGTTTCTTTGGAAGCCTTCGACGGCCGTATCGAACCGTTCAACCTTAACGTACATTTAGTAAGGCCACATGTGGGACAGATTCTGACCGCCACCCATATCAGCCATTTGTTGGAAGGTTCGGAGATTATCAAGAGGGAGAAAAAACACGTGCAAGACCCCTACTCTTTCCGCTGCATGCCGCAAGTTCACGGTGCCAGCAAAGACTCCATCCAGCATGTGAAAAATGTGGTGGAGACCGAAATCAACTCGGTGACCGACAACCCCACGGTATTTCCCGATGAAGACCTTATCATTTCCGCCGGCAATTTCCACGGACAGCCGTTGGCTTTGGTCTTGGACTTCTTAGCCATGGCCATGGCGGAACTCGGCAACATTTCCGAACGCCGTATATACCAGTTAATTGCCGGCAAGCGTGAGCTGCCCTCTTTCTTGGTGAAGAATCCAGGTCTGAACTCAGGCTTTATGATTCCGCAATACACCGCCGCCTCTATTGTCAACCAGAACAAGGCGTTCACCATGCCCTGCTCCACCGATTCTGTGGAATCGTCACAAGGTCAGGAGGACCACGTGAGTATGGGTGCCAATGCTGCCACCAAGTGCTATCTGGTGGTGAACAATGTGGAGAAAATTCTGGCCATCGAGCTGTTTAACGCAGCCCAGGCATTGGAATTCCGCAAACCGCTGAAATCCTCACCCTTCATCGAGGAATTTGTCGCCGGTTTCCGCAAGACCGTTCCCTTTGTCGAGAACGACCGCTACATGCACGAGCTGATGGTCAAGGCACAGGAGTTCGTGCAGGGAGTGGAAGTAGTAATCAGTTAACAGGTTACAGGTTACAGGTTACAGGTTACAGGTTACAGGTTACAGGTTACAGGCTGCAGGTTGCAGTGTGGACGCACTGTGTGCGTCCACATAAATTCAAATATAAGAGAGGCGAATGCCTCTTTTTTTGTATTTTTGCATTTTAATATCAGAAAAAATGATCAAATACAAAAAAGACATCGCCATGACCGTTGTGGAGAACAGCGGCAATATAGAAGGAAGAATTTCCAAAGACATCATTCTCACACCCGAGGAGATGTTAGACAAAGCATTGATGTTCAACGTCATCACCCTTCCATCGGGCAGCAAAATCAAAGAACATTCACATCAGCCGGATGCCGAAATATATTACATGCTAGAGGGCGAGGCCATTGTGACCGACAATGACACCCAGGCGGTGATTCATGCCGGGGATGTGGTGTTCACAGGCAATGGCGACAGACACAGCATCACCAACAAGAGCGGCAAGGACATCCGTTTTTTAGCATGTATCCTCAAATAGTTAGAAATCTGTAAAAAAATAAAATAATATCCCATGAAACCCATTATCAACCCTTGGATTGGCAACACCAAAGGATACAACTGTTTCGGCTGCAACCCCAACAATCCCTTGGGGGTACACATGCACTTTTACTGGGACGGCGAGCATGTGATTTCACCTTGGAAAGCCAACCCCAACTTTGTCAGTTGGGTGGATACGCTGCACGGCGGCATCCAAGCCACCTTGTTGGACGAAATTTGCGGCTGGGTGGTCTTTTACCAACTGCAAACCGCAGGTGTGACCGCCAAAATGGAGATGCGCTACCGCAAAAACGTCAATACCACCTGGCCCTACATTCTGCTTACGGCCAAGCTAATGGAACAAAAACGCAACATCGCGGTGGTACATGGCGAAATCCGCAACCCTGACGGGGAGCTGTGTGCCGAATGCAGCTGCACCTATTTCCTCTATCCTGCGGAGAAAGCCATCGAGATGGGTTACGAATACGCCCGTTTAGGCGAGGAAGAAGTGACCTTGGAAGAAGCGATTGAGCATGTCAGGGGTCAGTGATCAGGTGGGAGAATTAACAATTAACAATTAATAATTAACAATTAATAGTTAATAGTTGACAATTGACAGTTAATAGTTCTTAATTTCTATATCCTAACCCCTAACCCCTGACCCCTGATCACTAATCACTGAAACACATTAGCACATTAAAAACTGTCAACTAGCAATTGTCAACTTGACTGACCCCTGACCCCTGACCCCTGATCACTAATCACTAATCACTGAAAATTGGCACATTAACTAATTTGCTCATTTGCGAATTATTTTTTGTATCTTTGCAGTTTGTCTAAATTGTGCCGCAAATCATGTCTGAAGAAAGTATCATCATTAAGGGGGCGAGGGTTAACAACCTGAAAAACATAGACGTAGAGATTCCCCGCAACCAACTGGTCGTCATCACCGGGCTGTCGGGATCGGGCAAGAGCTCGTTGGCCTTCGACACGCTATATGCCGAAGGGCAGCGTCGTTACGTGGAAAGCCTCAGCTCCTACGCCCGTCAATTCATGGGCAAGATTTCCAAACCCGATGTGGACAGCATCATCGGCATACCGCCAGCCATAGCCATCGAGCAGCGTGTGATTTCCCGCAACCCACGCTCCACGGTAGGCACCACCACCGAGATATACGAGTATCTCAAACTGCTGTTCGCCCGCATCGGTCACACCTACTCCCCTATCAGCGGCAAGGAGGTGAAACGCGAGACGGTGGGCGATGTCATCCAATTCATACAAGAATTACCCAATGATTCGGTTTTCTATGTCATGGCACCCCTGCAGATTTTCTCGGGAAGGACAAATGCCGAACAGCTGGAGATCCTGAAACAGCAAGGTTTCAGCAGGATTATTTACAACAAGGAATTACAGGAAATTGACGAAGTGCTGGCCGGAAAAGTCAGCAAAAACGCCGAGATTTTCATTCTGATAGACCGTTTCAAAGCCGCCAAAATCGCCGACAATATGGCCCGATTAAGCGACTCCATCGAGACCGCCTTTTATGAGGGCAAGGGCAATTGCGTCATCCAATACGAAAGCCAAGGAAAAATCAAACGCGGCAAGTTCAGCAACCAATTCGAAGCTGACGGCATTGTCTTTGAGGAGCCTTCGGTCAACCTGTTCAGCTTCAACAACCCGTACGGCTGCTGCAAGACTTGCGGAGGCACGGGCATGGTGGAGGGCATCGACCCCGACCTGGTCATTCCCGACCGTACACTGTCGGTATATGACGGGGCCATCGTGTGTTGGCGCGGACAGGTGATGGCTGAATGGAAGGACTATTTTGTCCGTCAGGCCGGCAAAGCCGGCTTCCCCATTCATCGGGCCATCAATGACCTGAGCGAAGAGGAATTCGACATCTTATGGAATGGCCGCCCTGGACAGAATATTGAAGGCGTAAAGCAATTCTTCGAATATGTGGAGAAGAACATCTACAAGATACAATACCGCGTGATGCAGGCCCGCTACCGCGGTCGCACGCTTTGTCCCGACTGCAAAGGCACCCGTTTGCGCAAAGACGCCAACTATGTCAAAGTCAACGGCAAAACCATCACCGAACTGATGATGATGCCTGTGGAACAGCTATACCAGTTCTTCGTCGAGTTCAAGTTCAAAAACGAAAACGAAGAACAGATTGCGCATCAGCTCGTCACCGAGTTGGTCAACCGCATCGGCTTTTTGGTGGATGTGGGCTTAGGTTATCTGACACTGAACCGCAACAGCCGCACGCTTTCAGGCGGAGAGTCGCAGCGTATCAACTTAGCCACCTCTTTGGGCAGTAGCCTGGTGGGTTCCTTATATATCCTCGACGAGCCCAGCATCGGCCTGCACGTCCGCGACACCCAACGGCTTATTTCAGTCTTACAACGTTTGCGCGACATTGGCAACACTGTTGTCATTGTGGAACACGACGAGGAGATCATCCGTGCGGCCGATTATATCATCGACATCGGTCCCAAGGCCGGACGTCTGGGTGGCAATGTGGATTTCGCCGGTGATATCAAACAACTGCTTAAACAAAAGGACAATCTCACTGCCGCATATTTGCGCGGGATGAAGGAGCCAGGCAAGGAAGGGAATCTTCAAATCGAGATTCCAGCCAAGCGCAGGAAATGGCGCAACTATATTGAGATTATCGGGGCTGCCGAGAACAACCTGAAAAACGTGGACGTCAAGATACCCTTGGAGATCTTCACGGTAGTGACTGGCGTCAGCGGTTCCGGCAAAAGCACACTCATCAAAAACATCCTCTACCCTGCCCTGAAACGCATGCTCAACGAGACCGCCGAGAAACCCGGACGTCATCGCAGTATCAATGCCGACTTGAGCAGGCTCAACGATGTGGTCATGGTTGATCAGAACCCCATCGGACGATCCACCCGATCCAATCCTGTCACCTACATCAAGGCCTACGACCTTATCAGAGACCTATTCGCCGACCAGCCTTTGGCCAAACAGCGCAATTACAAGTCCGGCTTTTTCTCTTTCAACAGTCCTGGCGGGCGTTGTGAGGAGTGCGAAGGCGAAGGAGTGGTACACATCGAGATGCAGTTCATGGCCGATGTTGACTTGGTTTGCACGGAATGTGGCGGTTCACGCTTCAAAGAAGAGGTTTTGGACATCAAAGTCGGAGGCAACACCATCAGCGACATCCTGAATATGACCATCAACCAAGCGGTTGAATTTTTCCAGTCGCTGCCAAAGCAGAAAATCATCGACAATATCATAGCCCGCTTGACACCTTTACAGGATGTGGGATTGGGTTACCTCAAGATGGGACAGTCCTCCTCTACCCTCTCCGGTGGCGAGGCGCAGCGTGTCAAGTTAGCCTATTACCTGTCGTTGGGAAGTAACCAGCAAAACACCCTCTTCATTTTTGATGAGCCCACAACAGGCTTGCACTTCCACGATATCCACAAGCTATACGAAGCCTTCAACCGACTGATAGAGAAAGGCAATTCCATTTTAGTAATCGAACACAACCTTGAATTGATCAAATGCGCCGACTGGGTTATCGATCTAGGTCCCGAGGGTGGCGACCAAGGCGGCAAAATCATTTTTGAAGGCAAACCCGAAGACCTTGTCAAGAGCAAAAAATCGCATACAGGGCAGGCGTTGCAGGGGAAGGTATAGGTGAAACAACTGCGTTTTTTTCCTATTTTGAAAACTGAAAACTGAAAACTGAAAACTGAAAGTTCTTAAGTATTTTTGCAAATATTTCATTTTCAACAAGATACAAAACCTCGTTTTTTTTCATTTTTTTTCATCTGTAAATTAAAAAAGTTGTATCTTTGCATCCTCAAAAGACGATGACCAATGGTGTAATGGTAGCACTACAGTTTTTGGTACTGTCTGTCTAGGTTCGAATCCTGGTTGGTCAACTCAGCGAACTCTCACTTCTGTCAAGTGGGAGTTTTTTGTAAAGAAAGATGATGTGGGGGCGAAAGGCCCCCTTTGTGTTGTAAAGAGGGGAGTAAGAAGTTGAAAACTGAAAACTGAAAACTGAAAGTTAAAAGGTGAGAGATAGAAGGTGAGAGGTAGAAGGGACATCATTGTAGGCAACTGCGTCTCGCAGTTGCGTGTAATAGAGAAATCAGGTGAAAGGTGGAAGTGGGAAAGAATCAAGAATTCGGAATTCAAATTAAGGAATGATGAATGGAGATTCAGCCAGCTATGCAGGCGGAATAGTGAAACAAAAAATTTTGCGGTGAAACCGCAACCGCCGCATAGATGAATGACAGTGGAAAATTCACACGATTTACATGCGGTGAAACCGCAGGCTGCGCATATAACAATGTATAAAATATAAAAATCAAAAAAAACAACAATGGAAGACAACAGTTTGAATTTAATTGAAACCTTTGCCGAGTTCAAGGAGTTCAAAAATATTGACAGAGAAACCTTGATGCGTATTTTGGAAGATGTTTTCCGTTCCGCATTGACAAAGAAATATGGCCCTGACGCCAATTTCGACATCATTGTCAATGTTGACCGTGGAGACCTTGAGATCCAGCGCTACCGTGAGATCGTGGAAGACGGCGAGGTGGAGAACGAATTTACCCAAATAGCCTTGTCGGAAGCCATCAAAATCGAACCCGACTTCGAGGTTGGCGAAGAGGTGATGGAGAATGTGAAACTGACCGACTTTGCCAGAAGAGAGATTTTGGCACTGCGTCAGAATCTGATTACCAAGGTCATGGAGTACGAGAAGGATTTGGTATATAAGAAATATGAGCACCGCATCGGCGAGTTGGTCACCGGAGAAGTCAGCCAGGTATGGCGCAAGGAGATATTAGTGATTGACGAGGACGGTGTGGAGTTGGTGCTACCCAAAGCAGAGCAGATTCCCGCTGACAAGTACAAAAAAGGCGATACCCTCACCGCAGTGGTATTGCGTGTGGAAGTCCGTGCCTCCAGCCTGCTGATTATCATCTCCAGAACAGCACCTACTTTCCTGGAAAGACTGATGGAGACTGAGATTCCTGAAATCAATGACGGTTTGATTACCATCAAGAATGTGGTGCGCGCTCCTGGCGAAAGAGCCAAAGTGCTGGTGGAATCCTTCGACGACCGCATCGACCCCGTTGGTGCCTGTGTAGGTATGAAAGGCAGCCGTATCCACAGCATTGTGCGTGAGTTGCGTAACGAAAACATCGATGTCATCAATTATACTTCCAACATTGAACTGCTCATCAGCAGAGCTTTAAGTCCCGCCAAAATTTCATCTATCGACATCAACGAAGAAAACAAAACCGCTAATGTATATATGAAATCCGACCAGGTATCATTGGCTATTGGCAAGGGTGGTTATAACATCAAATTGGCCAGCAAATTAGCAGGTTACGATATTGACATCTTCCGCGACGATGTGGTAGAAGAAGAAGATGTTGACCTGGATGAATTCAAAGACGAATTCGATGACTGGGTGATTGAAGCCTTCAAGAAAATCGGTTGCGACACTGCCAAGAATGTGTTGGCCATCGACCGCGACGAACTGGTGCAACGTACCGACCTGGAAGAAGAAACCGTTGACGAAGTACTGGCATCCATCAAGAAAGAACTTGATATTGAATAAAACTGAAAATTGAAAACTGAAATCTGAAAACTAAAAAAAAAATAATTGAAACTGAAAACTGGAAGATAAAACAACTTTCAACTTTCAACTTTCAACTTTCAACTTAAAGAATATGGCAGAAGGAAGAAAAATACCACGATTAGGCAAGGCAGCCGGCGAATTCAATGTCGCTATCGGCACTATTACAGCATTGCTGAAAAAGAAGAACTTCGACATCGTCGAGAGTCCCAACACCAAACTGACTCCCGAAATGTACGACATTCTCCTTCAGGAATTCCAAGGAGAGAAACTCGTCAAAGAGGAAGCTCAAAAAATTGAAATCGGCACCTTCAAGAAAGAAGAGGAGGTTCCTGAAACAACTGTGGTTGAGAAGCCCGTTCAGGAAGAAGAGTCACACTCCAACGAAGTGCTGATCAAAAAGCCCAATGTCATTGAGCATGAGCCCATTGACATTCCTGTGGAAACGGTACAACCCAAAATCGTAGGCAAGATAGACATCGAACCCAAGAAAAAACCTTCTGCCAAGAAGACATCTGCCAGCGAGAAAAAGGAAGAACCCATTGAGGAAGAGAGCACAAAGAAGATCTCTAAACCCGCCAAGGAAGTTGAGCACATAGAAACCGAGATTGAGGATATCACCGGCAATATTGTCACCGTCGGCAAAATCGACTTGGACAGCCTGAACAAGAAGAGCAAAAAAGCCAGCAAGAAAACCGAAGTGACAGAAAACGCTGAAGAGACAACAGA
Source organism: uncultured Bacteroidales bacterium (assembly GCA_946409645.1). Taxonomy (GTDB): domain Bacteria; phylum Bacteroidota; class Bacteroidia; order Bacteroidales; family WCHB1-69; genus F23-D06. The sequence goes on from CAMJXE010000030.1 coordinate 28,265, forward strand.
AGAAAGCCAGAAACAGGAAACTGCCGTTGTAGCTGAAACAGAGGTAACAGAAGTGACAGCTGACAATGACAAAGTTGAGTCCACGAAAGAGGAAGAAGCAGTTCCCGAAGAGGCTGAAAAGAAAGTTGTTGTTCCCGAGAAAGTGATTGAGCATATTGAGACTCGTGTAGAGAAATTGCAGGCTCCCAAAATCATGGGCAAGATAGACCTACCTGTGGAGAAACCCAAAGCCGAGAAACCTCAGCCCCAAAATCCCGCCAAAGAACAGAACGACGAGAAGAAGAAAAAGCGCAAGAGAATAAAACAACAGGCTGTCAAGACCCACGGCAAAGAAGAGGGCAGCAAGAAAGCCGCCGCTCCGAAAGTGGAAATTTCCGAGGAAGACATCCAGCGCCAGATCAAAGAGACCATGATGCGCCTTGAGCCGCTTGGCAAATCAAAGACCTCGAAACGTAGAAGAGAGAAGAGACAGCACATCCACGCCGAAATGCTGGAACACGAGCAACAGGAACTCGAACAACAGAAGATACTGAAAGTCACGGAATTCATCACCGCCAACGAGTTGGCCACGCTGATGAACGTGAACGTCAACAAGATTATCGCCACCTGTATGAGTGTTGGACTGTTTGTTTCCATCAACCAGCGTTTAGACGCCGAGACCATTTCCCTTTTGGCCGACGAATACGGCTTCCAGGTAGAGTTTGTCGGTGCCGACGTTGATGAGGAACAGGCCATGAACGAGGAGGACAATCCTGAAGACATGCAGCCCCGTCACCCCATCATTACCGTTATGGGACACGTTGACCACGGTAAGACATCCTTGCTGGACTACATCCGCAAATCCAATGTTATCGCCGGTGAGGCCGGTGGTATCACCCAGCATATCGGTGCCTACGAGGTAACACTGCCTGACGAGAGAAAGATCACCTTCCTGGATACTCCTGGTCACGAGGCATTTACCGCCATGCGTGCCCGTGGTGCCAAAATCACCGACTTATGTATCATCGTTATTGCCGCTGACGACAATATCATGCCGCAGACCGTTGAGGCCATCAACCACGCCCAAGCTGCCGGCGTTCCCATGGTATTTGCCATCACCAAGATAGACAAGCCACAGGCGAATCCGGAAAAAATCAAGGAAGGATTAGCCAAGATGAACATTTTGGTGGAAGAATGGGGCGGCAAGTACCAATGCCAGGAAATTGACGCCAAACATGGTACCAATGTCCAGGAATTGTTAGAGAAGGTTTTGTTGGAGGCCGAGTTGTTAGACCTCAAAGCCAATCCCAAACGTCCCGGTGTCGGTACTGTCATCGAATCCTCATTGGACAAAGGCAAGGGCTACGTGGCCAAGGTATTGGTTCAGAATGGCACTTTGAAAGTGGGAGACCCCATCATTGCCGGTCCGTGCTATGGCAAGGTAAAGGCCCTGTTCAACGAAAGAAACCAGCAGGTACAGTCGGCTGGTCCCGCCACCCCTGTCTTGCTGTTAGGCTTGAACGGTGCTCCGCAAGCTGGCGACCTGTTCAAGGTTGCCGCTTCCGAACACGAAGCCCGTATCGCCGCCACCAAGCGTGCCCAGCTGAACCGTGAGATGGGTCTGCGCACGCAGAAACATATTACCCTGGATGAAATCGGCCGCCGTATCGCTATTGGCGATTTCAAGGAATTAAATATCATTGTGAAAGGTGACGTGGATGGTTCTGTGGAAGCCCTGTCAGACTCTCTGTTGAAGCTCTCCACCGAGCAGGTACAGGTCAACGTGATTCACAAGTCCGTGGGTCAGGTAACCGAAAGTGATGTGTTGTTGGCCACCGCCTCCAACGCCATCATCGTGGCCTTCCAGGTACGTCCTTCCCCAGGTTCACGCAAATTGGCCGAGCAGGAGCAAATCGATATACGCACCTACTCTATCATCTATACCGCCATCAACGAAATCAAAGACGCTATCGCCGGCATGCACTCTCCCGAAATCCACGAGAAAATCCTGTGCAACATCGAAGTCAAGGAAGTCTTCAAGATCACCAAGGTCGGAAATGTGGCCGGATGTTTGGTATTGGATGGCAAATTACAGCGCAACAGCAAGATACGACTCATCCGCGATGGTATTGTCATCTACACTGGCAAGTTGGGCTCCCTGCGCCGTTTCAAAGACGATGTCAAGGAAGTCACCGCCGGTCAGGATTGCGGTCTGAATATCGAGAATTTCA
>CAMJXE010000031.1 GCA_946409645.1 uncultured Bacteroidales bacterium
TTTCGGACGGGACTTGTTGATTAACAGAAGTCTTTCGATGGTTTGGGAATCCATTAAGTCGTATAGAAACTGGAAAATACGTCCCTCTTTGGATCCTTACGTGGAAGCCATCAATGAGTTTTTGATTCAGGAAGAGAAACGCAACCTCTCTTCGATTTTCTTTTTCAAGGCGACGGAAAAGGGTCATCCGGATGCCACGTATGATGTGCAAGATCCCATCCTTCATGAAGTTATCCGGGTTATCATGGCCCCCGGTTATCATCAAATCGGCCTTCACGGAAGCTATCCTTCTGCAGAACATCTCCAATATCTCCACAAGGAGAAACAAAATCTCAGTGAATTGTGTGATAAGACGATAAGTGTCTCCCGCCAGCACTACCTCCGTACCTTTTTCGCGGATGATCCCAACTCGTTGGATTTGTGGTGGCAGGTGGGCATCACCGACGACTACACCCTCGGGTTCGCGGAACGTTGCGGTTTCCGCTGCGGCACCTGCCACCCGTACCCGCTCTACGACGTGCGGAACGACAAAGTCACGGACATCATCGAACACCCGCTCATCGTCATGGACGGCACCCTGTTCGACTATATGAAACTCCCTGTAGGGAAAGCCAAGAAGTTGGTGATGAAGCTGAAAAAACGCTGCTTCGACGTCGAAGGCGATTTCGTGTTCCTCTGGCACAACCACGCCACGACGCGGGAGATGAAGCCGTATTATGAGGGGGTGTATTTGCCGTTGTTGAATGGTTAATGGTTAATGGTTATGGGTTATTGAATGGTGATATGTGAAATGATACCGGGCAACCCAATTCCAAGAGGGCTGCAGGCCCGACACGTGTCAGCCCAGGGCGAACGCAGTGAGCCCTGGGACGGATGAATGGAATGAATCATGAACGAACGATGAACGAACGATGAACGAACGGATGAATGAACGATGAAAATATTACACGTTATATCAAATGAGAACGACCGGGCACGTGTGGAACGTGTGGCGAGATATATGCCGGAGGAGTTTGAGCACCAATTCGTTATGTCAGAGGAGTTGGGTTCGGTAAAATGTCCGGTGGATTTGGTGCACGCCCACCGTTGGTTCGAGTGCGGACAGTCGGTGTGGAATTATGCTTCGGCTAACCATACGCCCTATTTGGTGGATGTGATGCAGGATGATTTGGAATCGTATCGTAAGTTGTTCGTGTTCAATAAGAAAAGTGCCGAAAATGTGCTTTTGGAAGCGGCGCGGGTGATTTTCACCAGCCAGTCACAGCAGGAGTTTTTGGCGCGGCATCTGCCCTCCAAAACCGCTGACACCGTCTTCTTCCATTCCATGATGTTGTTGGAGGCTTTGGATTCGTTCTGGCTGAACAATCTCCATATACACCCTCCTACAGCATTGGTACACATCAAGTTGCTGTACGTTGGGCCTTCGGATTCCCATCATCATTTGGATGCGGTGCACCATGCCATGAAGAAGCTGCAGCGCAGGAACTACGATGTCACCCTGACTAATGTGGGAGATTTGGCTAATGAAGAATTACTCGAAGTTTACCGCAATCACGACATTATGCTGCAGTTGGATGAGAAAACGCCTTCTACACAACGTTTTGCGGAGGCTTTGTCGCAGGGTCTGCCCGTGTTATATGCGCAGAAGGGTGTTTGCGACGGCATCTTCAAAGAGGGGCAGGCTGGTTACGCTGTGAATACAAAGAGTGCCGACGATCTGGCGAGAACCATCCTCAATGTCAGTGACCTTTTCGGCACTATCGAGCAGCAAATCATGCGTCTGCACCCGCTCAGCCAATTCGATGCGAGGGAACAGGCTTCGCTTTATGAGCATCTGTATGAAAATACCGTCCGTAGGGGCGAATGATTATTCGTCCCTACGGACGGTATTTCGTTAACCCTCTAACCTCCTAATTCTTCTTTACAATCGAAATGTACGTATATACTGGATAATGGTCGGAGACTGTAAGTTCCTTACAGACTGTGTATTGGAAATCGTTAAACTGCTTGTCGTGGGCGATATAGTCGATGCGGTAGGCGGGAAAATTGCCGCCGACGTAGGTGGTTCCCGTGCCTTTGCCGCTGCTTCGGAAGGAGTCCTTTAGCCCGCGCATGATTTTGTTGTAGCTGAAAGATGCCGGCGAGTCGTTGAAGTCGCCACAAAGTATGACAGGGTACGGGCATTCGCTGATGTGTGCGTTAATGTCTTTCGCCTGATGCTGTCGCAGTACGTATGCCATCGAGATTTTTTGCGACAATTTCTGCGCTTTGTTGTTGAAAGTGGAGTCGTAGGAACCCGCCCAAATGGCCTTGCCAGTCTCGTAATCGGTGCTGTCCAAGTGCATGGAAGCCAGATGGATGTTATAAACCCGAAGCGTATCACCGTTGAATCGGATATCCACATACATCGATTTGTTGCTGGAGGAATCGGAGGTCTCCACAAAGCCGCCGTCAACAATCTTGTATTTGCTGAAAATGGCCATCCCGAATTCATATCCTAATTTGTTCTTGTAGGGCAACAGGATCTTGTGCGTTCTTTCGTTATTCTTGATATTCAGTGCGTTTATGATTTCCTCCGTGGAGCTGAAGCCCGTTTTCCCCGATTTGTCGTAGCTGTATTCCTGAATACAGAGGATGTCTGGTTTTTCGTTATGTAAAAAGTTGATTACCTGACGGTTCATGGATCTTTGGTCGCTACTGTAGATGTTGAAGGCTTTGGCATTGTATGTCATCACCTTTAGACAGTTGGCACACACAGGGGGCTTTTCGATGCCGCGAAACTGGAAATGTCGGTCTATATTGTTGACGTTGAGTAAGATGACAAAAACAGGGAGGAGCGCCCAAGCGGGTGCTATAAAGAGCCATATAAGGGTGAGGATGAAGTTGAGGATGAGAAGATAAGAGAAGAATAGCCCGCAATAGGCAACGGTGTTGGAGAAAGATGGTGGCAGCAACTTTGCGGCAAAAGAGAATAGTAAGGCGATCGAGGATATAATAGTGACGACAATGAGCAAGAATTTGCCCAAAGTCTTGAGTCTATTGCCTTTTTTCTTTGCCATTCGTGTTTATTTCTGGGAATTGTGAAACAGAAACTCTTTTTCTTCAGGACTTAAAGCATCGTATCCGTGAGCGGAAATCTTGTCTAAAATCTCATCCACACGTCTCTTTTCGGCCTGCTTGCGAGCGTTGTAATCCTCATCACTGAGTGGACGACCGCTTTCGTTGGAGACGTAATACTTTGATTTACCAGAAGATGCTTTGTCCCGTGATTGGAAAGGCCACTTCCATTTTGAGCGGGTGTCGCGGTTGTCGGTGAAATGGTAATATGTCTGCTGACTGGGCTGATGGTCTTGGCGACGCCAAAGCAAAATCAGCAGAATGCCGAAAATCATGCCGCCCAAGTGGGCGAAATGCGCCACACCATCCGATGTCCCTGTCACGCCAAACAATAACTCGAGAAGACCATAGAACACCACGAACCATTTTGCTTTGATAGGGATAAGAAAGTAGATGTAAATGAGGGAGTTAGGGAACATCATGCCGAAGGCTAACAAAATGCCGAAGACTGCCCCTGAAGCTCCGATGATGTTGAAACTGTTCAGGTAATGGTTTTGTAGAGAGATGGTTGCGGCTACTAAGTCGTTGAGAGATTCAGGACTTTGTTGTAGGATTCGATAATTGTTTTGCAAGGCACTCTGCAATTGTGTGATATGGTTGTTTTCAACGAGATAACGGTAAGTGTCAAGCGAGGGGGCTTCTAAAAAATGGTTGAATGCTGCCAAAGTAGGTTCGATTGTGATAGCTGTGATCAGATAGTGGGTAAGAGCTGCGCCAATGCCCGTTATCAAGTAGTAAATCAGGAACTTGCGCGTTCCCCAAGTGTTCTCGACCATCGCCCCGAACATCCATAGAGCGAACATGTTGAAGAATAGATGCCCGAAGTTGGCATGCATGAACATGTAGGTGATGAATTGCCACACATGGAAGTCAGGTGCCTTAAAGTAGTGCAACCCTAACCACTGGTTAAGATTGCATATATTCGCCCGCGCAAACACAAACGTGGCGAAAAATAGCAATGTATTTATAATGAGAAGGTTCTTGACGCCCTTTGGTAAGATGTTGAATCCGCCGATTCCAATTTGTCCGTTGTTCATTGAGGTTTGAGGTTTATGGTTTAAGGTTTATGGTTTAAGGTTTATGGTTTAAGGTTTAAGGTTTATGGTTTAAGGTTTAAGGTTTATGGTTTATGGTTTAAGGTTTATGGTTTAAGGTTTAAGGTTTATGGTTTACAAGCTTACAGGTTTACAGGCTTAGGGTTAGTTGTTGATGAATCAAAGTCAAAGTCAAAAGAAAACGCAAAAATACTCAAAAAATTTTACTTTTGCTCTTAAAAAATTGAGGTGCGGATTAATATTCAACTTCCTGATAATAAGAGTCTTCGCATTAGAGAGCTGATGTGGTCTTGGGTGCGGAAGAGGGTGGTTTTGCCTATTTCAACCGACGATTGCCGCGATATTTGCATTACACACCGCGCTTTGGAGACCATCTCCGATTTTGTGGAAACCTGCCATGGCGAGTCTCTGCAGTCGAGGAAAACGTCTGTTCATCCTGTTATGGTTGATGTCGAGGACTGCGGCGCTGCCTACCGGTTTCTGATGCCGGTTCTCACCGCCACACCGGGCGCATGGCTGCTTACGGGTACGGAACGGTTGTTGCAACGTCCCATCCTGCCTTTGGTGGACGTGTTGCGCAGTATCGGTGCCGAGATTGAACGGGTGGTAGATGGTTGGTTGATACACGGAAAATCATTCCGACCTATAGAGACGCAAGATTTTGCGTCTCTACACCGTGGGGAAACCGAAGGTGTGTCATTAACCATCGACGCCTCCCAATCCTCCCAGATGGCTTCCGCCCTTGTGCTTGCGGCCCCGTTGCTGGGACTCAAAACCTTACATCTCACCACTACCGATATCCCTTCTTTGTCGTATTTGCAGATGACGCTTGCCTGCACCCGTGACTGGTCCCTGACGATTCCTGGCGTGATGGTGCCGGACACGCCCGTCGGTGCCTCTGGAGATTGGAGCGCAGCCCTCTTCTGGTTCGCATACGCCCGCCTGCATCCGGAACATGAATACGTGTTGTCGCCATTGTCGTTGGAATCCATACAAGGGGATTCGGTTATCGTTCAATGGTTCAGGTCGTTGGGGGTGTCCGTTTCCTGTAGAGACGCTGCGCGCAGCGTCTCTGCAATCCCGTGTGTTGAAATTTCCGCGAAACCGTTGGATGAAATGCCTCGCATGACCCTCGATGTTCGCGACAACCTCGACACGGTGCCGGTCATGACTGCCCTCGCCGCGTTACTACCTGCTGACATCACCTTTCAGAACGTGCGAAATCTCCAATACAAAGAATCCGACCGCCTGCACGCGTTAGCGGAACAGTTGTCGCCATACGCAAAAATAGAACTGTCTGAGAATGAATTACATGTAAAGGGGACAGGCGTCTCCAAAGGAGTGAACCCCATTTTCAACACCCGCCACGACCACCGTTTGGCGATGGCGTTTCTGCTCTTCCCGAATGCGGAATTGAGTGATACAGAATGTTTGCGGAAGTCGTATCCTGGCCTTTTATTTCGGCTTTGTGAGCTTAAAATGAACAGGAATCAGTAAGTGTTGTAGGTTAGTTTAAGTCAAGGTCAAAGTCCTGACGAATCGCCGACTATTCGTTCAATGCCGGTTTCCCCCAGAACCGGAGCACGGCAATTTCGGCAAGGAAACAGAGTAGCGACAATACCAAGAACCACGGCCATAGCGGTTTGCCGTTCAGACTGTCGCTCACGCTCTTGGCGATGTTTTTCGTGTCCGCACTTATGACGGATATATTGTCGCCAAGCTCGTCAGCTATTTGTTTCAATTCGCTCTCTGTGTAGCAGCTCAAGTCCGACTCGCGTCTGTTTTGGTTGAAAGCCAGTGTTCCGAGAACTTGACCACCGCGCACGATGTCGTACCAGTCGCTCGTATGTGCTTGATTATGAAAGTACAATGCCGTTTCGTTCCCCAATCTGCGCTGTTCGGGGATGAACTCTTCGCCGCCTTTTCGAGCCCGCAAAGCCAGAGCCTCTTCAGAGCCGTCACTCGGGATGAAAACACGTTGCATTTGGTCGATGCCGATGAGATTGTAGAGTTTCTGTTGCGCTGCGTTCATGATGCCGATATTGTGGAGCGGCACAAAGAAGAGTGCATGTCTGTGGGCGTTGCCAAAGTCATCGTTGAGTGCCACAGCAGAAAGGATAACCTTCCCTGATTCAGCAGGATAAGAAACCAACAGAGGTGAGTTGTCCTCCAGAGCCATGATGATTTCATTGCCGTTTGCACCGCCCGAAATGGCAAAATGCTGTAGGGTTTGCGGCATGTCAACCCGTGCATCCGTGCTTTCCAAAGCTCCTTTGAAATAGATACTTTCGCTGTTTAACACCTTGCATTTCAGCGTGCTCTTGGCAAGATTGCCAAAACGGCCCACGTTGAGGGAGGCCAATAGGTCGTTGACGCTCTTGTCAGCTTTGCTGGACGGGAAAACGAGCAGTGTGCCACCTGTTTTCAGGAATTTGGTGAGTTCATCTGAGAGACCCGAAGAAACCGCCGGCACCTCGTTCAGTACAATGACATCACTCTGACGCAGTTGAGTGTAGTTGATTTGTTGATAACTCATTGACTGATAAGTGAAAACCGAATCTTTTCCGTATAGGGCGGAGAGGAATCGGTTGGGCTCCTTTTCATAAATGACCGATATCACGCTGTTGTCCGACACTTCGTAAGTGAAGTAGAGGTCGTTGTCGAAAGTGATAGGGGCGTCTTCAATGCTGACTTTTCCGCAGTTAGTGCCCGGTTCGTCGATGCGGTAGGTGAGGTGGCAGTCCGCATAACCGCCTGCCGGAATGTCAATGGCGGCAATGGCTTTCTGTTTTTCGTTAACGTGCAGCTTTACAGGCACTTTCTGCACCTCCTCGCTACCGTAATTGTGAATTCGGGCGATGAGGGTCACGGTGTTGTCGAGCTTGAAAATAGGTGTCAGGAACCAACAACTGTCAACCCCCACATTGCTGACCATCTCTGCGGGTGCAGGAATGAGTCCGATGTGCGAGGAGGAATCGTTGCGTAATTCGGACAGATCAAAGTTGTTCTTTTGGAAATCAGAGATATAGTAATGGATGACGTTTTCTTTGTTGGAAGAGTGCAGCGTGTGGTTTTCGAAGGTGTGTATCTCTTTGAAAGAATGACTGTTAGGGGATACGGTGATGCGGTCAAGCATTTCCAGTACTTGATCCTTGTTGAGGATATGCGATTCCTCGCCGGTCAAATCTTGTGTGGTGAGCACGAAATCGTCGGAGAAGTCGAAAGCCTGCACAATACTCTTAGCGGCATCCACAGCGTCGTAGAGGCGTGACCCGTTTTTGCTTTCAGTCTCCATGGAGAAAGAGTTATCTACGAAAATGGATATAGCATTTCCCTTGCTGGCGTTTTTGTTGCTGCCGCGTAGGAACGGCTGCGCAGCGGCCAATACGAGACAGCTGATACCTAATATCTTCAGTAACAATACAATAAGTTGCTGTAGCTGAGAGGCACGTTTGGTCTTTTTTTGTATATCCTCCAACATTTGCACGTTGGAGAAATAAATGGTCTTATATCTTCTGAAATTGAAAAGATGTATGATTATCGGGACCAAAATGGCCGCGAGACCAATGAGCATCAAGGGGTTTGTGAATGACATTCTCTATTTTTTTTAACGGCGGCAAAGGTACACAAAATACAGATATTATAATGCAGAATCGCACTCGTTGAGGAATTCGTCATCGACATGCAACAACCGCGCGATGGTGAACGCTTCTTTCGGAACGTCATCGTTGTGCGTCTCGATGAGGGAGTAGTCCATATAGTCGGAGATGTGTCCGATGCTGAGACTGCTGACATTTTCAGGGATTTGCAACCCTTTGACACGCAGTCGCTTGCAATCGGCATCCAGTCCGCTGTAATGAGTGGTCACAATGGCGGTGAGCGAGAGTTTACGGCAGATGCGGATGAATCCGTTGACCATGCGTTTGCCTTCGTCGGGGTTGGTGGTGCGTGCTAATTCGTCCACTAATGCCAGCACTCGCTTGCCCTCTCGAGCGGTCTTGATAATACGGTCGATAGTGAGCACTTCCACGGCGAAGGAGGAGAGTCCGCTTACCGCCGACTGACGGTCGCCGATACTGGTAATGATTTCATCCACAATGGGTAAGGTGGCAGATTCGGCGGGCAGGAAAAAGCCGAACTGGAACAGATATTGCGCCAAGGCCACGGATTGCAACAGCACGGACTTGCCAGCCATATTCGCGCCGGTAATCAATACTGTCTCCTGTCCAAAACGGATGCTCACTGGCTGGAATTCACGTCCCTTAGTGGCCAAAGCAGCCGCAATTTCCGGATTGGTCATGTTGACAATGTCGTGAATTTCACCTATTTGCGGTCTGCAAGAGTTCCATTCGATGGCGAGTTTGGCTTTGGCAATCAGCAAGTCTAAGTAGGCGGTGTTTTCCAAGTTTTGAGATAATGCCCTGTGGTAAGGTTGCAGCTTCTCGCTGAGTTCTGCCCTAAGACGGTCTTCAATCTGCTGAGCCTGAAAACGATACGTCTCCGCTTCTTGACTGTCACCCGCCGATTTCATCTTTTCCCGCAGACAAGCTAAATCTTCATCGTAAGCTGAATAAACGTAAAAGTGGGGGATCTGCGTGTGTTCAGGATCCAGTATGGCAATCACGGCGTCCAAAGGAGCATAATTCAACCATGAAATTTCTAACTTATTGATGTCTAATGCAATTGACTTTGTTAGAATGGCGGTTTTCTTTATTTCAAAGAGCTGAATGTCGTCAAGCACAGCCCCGTTTTCCAGTGATAGAAGGGTGGGGGCGATGTTGTTCAGCTGATGAATCTGCTGACATAAATGGGAAAAAACAGTTCGATATGACTCGTTTTTCCACAGTTCTATAATGGAAGAAAGGTGATCAAATTCGGTGGACAAAGTGTCAGCATCAGCATTGAATGGCATGTTCAGCAGGTGATGGCGTCCCAATGCGGAATAGAATTGCATTTTTTCATATACGAAACGCAATGTCGGTTGTTGTTCGAAGGCGTTTTTGAATAACATAATTCCTTATATTATTTAATTAGGAAGGTCGGTACCAGCTTCTTCGGTGGCAAACATGTCGGATTTCTTACTTACAATCATGGTCGAGGCATCATTCAGCAGTTTCTCTGCCGATTTCTCTTCACTTACATAATAGGCGATGGAGCTTTCAAACTGTTCGTTGGTGATCTTATACCGTTGGAAGAGGTCTTTGTAATATTGTCGTGCCAGTTCGTCTTTCGCGATGGAGTCGTAAGGGGTCATCTGTAAATAACTCTCAATCATGTAGCTCTCAGCCAATATATTGACTAACGTGATACGGTTAATCAAATGGTCGGGTTTCTCCATGACATGCTTTTTGCTGTTGCATCCTGAAAAGAATGTCAAGGCAGCGAGGAGAACAAGTGATATATGCTTTATTTTATACATAATTTCTCTGTTTTGTTCGGTGTAGAGACGAAAAAATAGCGTTTCTACAGTGATTTTTATCATTCGTTTGACGGTGAGCTTTCATGATTAACAGGTGTATATCCTAAATTTTTGCCCGCCTCGATCATGCATTGGTAAGCGGCCTCTCGGGTGTTTTCAATCTCGCCGTCGAGAATAGCGTTGCAGACCACGTCCTTGATGTCGCCGATGGCTTTGCAAGGATTGAGGTTGAAGGCAAGCATAATGTCTTGGCCGTTGATAGGCGGTTGCCAGTTTCGCAGGCGGTCTTTCTCCTCGATTTCCACCAGTTTGTCGCGAACAATCTCGAAATTCCGATGGTAACGCTTGATTTTGTCGGAATTTTTGGAGGTGATGTCGGCTTCGCAAAGCATCATCAGGTCGTCGATGTCATCGCCAGCCTCAAAGAGCAGCCGACGGACGGCGGAATCGGTGATGTTGTCTTCCACTAACGCAATGGGTCTCAGGTGCAGGTTGATGAGCTTCTGAACGTATTTAAGTCGTTCGTTCACAGGAAGTTTTAGCCTATGGAAGATTTTGGAGGCCATCTTTGCACCTACCACTTCGTGACCGTGGAAAGACCATCCATGCAAGGGGTCGAAACGTTTGGTGGCGGGTTTGGCAATGTCGTGGAGAAGCGCCGCCCATACTAACCAGACGTTCGTGCTGCTCATAGCGACGTTGTCCACCACTTCCAATGTGTGTAAGTAGTTGTCTTTGTGTCCTTTGCCATTGATGCTCTCCACACCTTTCAAGGCGACTAACTCTGGTAGAAATTGCACTAACAATCCGCTTTCTTCCAACAGTTTAATACCTCTTGAGGGTCGTATGCAGTGCAGGATTTTGTTGAACTCCTCCATAATACGTTCTTCAGAGATGATTTCAAGTCGGTAAGCGTTACGTTGTATGGCCTCAAATGTCTCGGGGTAAATGGAAAAGTTGAGTTGGGCGGCGAAACGCACGGCCCGCATCATCCTCAAAGGGTCGTCGGAGAAGGTGCGGTCGGGGTCGCAGGGGGTGCGGATGATTTTGTCGGCGATATCTTGAAGTCCGTTGAAGGGATCCAGCAGGGTGAAGGGGGTTTCGCCGTTGAGGGAGATGGCCATCGCGTTGATGGTGAAGTCGCGGCGTAGCTGGTCGTCTTCCAAGGTGCCGTCCTCCACAATAGGTTTGCGGGAATCGCGGCTGTAAGACTCGCGACGCGCACCCACGAATTCGATGTCACAGTCTTCAAAGTGGAACTGCGCAGTGCCGAAGTTCCGGTAAACATTGACGTGCAGGTCGGGGGATATGAGTGCGGCAGTTGCTTTAGCCAGCTCAATGCCACTGCCTACCGTCACGATGTCGATGTCGGTGTTGTGGCGCCGCATGATGAGATCGCGCACCACACCTCCGACTACGAATGCGTCGTAACCAAGTTCGTCCGCTGCATGTTGCACGTACGGGTATATGGGGTGAGAGAGTTCTTTCCTGTAGTTCATGAAAGTGTTCTAAACATTAGTTATAAAGCTGTTCTGCCACCACTTCAGCGATGTCTTTGACATTGGCGTCCGTGCCGTGACGGAAGGCTTTCTTGCACATCGGGCAGGCGGTCACCACCACGTCGGGATTCGGTTCGGTGAGCACAGCTAAGGACTTGTCGCGCAATTTCGTCTGCTGTTCGAGCGACAGCACGGTGTTGCCCAAGTTCATGCCGCAGCAGAGACTGTTCTCCTTCTCGGCGGAGATTTTTTTCAGCTGACCGACAGCTTTCAGCACTTCGCGTGGCTGTTTGTAGATGCCGGAACCGCGCCCAAGGTCGCAGGGGTCGTGGAATGTGAAGGTGCTATCCGACTGTTTCACAGAAAGTTTTCCAGATTTGATGAGCTTGTCGATGAATTCCGTGTGGTGATAGATAGGGATAGAGAGATGGTATTCGTGTTTGAAAGTGTGGTAGCAAATCGGGCAGGAGGTGACGAGAGCAGTGGCGTTGCAGGAACCGATAAGCTCCGTGATCTTGCGGCGCAGGTCAGCGGCCTGTTTGTTGAATCCCTGTTGCATCAGCGGACGACCGCAGCAGATGGCGCGTTCGCCGTCGAGATGCCAGTATTTGACCCCGGCGGCATCGAAAATGGTCTTCATTGACTGGGAGATGGTCGGGGTGAGCTGGGTCATGCAACCGCCAAAGTATGCCACACGCCCTATGGCGTTGAAACCCTTCACGTTGTCGAGATAACGGTAGTTGTCAGCCATGTCGGTGTCGCCCTTGTCACGCGAGATGCGTCGGATACTCATCAAGTCGATATCTACAGGACAGTCTTCCGCGCATTGATGACACATCAGGCAGTTCTTGCCAGCGGCGAGAATGTCTTGATGGTGCTCCAAGTTACGGAGGTTGCGCAGCAGATATACGCTTTGCACATCATTGATGTCCAAGGTGTTATAAAGCGGACACCGGTCGATACACATACCGCAGCGGGAGCAGGCGCTCAGTTCGTATTTCGTGTATCCGGTCATCTTCACACTGTCTCTCAGTCCCAGTTTGCGGAAGTAGATGAGAAACACTTCGGCGAAGATGTGCATGTAGCGGGTGAAGGGCAGCATGAGGAAGAAGATGCAGAGCGCAAGGGAGTATAGCGACCAGAGGGGAAGCTCGAGAAATTCGGCAACCGGGCGACTGAAGAGGTCGCCGAGGGTTTGGGTGAGGAAGCCGCCGTTGGCATAGAGTCGTGCTGTAACAGACTCACTCAGAAGACGTAACGGGAAAATCAACCACAGTGCTGCTTTTACGGTTTTATCCATCACCGTGTGGCGGGTCGTCCGTTTCATGCCAAGAATGCGGGAATGAATCTTCTTGACGAAAGCCAAAAAGAGACCTGAAAGCACGTAGAGCAGCAGCAGATCCATGAGGTTTGTGAAGAAGATTTCAGTGCCGTTGATGGGCGGGTTGTGGTGGAAGAAGCGGTAGAAAATGGCGCACCAGAAGTGGAAGGTACCTTTGATGCCGAGGCGTCCTTCAATGGCGCCGAACAATATAAGCAGGAACCAGCCGAAAGCGATGCTACGGTGCATGTAGCCTAATCGCCAGTTCTTTTTGGTGATGCGTAAATGTAGAAGACATTCGCAAAAAACCTCCCAAAGGGCAGGCACGATCCGTGTGGAGAACATGTTTTTCTTGATGAGCGCCTGCTGTTTGCGGTCGAATTGCTTGATCCAGCGCACGAATTTGTAACCGCAGATGGCGAACAGGGCCACTGTGCCCATCACGAACGGAACGACGAATGGATGGAAATTTGCCATGGCTTAGAAGGTTTCGTGAGAAGGGGTTAGCAGTTGACGCATATTGATGATGAGCGAGCGCAGGTTGACACCGCGCGGGCACACGAGGGTGCACTTGCCACAGAGCATGCACTTGCGCAGTTCGTCGGCCAGTTTTTCGTATTGGCCGCGTCGGAAGGTGTTGTGCACCTTGCGGATGTCGAAGTCGGTGAACTGCCGTGCGGAACAAGTGGCCGTGCAGCCGCCACACCCGATGCAGAGACGATATGAGGGAACTTCTTCCAAAAGCCGGTCGGCCTTGCGCAAGTCCGCCTGACTCAGGTTGAAGGAGCGTGTCTTCTTGATGGAAAATCCGAAATTTGCCATTTTAATATATGTAAAAATACAAGCCGCAAAGATACGATTTTTTCGGAATCACAGGGAAGCAGGCGCGAGATTCTCTTAAACAACACAATCTTCTTGCCTGAAAAAATCGTATCTTTGCCGCCGAATTTTGGTGATAAAGTTAAAGGGTAGGGGTGTATCGCATACGCCAACATCCAACAAATATCGAACAGACAATATTAAATAAAGAAATATGGAAAACAACTATGATGTTATCGTGATCGGAAGCGGTCCTGGCGGCTATGTGGCTGCGATTCGGGCCAGTCAGTTGAACCTCAAAACCGCTGTGGTGGAGCGAGCAGAACTGGGCGGCATTTGCCTCAACTGGGGCTGCATTCCCACCAAAGCGCTGCTCAAGAGTGCTCAAGTATATAAATATATGTCACACGCCGCTGACTATGGCATCGCTCTTGAAGGCACTGTCGCCCCCGATTTCCAAGCCGTGGTGAAACGCAGTCGCGGAGTGGCCGAACAGATGAGCAAGGGCGTGCAGTTCCTCCTCAAGAAAAACAACGTGGATGTGATTGCCGGATTCGGTAAACTGGCCGGAAATCATCAGGTTGAAGTGACTGCCGCTGACGGCACGAAGACCACCTTCGAAGCCAAGCATATCATCCTCGCCACGGGCGCGCGTTCCCGCAGTCTGCCCAACGTGCCGCAAGACGGCAAGAGAATCATCGGCTACCGCGAGGCGCTGACGCTCCCCGAACTTCCCAAGACGATGGTGGTGATGGGCTCAGGTGCCATCGGCAGCGAACTGGCGTACTTCTACGCCACCATGGGCACGCAAGTCACTATCGTGGAATATATGCCACGTTTGGTGCCCGTGGAGGACGACGACATTGCCGCGCAACTCGCCCGCTGTTTCCGCAAACATGGCATCAAGACGATGACCGGTGCTGCTGTGGAAAAAGTGGAAGTGGTTAACGATCAATGCGTTGTGATAATTAAGGACAGCAAGGAAAAGATTACGGAAATCACCTGTGACATCGTGCTTTCCGCCGTGGGCGTGGCCACCAACTTAGAAGGCCTCGGTCTCGAAGAGTGCGGCGTGGCATTCGAGCGCGGCAAAGTTACCGTAGATGACTACTACCGCACGAACGTCGAGGGCGTATATGCCATCGGCGACATCGTGCACGGTCCCGCATTGGCGCATGTGGCCTCCCACGAAGCCCTTGTGTGCGTGGAGAAAATCGCAGGCCACAACCCCGAGCCGGTTGATTACGGCAACATTCCGGGCTGCACCTACACGACCCCCGAAATCGCATCCGTGGGCCTCACCGAGCGCGCCTGCGTGGAACAGGGTAGGGAAGTGCTCGTCGGCAAGTTCCCGTTCACCGCATCCGGCAAGGCGGCCTCTTCCGGCAATCGCGACGGCATGGTGAAGGTCATCTTCGACAAGAACACCAACGAATGGTTGGGTTGCCACCTGATTGGCGACAACGTTACTGAAATGATTGCCGGTGCCGTCACCGCCCGCAAGAAAGGCATGACAGGTCCCGAAATCATCGCTTCCGTCTTCCCGCATCCCACCATGTCGGAGGCTGTTATGGAAGCAGTGGCAGTAGCCTACGGCGAGTGCGTGCACATCTAAGCCTGTCTTTTTCTACCGTAATCGATTATGAGCAAGAAAAAAAACAAGAAAATTGAGCCCACAAGGCATTTTTTCACATACTATAACCGGACGATTCCCGAGAACTGGAATTCTCCCGCGCTGACCGACTATAACGGTACCACCAGCTACACGTATGGCGAGATGGCCGCTCAGATGACCAAACTGCAGATTCTGATGAAGGAGGCTGGCCTGGGGCGTGGCGACAAAGTGGTGATTTGCAGCCGCAACTGTTCCAACTGGGCGGTCGCACTACTATCCATTGCCGCCAACTGCGGGGTCATCGTATCCATCATGGACGCTTTCGCTCCCGCCGACATCGAAGGGTTGACCAACCACTCGGACGCCAAGGCGATGTTTGTGAGTCAGAATGTGTGGGAACGCATTGATGTTCAGCATCTTGAAAATATCGATCTGATTCTGGATACCGACGATTTCCAGCTCTTGTATGCCCGTGGTGAGCAGCAGCAGAAGGCTTTCGAGCAATACAAAGAGCTGTATCGCCAGCGTTATCCGCGCGGACTCAACCGAGAGGACATCCATTTCCCGACCGACAATCTCGACGAGCTGATGATCATCAATTACACGTCGGGCACGACGGGTGCGCCGCGCGGTGCGATGCTAAGCTACCGCAACATCTCCGCCAATGTGCAGTACAGTCAGGAGGAGATTCCCAACCATGCAGGCTGGACGGAGGTCTGCATGTTGCCGCTGGCGCACATGTTCGGCATGACCATCGAGTTCCTCTATCAGGTGGCGGGCGGTTGTCACGTCTATTTCCTTGGTAAGACCCCGTCGCCGGCCACACTGCTGAAATGCTATTCCGAAACGAAACCCTACATGATTCTGACGGTTCCGTTGGTTATCGAGAAGATTTTCAAAGGAAAGATTTTCCCTGCCTTGGAGAAGCCGGCCGTGAAGATGCTCTGGAACACGCCGGGATTGTGCAAAATTGTGGAAAAGAAGATTTACCAGCAGTTGATGAACGCTTTCGGCGGCAATCTGATATGGCTGATCACTGGCGGCGCCGCGCTGAACCAGGACGTTGAGCGCGTGCTGCGTCGCATCAAGTTCCCGTTGGTGGTCGGCTACGGCATGACCGAGGCAGGCCCTTTGGTGAGCTATGAGCATTGGCCCAAGCAGCCGCTCGGATCTTGCGGCAAGGTGGTGACGCGCAACGAGATAATGATCAACTCTCCCAATCCGCGTCAAGAGGTCGGCGAGATTCTCTTCCGCGGCGAGCATGTGATGATGGGCTATTACAAGAACGAGGAAGCCACGAAGGCCACCATAGACAGAGATGGTTGGCTGCACACCGGCGACCTCGGGCTCATGGACAAACAGGGCAACATCTATATCAAGGGCCGCAGCAAGGCGATGATCCTCACCGCCGGCGGACAGAACATCTACCCCGAGGAACTGGAGGCTAAGCTGAGCAATCTGCCAGGCGTCTCCGAAGCACTGGTCGTGGGCAGAAAGGGCAAATTGGTGGCATTGGTCTATCCCGATCCCGCTTTCGACTGGAATGCGATTTCCCTTGAGGAACAGATGAACCAGAACTTACAGAAAATCAACACTCTGGTCGCCAAATACGAACAGATTTCCGCCATCGAGACCGTGGATAAAGAGTTCGAGAAGACTCCGAAACGGTCGATCCGCCGGTTCCTGTATAAGTAATTAAGAATTCAGAATTAAGAATTAAGAATATATGATTCGGTCGAAGGACAATTCCCCTTCTTTTAAGAAGGGGTGCCCGAAGGGCGGGGTAGTTATTAGAAAGAGGTCGTTAGATGCGAAATATGTGATATGTTTCGTGCTAAGTCTTTTCGTGTACGTTTCCTTACAATCCCAACCGCTGGTAATCATGCACACCAACGACACACACAGCCAGATCGACCCTTATTCGTACAAAAGTGATGTGAATGTGGGCGGTTTTCTGCGGCGCGAGGCGGCCATCCGTGAATTACGCGCCGAGAACCCCTGCACGTTGTTGCTCGATGCCGGTGATTTCTCCCAGGGAACCCCCTATTTCAACATCTTCAAGGGCTATATGGAGGTGCGTCTGATGAACGCCATGCATTATGACGCGGCCACGCTCGGCAACCACGAATTCGACAACGGTTGCGCGGCACTTGCCGCCCGCCTCAAGACCGCCGAATTCCCCGTGGTGTGCGCCAACTACCAGTTCGCCAACAAGAAACTGGCCAAGGTCATCAAGCCCTACGTCATCATAGAACGCGGCGGATACAAGATTGGTATATTCGGCCTCGGGGTGAACCTTGACGGCTATACGGCACCGCAAATCGCCCGCGAGGTCACCTACCTTGATCCTGTGGAAACGGCTCGCAAGATGGTAGCCGAACTGAAAGCCCGGAATTGCAACCTGATCGTCTGCCTTTCTCATGTGGGCGTCGATACCACGATTCAGGACAACGACTACGAAATCGCCCGCCAAGTGCCTGAAATTGACGTGATTGTAGGTGGCCACTCCCACGAGGAACTGAATCCGCCGAAGGTGATAGGCAACACGCGCATCTGCCAGATGACAAACCGCGGAAAATGCTTCGGCGTGTTAACAATTTTGAATTCGGAATTCTGAATTCGGAATTAAGAATTAAGAACAGATGTTAATGTTATGTTGTATGAAGATGAACAGTAATGTAATTAAGGATAAAAGTAAGGCTTTTGCCATACGAAATAAAGTTAATGCCCCTTTTAGTATAATTCCGAATTTCTAATTCCTGATTAATTATGTCTGAAAATTTACGTTTAGTTGCGGATTTGGCGCTGATATTGACATCGGCAGGTGTCGTGACAGTGATTTTTAAACTGCTGAAGCAGCCTCTTGTGCTGGGCTACCTTGTGGTGGGTTTCCTTGTGGGACCGCACCTGCACCTCTTCCCTACGGTCAAGGATGCGGCTGATGTGGAGGTCTGGTCTGAAATCGGTATCATCTTTATGATGTTTGGTTTGGGACTTGAATTCAGTTTCAAGAAACTTTTCTCGGTGGGCAGTAAGGCCTTTATTACTGCATTGGTCGGCATCCTCGGCATGATAGGCGTGGGCGCGCTGCTCGGATTTGTCATGGGCTGGGGCGTGATGGAGAGCATCTTTCTCGGTGGTATGTTGGCAATGTCTTCCACCGCCATCATTATCAAAGCTTTTGACGATCTGAAAATCAAGGGAGAGTCGTTCGCCGACTTGACCATGGTGGTGCTTATCATCCAGGACATTGTGGCTGTGGTGATGATGGTGTTGATTTCCACTGTGGCAGCCAGTAAAAATGCGGGCGCAGGACGCGAGATTTTGATGAGTATCGTGAAGTTGGTCTTCTTCATGATACTTTGGTTTGTGGTTGGTATTTACCTGATACCCACATTGTTACGAAAGTTTAAAAAGTATATCAACGATGAAAACCTGCTCATCATCTCCATCGGTCTCTGCTTCGGTATGGTGATTGTGGCCAACAGTGTCGGCTTCTCCTCCGCATTGGGTGCGTTCGTTATCGGTTCTATTCTTTCGGAAACAGCTGAAAGTCAGCGTATTGAACATCTTACAGAGAGTATAAAGAACCTTTTCTCCGCTATCTTCTTCGTTTCTGTGGGTATGATGATTGATCCACAGGTTCTTGCCCAATATTGGAAGTTGATATTGTCATTGGTTCTCATAACGTTGATAATAAAAGCGTTAGTCTCTTCATTGTCCGCTCTGATAGCTGGCGCAAACCTTGAGGATTCTGTCAAAACGGGTTTCACGCTTTCTCAAATCGGTGAGTTCGCCTTCATCATCGCGTCGGTGGCTGTGGCACAGCACGTGATGCCCTCGTACATCTATCCCGTTATCATCGCTGCATCTGTGATTACCACGTTCACAACGCCTTACTGGATCAAACTTGCCACGCCGGTCTATAACATGCTGGAGAATCGGCTTTCTCCGAAGACCAAGAATGCTCTCGATGAATATGCCCTTTTCGGCTCCAGCAACGAAGGAAAGAAGAACTGGAGCAGCATTATCAAGAGTACGATCACGAATGTGCTGGTGTTTTCTGTGTTGTCGTTCGCAACGCTGTTAATACTGTTCGAATATGTGATACCCTTCATCAAGAAGATTCCTTATGTGGAAATGATTCCGACATGGGGGTTCAACACATTGTGTGCAGTAGGGTCGTTGATACTTGTTTCGCCCTTCCTGTTCGGCATTGTGCGTAACAGTCCGAAAACCCACGAACTCTATCGTAATTTGGTGAAAGAAAACCGTGCGAATATGCTGGCTGTCATCGTATGGACACTCTTCCGTTTCATGATAGTGTTCTATTTCGTCTTCTCCATCCTGATCAACTTCTTCAAATTCACCAAATGGGTGATATTCCTGATTGCCATAGCGGTAATCTTCCTTTTGGTGCTCTCCCGACAGAACCTGAACCGCTTTGCCTCCATGGAACGCAAGTTCATGAAGAATTTGGACGGAGAGGGGAGTGTTAAATGATGCGATGATGCGATGATACGATGATGCGATGATGCGATGATGCGATGATGCGATGATGCGATGATGAAATGTAGTTAATTGTGTGATAAATGCTTCAATAATCCATAACCTTCAAATGAAAAACACCCTGTTCCTGGATAGAGACGGCGTAATCAATGTGCAAATCGTAGGCGGATATGTGCGCAAACCGGAGGAGTTTGTCCTCATTAACGGCGTGCTTACTGCCATGCAGTGGCTGCGACCGAAGTTCAAGCACATCATCGTGGTGACCAACCAGCAGTGCGTGGAGAAGCGCATTTGCAAAATGGAGGACATCGATGAGATTCACCGCCGGATGCGCATCACCTTCGAGGAGAACCTGACCCCGTTGGATGCGGTCTATTGTTGTCCGCACCACGCCGACAAGCACTGCGGTTGTCGCAAACCCGAAATCGGGATGGCGCTGCAGGCCAAAGCCGATTTCCCCGACATTGATTTCTCCGACTCCATCATGGTCGGTGATAGCCTCACCGACATGCAATTCGCCATAAATGCAGGAATCACCCCTGTGCATGTCGGCGCGAAACATCCCGGCGAATACGAACTCATCCGCGAAATCGCCCCGTTACATTACCGGAATCTTCTGGATTTTGCGAAAAACTACCCCGGCCTTCAGCCTCCCCTTCTAACAGAAGGGGAATAGCTCTTCGACCGAATTATAATTCCGAATTACAAATTCCTCATTCCCAATTGAAATGACCTTTTTTTTCATCTTCTTCCTCTGCTATCCCCTTGCCGCTCTGCCTCTGTGCGTACTGTACCTCATTCTGCCGATAGTCTATTTGATAGTGAATCATGTGGTTAGATACAGACGTAAAGTAGTGGATGATAATTTGTTGCGCTCGTTTCCTGAACTAACGGTTCAAGAACGAAGAGGCATCCGGAATCGATACTATTGGCACTTGGCGCAGATTGCCGTGGAGATGATCAAGATGCTACTGATTCCGCGTTGTGCATTGCGTTACCGTTACCATTGCGACGACAAATCGCTGCCGGAACGGTTTTACAAGGAGGATAGGAGTGTGATTCTGATGTCGAGTCATTACAACAACTGGGAGTGGATGATTGTGGCGTTGGACGAGATGTTCCCGCAGCACGGCATCGGGGTTGGGAAGGCCAACAGCGACAAGGTGTTCGAGAAGTGGGTAAACCGAGCTCGCACCCGCAACGGCACGCAGGTATGCTTCGCCGACACGGCTCGGGAGGTCTTCGCTTATCATGAGGATAACCACATCCCCGCCGCCTACATGATGCTCGCCGACCAGTCGCCTAACAACAAGAAAAAGTGCTATGTCACGCAGTTCCTGAACCAGACCACCGGCGTGATTTACGGTCCGGAATATTTCGCCCGGAAGTATGACATCCCCGTCCTGTATTACGAAGTGATCAAGGAGCGGATGGGGAAGTATCGCGTGGACATCCACCTGATCACGGATCATCCGAGCGAGGAGGAACCTTACGCTATCACGCGGAAATACACGGAGTTGTTAGAGCAAACTATTCGTCGCAAACCCGAATACTGGATTTGGAGCCACAGACGGTGGAAGCTGAAATTCGATGAAAACGATGCCTAAGGGCTCGTTGAAAGGTTTGCTTAATTCAGGAAGACTTTGATTCTGAAGCCCAACTTTGTGGGTTCTTCGATGATCTCCTTGGAGAGGGAGCGGATGTCGTCTAAAACGCTTTGGGTGAACTCATTGTTATCGAGTGGGGATGTGGTGAGATCCTTGATCATGAAATCCAACGACACTCTCTCAAATTGCTCAATGAAGGAGAGTCGAACGGTGAGGGGGCGGTAGTCGGCAAGCACAATGAGCACCATCAGGTTGATGATTTGCTGTGCCGTCTCGATGATGTGCGCAATGTTGTATTTGTTGCAGAATTGCAGCATCTGCGAGTGCATCTCCACGATGTCGAAATCCTGGCCTTCGATGGTGAACCAAAGCTTGTAAATTTGCTGTACAAAGGCTTTGGTGGCACTGTGGGTGGGGTTTTCGAATATCTCTTTCGGAGTGCCCTCCTCGTGAATCTGCCCTTTGTTCATGAAGATGATGCGGGAACAGACATCGTGGGCGAACTTGAGCTTGTGAGTGGCGATGAGCATGGTCATCCCCTCACGTGCCAGTTGCCGGATGACGGTCTGCACCTCGCCCACCATGGAGGGGTCGAGGGCGGACAAAGGCTCGTCGAAGAGCATGATGTCGGGGTGCATGGCCAGACAGCGGGCGATGGCAATGCGCTGTTTCTGACCGCCGGAGAGTTCGGCGGGCATGGCGGTGCATTTATCGTCCATCCCCACTTTGTGCAGAATCTGCATGGCTTCCTTTTCTGCCTCTTCCTGTTTGATCCCTTTCAGTTTCATCGGGGCAAGGGTGATATTCCCTAACACGTTTAAATGCTCGAACAAGTTGAAAGTTTGGAACACCATCCCCATCCGTTGGCGCAGTTTGTTGATGGGATAACCGTTGGCGGCGATGTTTTCCCCTTCAAACAGAATTTCGCCGGAAGTAGGCATGGTCATCATGTTGATGGTCCTCAACAAGGTGCTTTTGCCGCACCCGGAGGGTCCGATGATGCCAACCACTTCGCCTTTTTGGATCTCGCAGCTGACATCTTTCAACACATCAAGATGGCTGCCATCTGGGTCTACAAATGTTTTGGAAAGGTGTCTGATGCTGATCATAACAAATGTTTTATGGCGATTTTAAATATATAATCCATGAATATGCCTATAAGCCAAGCGAGCAGGAAATAGATGATGGTGATAAAGAGGAGAGGGAAGAAGGCCTCGAAGGTGCGTGCGCGTATCATGTCACAGGCGCGAGTAAGGTCCTGGATGGCCACATATCCCACCACAGAAGTGTTTTTGATGAGCGAAACGGCCTCCCCTTTGAATTGGGGTAGGGCGCGCTTGAGTGCCTGAGGACCGGTGATGTATCGGAAAATCTGGGCGCGGGTGAAGCCCATTGCCTCTCCCGCCTCGTACTGTTGGTTGCCGACCGCAAGAAGCGCATTGTCCATCGTGGAAGCAAATGAGGAAGTAAAGGTCAAGGTGAAGGCCACCACAGCTACCGCAATACCACTGAAACCCACCAGTACAATGTAAAAAAGAATCATTAGCAGTACTACCATAGGGATGCCGCGTATTACTGAAGCATAAACGGAGGCTGTCTTTCTGACCCAGGGGCGTTGGCTTCGCCGCATTGCTAACAGTCCGGTGCCTAATATACTGCCGAAAAGCATCGAGAACAGGGTGATTTCCAATGTCACCTTGAGACCGCGTGCCAAAATCACCCAGCGATTCTCTGCCACCAAATTGTTCCTGACGGATCCTCTGATATCGGACAACTTGGGATCACCCGTCTTGATCTGGGCATCTTTGTCCATGACGAAAAAAGCCCCGTAACAGTTGTAATAGACATCCGTGAGGGCTAACACTTTTTTCCGTTCTTCCGTGACGAACAAAACTCCTGCTGCTATGTCGATTTGCCCTGATTGCAAGGCTGGTATCTCTGCGGCAAAATCGTACAGCTGATACCTCACGGGACGGCCTATATATTCACCGAAACGGTTCAGAATTTCAATCTCCAATCCATACCACTTGTCTAAAATCATATAGGATATGGGTGCCGTTGTGTACGCGGTGCCGACAAGCAAAGGCTCTCCTGTGAGGTTGTCTTTGGTTTCGGGCATGTCGGGGTGTGTATAGTCAATGCAGTTCTGCCACCTTAGGGTGATCTCATTCAATTCACCTGATGATTTGAGCTTTGCCAGAAATTCATTGAATTTGTTGACCAAATCCAGGTTCGATTTAGTGCAGGCGAATGCGCATGGGTAGCTTTTCTCTGTCAGGAACGCTTTCTTCATGCCTTTTTCACGAAGCATTTCCTCGGTGAAACACACTTCATCATACACGATGGCATCGACGCGCCCTTGGCGGAGCGATGCGATGCAATCGGACATGGTCGGTTGTCGCACGATCTTGAAATCGCTGCGTCCAGCCATGTCGATTTCAAAACTGCAGCCTGTCAGTGTGGCCACCACTTTACCTTGAAGATCCTTTTCCGAAAGGATTTCCTGGTTTGCTTTTGACTGGGACTTCTGTCTGTTGTTGCAAGCGACTAGGCAAAGCGCTATGAATATAAAGAACAGCAACCGTTTCATATTCCGAAAGCTTTGGATTATAATGATTTATCGTCAGAACCGAAGGTCTTGTCCAGCAACATGACGAACTCCTGATATGGGAAAGTGTCGGACAAATCGGACAGTGCGTCTGCCAAAAGGCGGTAATACCAGGCAATATCCGATTTACCATTCGGGGCTTTGAAGCGCGACCAGAGTTTGTCGCCAATCATACAGTAGTCCATGGCGATGGCGCGGAGGTTGGAAAGTTTGTCACCCATGGCCACCACCTTGCTGTCGTAGGGGGAGTCGGCGAGGAGGTCGATTTGCGCCTGTTTGCGGTCGTGCCAAGGCGTTTTTTTGGGAAGCGGGCATGTCTCATGTTGTACGAGATTGGCCACTCGTTCTCCGAATTCATCACAAATTTGTTCAAAGGTCACCTCCGTGTCCTCCACGGTGTCGTGAAGGATGGCGGCAGCCAGCATTTCGGGATCTGTGGTGATAGTGGCCACAATGGTGGCGGCTTCCATCGGATGTATGATGTAAGGGAAGTTCTTTCCTCGCCGCTCAGTGCCACTGTGCGCGTCTGTGGCGAATTTCAAGGCTTTGTCGAATAGTTGGGTGTCCATTGGATTGTTCATGACGCTTAAATAATGTTAATTTGCTTTGCTTGTCGATAAATGCGTTGCGCCCTGTCCTTGTTGTAGTCGTTTTCGCCGTATAGGGCGTTGAAAAGATGCAGCAGTCCGGCCTCTCCGAATCCTTGTTTCAGGATATAAACAATGCAGAGGTTCAGAAGCGCGACGGAATTGGCCAGGATGTCCAATCCAGTGCCTGCCAATTGGATGAGTGCAAGTTGGTAGGCGCTGTCGCTGTTCTCGTTTCGCAGGCGCACGATGTCGCCGATGGTTTTCATGTTCAGACTCCTGAGTATATTATAGTACGGCATGAGGCTGTCCTCATAAATTTCGGCTTGGTTGATGGCCGCGATCTTCTCGGAAAGACGCTTGAATGGCTTTAGGGCCAGGAAACTGCGGTAGGTGTCGCCGTTGAGCGGCACTTCGTCGAAATTGCCCGTGGCCACAAGCGACTGCACGTTGCGGCGGTAGGCGTTGATTTCCTTGCGGATATGACTGAATTGCTCGTCGGCCAATTCCAACATCCCAGCCAAACGACTCATATTGCGTTGATACTCAGTGGGAATCTCGACATCGCTTTTGTAACCCATGTCATGATACATGTTGGCCCACACATGCTGGAGCGTGCTGCGCATCTGGAGCTCGAAACGAATGTCGTTCAACTCTGGCATGGCGGGATCATTGTACTTGGTCTTCGGGACACGGCAAATGTAGTGGAGCGACATGTAACCGAAGCGGTCGATCTCTAACATTTTGCGCTTATCAACGGAATTCTCCCAGTCGATTTCGAACATCTGCTCCGCGAGTGCCGAAATGATATCTACGTCGTCGCTGAAAAAGGTGACGATGCGGATGCCAACGATGTCTGTGATGTCACTCAAAGTACGGTATTTGTAGCCTTTCAGCTCCAATTTGCCCGTCAGACTCTTCTCGGTCTTGACTCGAGACTCCACGCCTGCCACTATGATGTTGTTTTCGGAGAGACAATGTCTCACCAAATCCATGACAGCGGTTTTCAATTTCTTGAAAACAGGCAATTTCTCGCGGTATTCCTCGAGAATCATCTCGCAATGCATGTCGAGTTTCATGATATATCCAATTGATTCTAAGGTTGTTGTTGCTTGATTGTAGGCAATCGCAAAGAGATGGCCTTGGGCAATATCTTAATGTTGAAAAGGGAACCGGGTATGATTTCGCCATCCAAACAAATGTCAAAGAGATCTTTGGAACTGACCACCACCTCCCGGGCCTGCCGATAGATGACTTTTCGTTTGAAAAACTTATGCGTAAGATGTTCGCCCTTACGGTATGCGTTCATAGTCAATAAAAAGCGCAGTAGAGACATGACACGAAGGTAGCAAACCTCAATGAGTCCGTCGTCGTTTTTGGCATACGGAGCGCATCGGAACTCACTACCCACTTGCACGCCATTGGCTAAGGTGCAGAGCAACAACAATCTGTGCCGGATGCGTTGACCGTCAACCTCTACTCTGATGCGGTTAAAGCGACTGGTCAACAATGCATAGGCAACGCCGCGTCTGAACGCCTTGTGAGGTTCAACGCCATTGGAAATAAGGCTGTTAGCATGCGCTGCAACCGTGGAGTCAAAGCCGAAATTGCAGACGTTGATGCTATAGCTGTCATTCACCTTGATGATATCAACGGATTGGGTGGTGCCTTCCAGCATGGCCTTCACGTCACGGAAGTCGCGACCGGGATAACACTCCAGAAAGTCCGCCGTGCTGCCGCCGATGAAGAGGATGGCCATCTGCTTGTCCGGAAATCCCACCATGCCCGAAGCCACCTCGTTGATGATACCATCGCCACCGCAAGCCACGAAACAGACCTTCTCGGCGGGGTGCAAGTCGGAATAGACACGCACATAGCGAGTGGCATCGCCCTCGCCCATGGTGGTGTAGAGATCGTATGGATGAGGATAAAGCTTCAACTGATCGAAAAGTTCCTTGTATTTCGGAACTTTATCGGCGCGCCCATTGAGGATGTAAATGTATTTCATGAATCAGACGATCGTGATGATATTCGAGAATCCGGTGATGTCGAAAACCTCCTTCACTTGCGGGTTCATGTTGCGCATGACCATCTTGCCTTTTCGAGCCATAACACTCTTTTGCAGCATAAGAAAGATACGGAGACCCTGCGATGACGTGTAAGACATGTCCGTGCAGTCAACGTCGATGTCCGGGTTTTCGCCCTCCATCAAGGGGGCCACATCTTGTTGGAACTGCTCTGCATTGGAAGTGTCGATTCGACCGTTCAACACAACCATCGTTTTGTTCTCTTGTCGGGTTATTTTGATATCCATAATAATTTGCAATTTTAACTTTGATTAGCCTTGAACTCTTTTGGTCATGGTGAGCACATTGTTGCCGTCTTCATAACGGTATTCGATGTTGTCCATCATCTTTTTGCATAAATAGATGCCGAGTCCGCCAATGTTGCGGTCCTCTGCGGAGAGCGTCACGTCAGGATCTTCTTTCTCCAGAGGATTGAAAGGCACTCCTGCATCACGTAATTGGATGGTGAGGAGCAGCGTGTCCTGATTGAAGTCGATATTTGTCTCTAACCAGCCGATGCCGCCATCGTATGCATAACGCACTACATTTTCAACGGCTTCCTCGATGGAAAGACGGAGCTTGAATTTCAAGACATCATCATCCGGAATGTCGGGGGAGGACATGACAAATTCGATAATCTCGCTGCTTTTGTCCTTGATGGGGTTGAAACGTTTTTTCATAAATATTTGAAGTTGATTAATGTTTTAGACAAGAATACTCATAATGGTGATATCGTCATTTTGCGGGTTGCCGTTTGCGAAATTCTTCACCGAATCAAAGAGTAGATTCACAGCGGTGTTCCCGTCCATGTTGCGGTCCATTTGGCGGATTGTTTCCATCATCCGCTCATTGCCATAAAGATCCATGTCGGTGTTTTCGGCTTCGTTGACACCGTCGGTGTAAGCGATGATGCGAGTGCCTGGCTTCAGATCGAGGCTTTCGGCTTCGTAGGTGAAATCCTCGAACAGACCGATGGCGAGGTTCGCTTTGGCCTTGAGGAAATACGGTTCGCCGTCGGGCGGCAAGATGACCAATGGGTTGTGGCCGGCGTTGCAGAAATTCATATGGAGGGTCTTCATGTCGATGCGACCGACAAACAGAGTGACAAACATGTTGTTGCTGTTGGTGTCGCTGACACTGTTGTTGATACGGCTCAGTGTCTCGTTCATCGGAAGAGCGAGACCAGCCACGAAACGGAGCGCGGCACGGGTGATGGCCATCATCAGCGAAGCCGGAACCCCTTTGCCGGACACATCGCCGATGGCGAAATAGAGTTGGTCACCTTTGATGGTGAAGTCGTACAGGTCGCCGCCCACCTCTTTGGCGGGGTTCAGCATCGCATAGAGCTGCGGCGGGAAATCGGTGCGCAGCATCCCCATCTGGATATTGCGCGCCACGTTGAGTTCCGACTCCATGCGCTCATTGGCCGTTGTGGTGGTCTTTAGCTGCTCAATGTAGTCGGCAATGGAGTTCTGCATATAGATGAAACTGTCGTGCAGACGGCGCATCTCGTCTTGGCTGGTGATCTCGGGCAATTCAGCCTTGAAGTTGCCCTTGGCCATGTTCAGCGCGGAGACCGACAGCTCGGTGATGGGGCGCGTCATGCGGCGTATCGCACGACGGCACACTAAGTAAATGAAGACCAGACCGAAAAGGCCGATAACAAACAAAGCAAGATGCATTTGCGAAGAACGACGGAGCACCTCCCTGTAAGGACAGGTGATGCTAAGCTTCCAACCGTTGTGTAAGGGACCGTACACGACAAACGCCATGTCACGTCCTTTTCCCACGCGGCGGTGCAGGCTGTCTTTGTTCGATTTGAGGTCTTCCACCAGATTTTGGAAAGAACTGTTATCTGAAAAACTGCGTTTATATCGGTTGATCAGGTCCGAATCGGAATCCTTGATGCCTATGATGTTGTCCTTGTTGAATATAAGGGTGGCAATGGAGTTGTCGTAGGGGCGGAGACCCTCCACCGTGCTTTCGATTTGGTCAATCACCATGTCAGATACCACGATGGCATAAACGTTGAGCATAGAGTCCACCAAAGGATAGCAGTAGGAAACGACTCGTGAGGAACGTTTGTCGAAAGGCTTGTAAGGAACGGTCCAATAGCCCATCTTAGACTCTTGCAGTTGCTTCAAATTCCAAAATGCACCTAATTGTTGTAGTTGTTGTGGGTCGGGACGGAATGGATGTGTACCATCGTTGTCATGGTAGCTGAAAATGGCGGGGCGAAGCGTGTCGATGCTCCCGTCAGGACATACAAAAAGGATGGCACATCCGTTGATGAGCTCGCTCATCTCCACCGTTCGCGAAGCGATCATTTGAAGCATCTCCGGTTGCGACAGCATCGGAGTCATAAAAGAGGCCACTGCCTGGGTGGAAATCTCGACCGTCGTCAGCGGTTTTTCCAATTCACTGATGGTTCCGTGTAGAATATGTTGGGTGGAACGGGTCGCTTCATCCGCGATGATTTGGTGCGAAACGATAGCAATCACCACCATGGCGATGAAAAAAATCGTCGACACAATACCGATAATCCGCCAACTCAGGCTACTGGAAAAAGAACGTTTGTTCATATATGCTCACAACTTATTCAAAGTGCAAAAATAATAAAATATAGTTAATCGTACAAAAAAAAACACGACAAAAAAAATTCCCCGTCACGGATTCATCGCCACAAGGATTACCGTCACAATATCAATTTCACACGGAAGCCTAACTTGGTGGATTCTTCCACTACCTGTTGGCACAGCCCGTTCAGTTCGTTGCGCTGCGCGTCATTCAGAGGCGTGGATTCCATCTTCTCCACCATGAAGTCCAAGGCCGTGACACCTGACAGTTCGCTGTGGGTTAAACGGACGGTGATGGGACGGTAGGCCGCCATCACTTCGTCGAGCATCTTGTCGCAAAGCTGATGCGCCTTTTCCTGCTTCTCGGCGATGCCGTATTTGTAGCAGAAGGCGTTGATGTCCGAGTGCATGCCAAAAAAGTCGAAGTCCGGGCCGCCGACTTGGAATACCTCCTTGCGGATGCGCTGGATGAAGGCCTTGGTGGCGCTGTGGACGGGGTTCTCGAAGATTTGCTCGGGCGTGCCGTCCTCGTGGATGTATCCGTCGTACATGAAGAAGAGGCGAGTGCTCACGTCGTGTGCGAACTTCATCTCGTGGGTGACGATAAGCATGGTCATGCCTTCGTCGGCCAACTGTCGGATGACGCTGAGCACCTCGCCCACCATGGTGGGGTCAAGTGCCGAGGTGGGCTCGTCGAAGAGGAGGATTTCGGGCTTCATGGCCAGGGCTCGGGCGATGGCCACACGCTGCTTCTGTCCGCCGGAGAGGCTTGACGGATAGACGTCGGCCTTCTCGGCCAGCCCTACCTTGCGCAGGAGTGCCATGCCCTCCTCGCGCGCCTTTTCCGGATCCTCATGCCTCAACTGGCAGGGGGCAAGCATGACGTTTTCCAGCACGGTCTTATGCCCGAAGAGATTGAAACTCTGGAACACC
>CAMJXE010000032.1 GCA_946409645.1 uncultured Bacteroidales bacterium
AAATAAGGATTATGGAAGTGACTCGATTGTTCGACATGCTCGAACGGGACATGAAAGAGTTTCCCAAGGAGGATGCGCTGTGCTGCAAAGAGAACGGTAGTTGGGTGAAGTACAGCACTGCCAAATATGTAGAAATTGTCAATAACCTTTCCTACGGATTAATGCAGTTAGGTATCAAGAAGGGTGACAGTGTGGCCACTATCACACCCAACCGTCCGGAATGGAATTTCCTTGACATGGCCATCATGCAGATTGGCGCCCTCCACGTGGCCATCTATCCGACTATCAGCGAGAGCGATTATCGCTATATCTTCGATGATGCCAACGTGAAACTCGTCTTCGTGGCAGGGTGGGATCTCTTGCGTAAGATAACTCAAATATTAGAGGATAAACCTGAACTGAAAAACAATGTTTATACTTTCCGTAATTTGTTGGGATATAAACACTTGAATGAAGTTATTGACTTGGGTCGGGCGAATCCCGCTCCACAGTACCTTCAGGAAATAAAAGACAGTATCCAACCCGAAGATGTGGTGTCTCTGGTCTATACCTCAGGCACTACCGGTTTTCCCAAAGGGGTGATGCTCACGCACCGTAATTTCCTCTCTAATGTCGAGGCGGTGCTGCCCATCATTCCCACTGCCGAGAATAACCGCATTTTGAGCTATCTTCCTCTGTGTCACGTGTATGAGCGCATGATGAATTATGCTTGGCAGTACCTCGGATTGCCTATCTACTACGCTGAAAACCTCGCCAAAATCCAGGAGAACATGGTGGAGTTGAAACCCGATATCTTCACGACGGTGCCGCGTCTTTTAGAGAAAGTGTATGACAAAATCCTGGCAAAAGGACATAAGCTGAGCAAAACAAAACAGAAAATATTCTTCTGGGCCAACGAGATAGCCCTGCAATACGGTGACAATCCCGGAAAACGTTACGACCGCAAGTTGAAATTGGCGCGAAAGCTGGTGCTCAACCAGTGGAACAAGGCGCTGGGCGGCAACCTGAAGGTCATCGTGACTGGCGGAGCGGCTATCCAACCTCGTATTTCCAAGGTTTTCTGGGCGATGGGCATACCCGTGCTTGAAGGTTACGGCACTACCGAAACCTCTCCTGTGATTGCTGTGAGCAACTTCTTCCAAGGTGGCGTAGAGATTGGTACGGCTGGTCCTGTGCTGCCGGGCACCCGCGTGCGTATTGCCGAAGACGGAGAAATCCTCACCAAAGGGCCGCATGTCATGAAGGGCTATTATAACCAGCCCGAACAGACGGCGGAAGTTATCGACTCCGACGGCTGGCTGCACACCGGTGATCTCGGGCAGCTCACTCCGGAAGGCCGTCTGAAAATCACGGGACGCAAGAAAGAGATGTTCAAGACTGCCTTCGGAAAGTATGTGGTCCCCACTATCATCGAGAACAAGTTCCTCGAAGAGTCGTTGATAGACAATATTTTAGTGGTCGGCGAGAACAAGCAGTTCGCCGCCGCCCTCATCGTGCCGAACTTCAGCGATCTGCGTTCGTGGTGTGTGAACAAAGGCATCGATTATACTACTAACGAGGAGATGATCGAACACCCTGAGGTTCAAAAAAAGTACAAGAAGATTGTCGATGAGTACAACAAATTCTTTGGTGACACTGAAAAGGTGAAACGTTTCCTGCTGATGAACCACGAGTGGTCCATCCAGTCCGGCGAGCTCACTCCGACGTTGAAATTGAAACGTAACGTCCTTATTAAAAAGTACGAGGATCAGATTGAGAGGTTGTTTGCATGATTTTTAGGTATTAGGCAATGGGCAATAGGGTGGTCGTTCACCTCTCGGAACCGCGCTACCTCTTGCTCCGTTACATGCATACGGAACATCTTATTCATAATAACATGACGGTCGGAGAGCAAATCCTTCACCTGCTCTTCGAACTCTCTGTTCATCATCCATCCATTCACATCCATAATGCCGAGTATCTTCTCCTCCACAAAACGCAACCTGGCTTGAAGCTCGATCCATTCTTTGTTGTCTTTCAGTTCTTTATTCATAACTATGATTATTTTGACGCTGCAAAAATAAAACGGCACTGTGCAATTCCATAGCACAGTAGAGACGCGGCGCGCCGCGTCTCTATATACGTGTCTCTATGCCTAAAACCCGATGTTGCTCCTTATCGCCAACAGTCGTGACCTCAAGGACAGTTTCGGTTTCAAATGGTGGCTTATTGGTTGCACTCTTCCCGCCAAATTCTTCCAAAATTCCATCCAGTCTGTCCTATATGCGTGCGCCTCCGTCTTCGCGCATTTTTTACAATTTGCAATTTTTATTATGGAAACGGTAACTTTTATATCGAAAAATGTCATTTACATATATTTGATTTTTAATAAGTTAAACCGATTTTGTTCTTGCTTTTCTTGAAAGGATTATGTATGTTTGTCGGCGGATCATTTAAATAAATTGAGATGAAAAAGAAAAGTCATTATGATGAACCGATTATGGTTAGCTCGCACGACATCCACCTTGACGGGGATTATGCCAAATGGATTGCAGAGGTAAAGCACCGCTATCGTTCGGCACAGGTAAAGGCTGCCGTGAAGGTAAATGCCGAAAAATTGCTGTTTAACTGGCAGTTGGGACGCGACCTCGTGCAGAAAAAGGCAGAGGAACGATGGGGCAGCGGGGTTGTGGAGCAAGTAAGTTTGGATTTGAGGAGAGAATTTCCTAATGAATCAGGTTTTTCCACTCGCAACTTATGGTACATGAAACAATGGTTTTTGTTTTATTTTACAGAAGACGACTTATCTTTTCTGCACCGACTTGGTGCAGAAATACAAAAACTTGAGAATCAACATTCTGCAAAACTCTACCATGTTGGTAGAGAAATACAAGATGAAAAAATGCACCAGCTTGGTGCTGAATTTCCATTGCCTTTTGCGCTGGTTCCCTGGAGGCACCATGTTGAGATTATCACGAAATGCAAATCCATAGATGAGGCGCTTTTCTACATGGGCAAAACCATTGAGCAAGGCCTTAGTCGCGATGCCCTCATCAATTGTATCAAGGCCAATCTCTACGAACATCATGGGAAAATAGCCAACTATTTTAGTGACCATATGCCAGCCTTGCAGTGCAAACTCATCCAGGAGGTGTTGAAAGAGAACTATGATTTCGGTTTTGCCACTGTCGAGCATGAGATTTATGACGAGGACGAAATGGAGGCGGCTCTTACCCGAAACGTCACAGATCTTCTTCTTGAAATGGGAACAGGATTCGCATTTATAGGCAAGCAGAAAGAAATCATTGTCGGCGGACGTTCACGAAAGATAGACATCTTGTTCTACCACATACGTCTTCGTTGTTTCATTGCATGCGAGTTGAAGGACAAACCCTTTGAACCTGAATTTGCCGGCAAACTAAACTTCTATGTGAATGCCGTTGACGAGTTGCTGAAGGAACCCGATGACAATCCAACGATTGGCCTTCTCATTTGTTCTGACATGAACAAGACGGAAGTGCAATGGTCGTTCAAGGGGATTGAGACACCGATAGGTGTAGCAACTTACAACAACATCAGAATAAAAGAGATGCTTCCCACCAAAGAACAATTGAAAGAACGCATGGAGCTGCTCCAAAAAGAAATGAAGAAGACAAAAATGCTGATGAATAAAAACAATTGATTTGCGGTTCGCCGCCCACCATTATTATGAAAAATTTTGGCAACATCATTTCTTAGCTCTGCCACCAACTTTCACACCAATTGACTATCTTTGCCGCGTTGAATTTTTAATCCACAGACGATGACAAAAGACCTTATAAGAAAATATATCTGGCTGATAGACACGATTAACACGGCAGGGTGGTCGGGAATCTCTTTGAAAGAGATCTCTGCCAAATGGGAGCGGAACGACCGTCTTTCCGGCGGGGAGGAGTACCCGAGACGCTCGTTCCATAACCATGTGGCGGCGGTGCGCGAGCTGTTCGGCATCGAGATTGCCTGCCACAAGAACACTAACTCCTATTATATCGCCAACAGTGGCGACCTCAAAGACAGTTCCGGCTTCAAAGGGTGGCTTTTGGATGCGCTTTCGCTCAACAGCCAACTGGAGGAGAGCAGCCAGCTGAAAGACCGCATCCTGTTGGAGGAAATTCCCTCCGGCAAGGAGTTTCTGCCCACCGTTTTGGAGGCGATGCGCGACGGCAAAATGCTGACTTTCAGCTATAAACCGTTCTGAGTGGAGGAAGACTACGTGTCGAACCTCTACCATGTGGAACCCTACGCGCTGAAGGTGTTCAAACGCCGGTGGTACCTCTTGGGCAAGTATGGCGACAGCCCGCTGAAGGTCTATGCGTTGGATAGAATGCAGGATATTGACATCGAGTTTGAAAGCTTCACCTTGCCCGCCAACTTCAACGCCGAGGAGTTCTTCGGCACATGTTTCGGGGTGATAATGACCGAAGAAGAACCGCAACTGATCAGGCTGAAGGTGGACGCCTTCCAATCGAAATACCTGCGCACGCTGCCGCTGCACCCGTCGCAAGAGGAAGTCGAGCGCACGGAGGACTATTCCATCTTCACCTACTTCCTCCGTCCCACCTTCGACTTCATCCAGGAGTTGCTCTCCCTCTGCATCACCGCCGAGGTGTTGTCGCCCAAGACGTTACGAAAGGAGATTTCCAGAATCGGCAAGACGGTGTGGAGGCTGAATGGGTGAGCGGTTTGCGCTTTCCCCGCCATATTCTTCCAAAAATCCACAAGATGATCACCCTGAGAAACCAGCAGGTGATTTTGGACTCTGATGTAGCGGAGCTCTATGGAGTGCAGACCAAACGCGTGAATGAGGTTGTAAGCAACAATCCCGAAAAATTCCCTGAAGGAAATGTGCTAATGCTTGATAATCAAGAAAAAGCAGAGGTGGTCGAAAATTTCGACCACAAATTATCAAATGACCGGGCGAACCCTAAAGAAAACCGTAAAAGTTTTCGATTGCCTGAAAAAATCGTATCTTTGCACCCCATTTTGAATAAACAAACTTCCAATATGAAAAATACCGACAACAAAGGCAAAGTCTTTTTGTTCAACACGTTAAGCAAACGTAAAGAGCTGTTCAAACCCATCACGCCCGACCATGTGGGACTCTATGTCTGCGGTCCGACCGTCTATGGCGAGCCGCACCTCGGACATGCACGCCCCGCCGTGACCTTCGACGTGGTGTTCCGCTACCTCACACACATCGGCTACAAAGTGCGCTATGTGCGCAACATCACCGACGTGGGCCATCTGGAACATGACGCCGACGAGGGCGAGGACAAGATTGCCAAGAAAGCCCGTCTGGAGCAGCTTGAACCGATGGAAGTGGCTCAGTATTACATGGATAGCTACCATAAGGCCATGGATGCCCTCAACGTGAAAGGACCCTCCATCGAACCCCGCGCTTCCGGCCATATCATCGAGCAGATCGAGATGGTGCAGAAAATCCTCGACGCGGGTTACGCCTATGTGTCGGAAGGTTCCGTCTATTTCGACGTGGAGAAGTTCGATAAGGACTTCGGCTATGGCAAGCTCTCTGGTCGCGTGCTGTCCGAGCTTATCGCCAACACCCGCGATCTGGACGGCCAGAGCGAGAAACGCAACCCCGCCGATTTCGCCCTGTGGAAGAAGGCCTCTCCAGAGCACATCATGCGCTGGAACTCCCCATGGAGCGTCGGTTTCCCAGGCTGGCATATCGAATGTACGGCCATGAGTACCAAGTATTTGGGCGAACAGTTCGATATTCACGGCGGTGGCATGGACCTGTTGTTCCCCCACCACGAGTCGGAAGTGTGCCAGAGCACTGTGGCCAACGGCAAGAGTTCAGTTCGCTACTGGATGCACAACAATATGATTACCATTGAGGGGCAGAAAATGGGCAAGTCGCTCGGTAACTTCATCACCCTCAACGAATTCTTTACAGGCAAGCACGAGAAGTTAGAGAAAGCCTATTCTCCGATGACCATTCGCTATTTCGTGTTGCAGGCCTCTTATCGTGGCACGGTGGATTTCAGCAACGCGGCATTGCAGTCGGCGGAGAAAGGTTTGGAAAAACTCTATGCTGCCGAGCGTCACCTTGACAGTTTGAAGGCGGGAAATACCTCCACAGAGAATATTACTGCTTTGCAGGAACGCTGTTACGAGGCGATGAACGACGACTTCAACACCCCGAAGGTGATAGCTGAGCTCTTCGATGCCGTGCGTGTTGTCAACGCCGTGAAGGACGGGCACGCTACCCTCACCGCCGAAGATATCGACCTGCTGAAGAATACCTTCCGCACCTTCTTCTTCGACATCTTGGGTATCAAACCCGAACTCGCGCAGGGCGATACCCGCGAACACGATGCTTTGGAGAAAGCCATGCAGTTGGTCCTCGATATGCGCAAGACCGCCAAAGCCGAAAAGAACTGGGCTTTGTCTGACAAAATCCGCGACGATCTCAACGCCGCCGGCATCGTGGTGAAAGACACCAAAGACGGGGCCGAGTGGAGCCTGGCATGATGTGGATGTGAGACTTAAGACTTGGGTCTTGAGATTTGAGATTTTTATGGGGCCGTTGCCGGTGGGGTGACGGCTCTTTTTTGTTTCAGGTTACACGGTTAATGGTTAAATGGTTAACCGTAAAACGAAAACGGGGAATCCTTTCGAATTCCCCGTTA
Source organism: uncultured Bacteroidales bacterium (assembly GCA_946409645.1). Taxonomy (GTDB): domain Bacteria; phylum Bacteroidota; class Bacteroidia; order Bacteroidales; family WCHB1-69; genus F23-D06. The sequence goes on from CAMJXE010000032.1 coordinate 6,672, forward strand.
ATTATCAATTGTCAATTAGGATTACTTCTTCACGAAACTCTTCGTCACAGCACCCTCCTCGGTCGTCACGCGCACGAAATACATGCCGCTTGCCAAACCGGAAACGTTGATGGTGGTCGTTTCGGGAGTCATGGAGACGGTCTGCAACAACTTGCCGTAAACATCGAACACCTCGATGGCCTTAACCTGTGCATTGTTCATTGTACATTGTACATTGACAACGTCCTTCGCAGGATTCGGATAGAGGCTGATGCTGTTCAACAGGTGCTCGTTGATACCGGTGAGAGTGGTGGCAGTCACAGCCGGAGACCAGTCGCTGGTTTGTCCATCGCTGCATACAGCCTGTACTTGAATCTCGTATTGGGTTTCAGGTGCCAGACCGGTGATGGTGTAGCTGTTGGTGGTAGCCGTGGCGGAGTTGAGCGTGCCGCCGACAGGACGGTACTGGATGTTCCAGCTGCTCACGTTCGGGTTGGCATCCCAGCTGATGGCGATGCTCTCGTGGGTGATAGTACCCGTGGTGAGACCGGTCGGGACATCGCAAGGCTCCGGAGTGTCTTCAGGCAACGTGGTGAAGGTCATCTCAGAACCATAGACGGTGGTGCCGTTGAAGGTGATGAACGCCTTGTAGGTGTAACCCGTGTTGGCGGTGAGACCGTTGAGGTTAGCCGTGAAGGTGTTGCCCGTGCCGGTGCCTGCAATCTGCGTGAAGGTGCCGCCAGTGGTGGTCTTCCATTCGAAGCCCTTGGCCGTGATGGTCACGTTGTCGGGATTCGTGACAGCAGCGTTCAACGTAGCGGTATATTGCCCGATAGCCGTTGCAGCGTTGGTGGCCACGGTGGGATCGGTGATCACAGGTCCGGAACCGCCAGTGGTGGTGAAGGTCATTTCAGAACCATAGACAGTCGTGCCGTTGAAGGTGATGAATGCCTTGTAGGTGTAGTTGGTGTTCTCTGACAAGTTGTTGAGGTTGTAGGTCAACGTGTTGCCAGTCACCGTCACAGGAGTGTAGGTGCCGCCGGAAGTAGCTTTCCATTCGAAACCCATAGCCGTGATAGTCACGTTGTCGGGGTTGGTGATGGTGCCGTTCAGCGTCGCCGAAGTGGCCGCTACGTTGGTGGCAGCATTGGTGGCCACGGTCGGGTCGGTAATCACAGGACCTGCACCGTTACAGTTGGTCACGAAAGTGAAGGTGGTGTAGTTGCTCATGTCGGAGATGGTGTAAACGGTGTCGCCGGAGGGATCCAGAAGGGTGAAGCCGACCTCATTGACGTAACTGCCCGCGTTCCATACCAAACTGGTGGAAACGTTGTCACAGAGGTTCACCGTTTCAGTTGCGGAATTACCGCTTGGCAGACCGATGGTAGCCACGGTTGTGCCATTTTGTTGCACGGAGATAGTGCCTCCGTTCCAACCATCGCCGTAAGAGTCAGTCAGGTAGAAGGTGTAGGTACATTGGTCAGCAACCTCGCAGTTGGCGGTGTTGAAGTTCACAGTTGCAGGTTGTGAAGTGCCGTCCACACCGCAATCGGCAGTGATCGTCACCGTGTAAGCGGTACCAGAGGTCAGACCCGTAATGTCGGCAGAGTTCCCCGTCACAGAGGTCGTGAAGTCGCCGCACACAACTGTGTAGCTGTCGGCATTGCCGCCCCAAGTTACCGTAGCGGAGGTCATGCCGATGTTGGAAACCGTCACGTTCTGAGGAGCAGGACAAGCCACCAAGGTGGTGAACTGGATGGTCAAAGTAGCGTCTTCTTCAATGTCAGGAGTGGTGCAGTTAGTGACCACATACACTTGGTAAGTGGTTTCGGGATCCAAGTTGGTAAGGATGACAGTGGTGGTGCTCGTCGTTACAGGAGTCCAAGGATCCGTGTCGTCATTGGATGCTTCTCTGTAGTAAACAGTCCAGGAGTTGTGGCTTAAGTCGTTATCTGTGAAGGAGATGGTGGCGTTGTGGCCGTCAATGTTGGAAGCCTGCACGCTGGTTTTCACAGGAGAAGGACAGTTGGGCGACAAGCTTACGGTGAAGTCGTCAAGATTCCATGATGCGGAAGCGTTAGTGTTGGTGTAGCGCAAAGCGATACGACCGTTAGTGGCTTGGACACCATTGAAGTCGAACGGCCCCATGAAGTTGCCATGACCGGAACCAGAGGAACCGCGCGGACCAGGAGTGCCAGCGAAAGCGATCGACTCGAAAGTGGTGGGATCAGCAGGATCCGTGATCACGCCCACTTCGACTTGACCTAAAGACACGCTGGTGGCCGTTGCCCAGAAACTGAGGCGCAGCTCGTGGACGTCATTAGTGAAAGAAGGAAGCACTAACATGTTCTCGCTGCCTTTGAACTCAGCAGAGTTGGCACCGGAGTGACATGACGGGCTGTGACCGCAATAGACGAACGGACCATTAGGATGGATGGGTGTCTCCCAGCAAATGAATGGTTGTTCACCGCTGCCTGGATAACTATCGAAATCTTCGAACCAAGGAAGGTCAGCCGTGATGGAAATAAGATCGCAAGAAGTGTTGAAAGAAACGGCTTGAGAAAGAATGGACGAGTCTGAACCGCAGTAGGAACGAACTTGCACACTGTATGTGGAACTGCCGGTCAGTCCGCTGAAAGTGTAGAAGGTGTCGGTTGTTGTATATTCACCCGTCATCGCACCGGTCAAATAAACGGTGTAGCTGTCAGCATTGCCGCTCCAAGTGATGGTGACACCGTCTAACGTCGGGTTTGATGCTGTGACATTGCTCGGTGGGAAGCATGATACGCAAGAAGCTAACAACTCGAAACCGGACTTCACGACGGTATAGTCGGAGGTGAAATGGATGGTCAACGGACCCGTGGAGGAAATCACAGAAACGTTTTGTTGTCCAGAATAGTTAACTATCGGAGTGCCGTCGGTACCAACGCCATCGTAAATCTTAAGGAAGTCAAAGCTCGATTCTGTGTTGGAAATACCACTTAACATTACCATGGTGCCTTCCGTGGCAGGATAAATCACGAGAATGCTATTGCAGTCAACGCTGTAGTTGCCGTCAGGACCGCCGTTGTCGTAAATCATCATACCGCAAGTGGTGACGGTGTCGCTGCCCGTGATAGCCATGTTGTACTGGCTGGTGACCACCGTGACAGGGCCAGCCCATTGACTCTCCATAGAGCCACAGTCGGATTGCACGTAGAAGTCGTAAGCGGTGGATTCGGCAAGGTTCTCCACAATGTAAGAGGTGGAGTCGGTCACGCTTTCCGTGATGCCGTTTCCAGGAGTGAATCCCATAGGACCGTATTCAATGTTCCAGCTTTCAGAAGTTCCTAACTCTGTCCAGGAAATCATTACAGAAGTCTCACCGATGCTTGTTGCAGTGAGGTTAGTGGGATACATACAGTTGGGACGTTCTTCGATGATCACGTCATCGACATAAATATCGGCAGAGGCTGAATATCCTTTAGGAAGACCTATCACAAGATAGCCGGTAGTGCCAGGATAAGATTCCAACGAAACAATTCTCTCTTCAAAATTGTTGGTCAAATCTGCAAATGTGCCCAAAACGAAGATGCTGTCCACAGAGTTGAAATCTGGAGTGAGACCCACAATTAACGGACGAGTACCTGAAGCCTTTTTCGCCATCAGTTTAACTTGAAGAGTGGTGATGTCGTCAACGTCAAGATCAGGCAAACGGACTAATGCGTATCCAGAACTGGAAGAACCAGCCAAAAATTTCATGGAATTTTCGCCGGAGTAAGCGTACGTATTATAAATATATGCACCGTAAGAGACATAGCTGCCAGTGTTGCCAGCCTCGAATTTACGCCAGCAATCTGGTGAATACCATGAAGGATAGCTGTCGAAGTTCTCTGTCATAGGAATTTGAGCAGCATCGCAGGGGGTCAAGAAATAGTAAAGGTTTGACCAAGCACTATATTCGGTGCTGGAGCAGACGGCGCGGACATACACGTCGTAGCGTGTGTTGGCGGAGAGGTTTTGGAGTTGTAAATAGGGCGTTCCGGTCACGATTTCACTGACTGTGCTGCTGTCAGGATTGAAGCCCTGGGTTCCGTAAGTCACTTCCCATTCCGTCTCTTCATAGCCGGCTGTCCATTCCAAGTCAGCTGATGAGACGGTGAGGTTGGAGGTAACGACCTCTGTGGGCTTAGGACAGCTCGGCAATGTGGTGAATTGAACAGAAGCCCATTGGGATGTGCCGTCGTCCGTTCCACAGTCAGCCTGCACATAAACGGTATAGGAGGTTTCTGGGGTGAGCTGGTTTAACGTGATGGTGTTGCTAAAAGCTGTTTCTGTGGTGCCAGTGCCCTGGGAGAATCCCGTTTCGCCATATTCAATGTTGAAAGAGGTGGCAGTACTGTTCCATGTGATGGTGGCTTCGGTGATATAAACAGGGGAAGCCGTCACTTGCGTGGGAGCAGGGCATGCCACATCGGTGGTGAAGTTGTAAGGAATGGTGCCGTCGTCAGAAGGAATACCACCGCAATTGGTGACTACATATACAGTATATGTGGTCTCGGGATTCAGACCTGAGAGCGTCAGGAAGGTATCGGTGGATGTCGCCGATGTGTAATCAACATCATTGCTCGATTTGTAATAAACCGTCCAAGAAAAGTGCGTATCATCGTTATCCGTCCAGGAGATGGTAGCGTTGTGACCATCGATGTTGGATGCTGTCACACTGGTCTTCACAGGAGAAGTACAGGAAGGTGACAGCTCCACGGTGAAGTCATCAAGGTTCCAGGAGTTGCCAGTGCCGCTGCTGGTATAGCGGAAAGCAATGCGTCCGGATGTGGCTTGGATTCCGTTGAAGTCGAAAGGTCCCATGTAGTTGCCAACACCATTGCGGGAAGAAGGAGAGCCGGAATAAGCGAGGAATTCAAAAGAGTCGAGGTCGTCCATGTCGGGAAGCACACCGATTTCCAACGTGCCGTTGGAAGGAGTGACTGCCGTGGCCCAGAAAGAGAGGCGCAGGTCGTGGATGTCATTGGAGAACTCAGGCAGCACCAACATCTGGGTGGCACCCTTGAGCTCTGCAGAGTTCGAACCCGAGTGGCATGCCGGGGTGTAGCCGCAATAGACGAAAGGACCGCCGCCGGAAGCCGTCACAGGAGTAGCCCAGCAGACGAACGGTTGCTCACCCGAGCCTTGGTAACCCTCGAAGTCTTCAAACCAAGGCGTAGCCTCTGTGATTGGAATGGCATCGCAAGCGGTCTGGAAAGAGATTACGGAAGACCAGTTGGTCTCGGTGTTGTCACTGCAAACCGTCTGAACACGCACTTTGTAGGTTGAGGAAGGCAGCAGGTTGTACAGAGTGGCCGAGGCTGTGGTGGAGGTCTCCGTCAAAGCATTGGTCCAGTCGGATCCAGAGGACAGCATGTATTCGATATTGTATGATTGATCGTTATTGCCACCGAGCCATGCAATTTCAGCGGAAGTGGTTGTGATGTTGGAAGCAGTTACGTTTGTTGGTTTAGAACAGAGCGACGGAATGCCGTAAGAAAACGTCGTCTTGGGAAGGAAGTTGCGTTGGGTAGGAGAAACCGAACTCACACCAGAGTAATTGTTGCCTTGAACACTGGAACCATTGGAAGTGATGCCATAGAAAGTAGTAGATGTCCAGTTGCCAGTGGCAATGGTTGAAACTTCGACCAAGAGATTGCCGCCAGTGTAAGTGTATGGATTTTCCAACTCAAATATTAGTTGATTGTTTATGAAAACCAACGGTCCGGAATAAACCGTAGTGGTGGCATCTGAAAGGAAGCCGGAGGTGAAAACGGAATCCGCACATGTTCCAATTTTCACTTCAAAAGTGGCCGTGAGTGATGGAGTTGATGACAAATAGAAAGTCATCTCGGAAATGCTGAAGTTTAGCATGTCACCCAGCATACTTTCAGGATAAATGATTTGAGAACGAAGGTAGGCGTCAGCATAATAACCATATACGGGTACGTAACCGTTGGTTTCCGTGCCATCTGCCACCGTCAAGGTGTTCTGCGCTGACAATGGCGCGGCTGCAAAGCCGAACGTCAGTAAGGTCAGCATCAAAAATAAAAATTTCTTCATGACTTTAATAATTTGGTGAAAAATATTGTTTGTAAATTGATATTCAAAACCTAATAACAGAATAGTCCTTGAAATAAAGACTACACTGCTTCGCATCTTGATGAAATCTTGGGCGCAAAGTTACAATATTATTTTATTGAACATCGATTGTTGATAACTTTTGATAAGTGTTGATAATGCGACTTGCAATTGAAGACTTAAGATTTAACCTCTAACCCCTAAACCTTAACCTCCAACCCCCAAACCTTACACCCTAACCTCTAACCCCTAAACCTTAAACCCTAAACCCTAAACCTTAAACCTTAAACCTTAAACCCTGAACTACTAACTGCTAACTATCAAACACTTCTTCCCCAAATCCCATCAGATATACATTTTGGGTACTTCTGGTGACAGCAGTGTACATCCAGCGGAGATACTCCTTGTCGATGATGTTGTCAGGAAGGTAGCCTTGGTCGATCAGCACGTGACTCCACTGTCCGCCTTGCGTCTTGTGGCAGGTCAGCGCATAGGAGAATTTCACCTGCACGGCGTTCAGATAGGGGTCGTTTTTGATTTTCATGAACCGCGCCCTCGGATTGACGATGTCCATATAATCTTCTGCCACAGCTTGATAGAGTTTCTGGTTGGCTTCGTGCGACAAGGATGGGCCGTCGCAATCCAAGCTCTCCAAGATGATTTTCATATCGACGTAGGGATGCTCCGGATAGTCGCACAGCCGCGCGGTGATGTCGGCGAAGTGGAAGCCATAGAGCTCCTGCTGCTTGTTGATGGACATGATTTCCAGAATGTCACCGTTGGCTAAGAAACCGGCCTCCGATAACTCGTCGAGCCAATAGTAATTGTTCTTCACGGCCATGATGTAATCGCCTGTGGCAATGATGTTCTCACGGAAAAGTACGCGGCTTCGGATGGCGTTGTTGTATTGGAAAGCCCGTTTGTTGGAACGCGTCACCAAGACGATTTCGTCGCTGTTATGGTCGTTGTAGAGCCGGTTGAGCAGCTCCTCCACTTCACCGCCGCTGATGCGTCTGAAATCCTCGAACTTCCGCCCGCTGAACATCGGGAAAGAGTAGTCGCCCGCGTTGATTTTGTCTCGCACCATCGTGGCATTAAAGAGGATGCCCGAATCCAACGATTGGCGTACAACATCGGTCAGTTTCGCTCCGAAAACTTCCACGTCATAGGTGTGGCGTAGGTAGTCGGCGTCGAGTGCTGGGCTCTCATCCGCGTGAACAGGTGGCAACTGGGCGTCATCACCCACGAAGAGCATCCGGTTGCTGTCGCCGAGATAGACGAATTCCATTAAATCGTCTAACAAGCTGTTGCCAATCAGGTCGTTGAGGCTTCCTTGCGCAGAAATCATAGAGGCTTCATCCACAATGAATAGGGTGTGGCTGTCTTTGTTTTCGCGGCGCACAAACCGGCGGATTCCGTCCTTGCTTGATACGCGGTAAATCCACTTGTGGATGGTGTAGGCTTTGCGCCCAGCATACTGCGACAGGACTTTTGCAGCCCGGCCCGTAGGCGCGAGCATCACGATATGCACACCAATATCCGTCAATGCTTTCACAAGGGCACTCACCAAGCTGGTTTTGCCAGTGCCAGCGTATCCTGTGAGCTGGAATAGGAAATTTTCCCCTTTGCCGTAAATGAAGTCGGCAATCCGCTCCATGGCCTCCGCCTGGCTTGTCGTTGGTTCAAAACCGAAATGCCGGCGCAAGTTCCCCTGAAACGCACTTTTGCTCCTATCCATTCTGTCTTCGTTGGTAAATGTTTGCAGAAGAGATATTTGCGATTATATCTTGACGATTTTCTTGGTGATGACACTCGTTCCGGTACGTACACTCAACAGGTAGATTCCTGCGGACAGCTGTGCGATGCGGATTTCCGCAAGTTCGGTTTCGGGTGTGCCTGCATATACGATGCGCCCCTCAGCGTTGCGAATTTCCACGCTATGGATTGGCTCAGCGCAGTTGAGAACCACGCGGTCGTTTGCCGGATTGGGATAGATTTGTAACATTCCATCCGCGTAGTCGTCAATTCCAGTCTGTCCCGCCTCGTAATCGATGTTGAAACCGCCATCGGTGACGGTTTCGTTCGTCTCTAAAAGCAGCGTCATCCGTTGATTGCTCATGACGAAAGTGGAATCGGAAATGTGACCCGTGAGTGAGAAAAGGTGGTTCGCGTCGGAGACGGTGTTGCCGTAGAAATGGAGGAAATCGGTCCCCGGTTCAAGATCCAATGAGTTGATATGGAATCTGATGGCGGAGTAATTGGCACTGAGAACCAAACGGAACTTGCATGTAGTAAGGTTGTTATAGTTGGAGTCATCACTGCCGTCGGTGATGGTGCCGGTGATACTGGTAAACACTTTTGTGCCGCTACAGAATGTCGGGACGTTAGAGGTGTAGTGCGCACGGAAACCCTCGCTCTCGGCGGAATGAGTGACAAGATGGACGGTCAGTTCGGTGGTGCCCCAAGCGACGGTCAGCATGCCCGTGTCGGCGGTGCGCATTTCGAAGGTGTTCACGTTGGGGTTGGTGACCCACAGGGTGTCGCCTTCGGAAAGGCCGTAGTGGAGGGTGAGTGTGACATCGGTGACGTTCTCCTCGACGGGCGCAATGTGCCAGATGTAGTCGATGCCGGCCGGACAGTTCTCATAATCCAGACCGCCGTCGGTGAAGGTGCCCTCGCGTGCGGTCAAGGTGGTGCTGCCGGTCAGCGGCTGCGGGGTGGGGTAGGTGTATTGCGTGGTGTCGGGGTAGGCGTTGATGATGAGCTCTTGTGCGAGGTTGAAGTTGTAGGAGCCCACAAAAAGCGAATTGGTGTAGAAATAGCCGTCCATGTAGCCGCTCCACCCGAAGTTGAAGTGGAAATAGTAAGCGCTGTCCACCGTTTTGTAACCGTCGCAGATGAAACCGTGCCCGTTGATGTCAGGCACGCTCCATCCGGCGTAGTACATCGGGATGCGGCGCTGCAAGTGGTTGACAATCACGCTGTCCCAATTGAGGTTTGTGGAATCGCGGAAGAGGTATTCGGTTTCGGGGGAGTATTTGAAGTAGGTGCGCAGCACCCGTGCCGCGCTGTGGTTGTTCATACCGGAGCCGTTGGGGCCGTAGTGCATGTCAACCCCCACCCCGCAATGGTAGATGAGTTTCGAAATCTCGGTGTTGATGCAGGTCGGCACGTCGCACATGGCGTTGTAGTCGTAATGGGCGTTGCCGTAGTCGGCCGATTGCACGCCGTAGTTCTCGTCGGTGTAGGAGTAGCTTCCGACACCCGATTCGGGGAAGCGGAAGTAGTACATGAGCTGCGCCATGGCCGTGGCCACGCAGCCGGTCACCACGCGCCCGTTGTCGCCGGAAGCGTCGCGCGGACAGTAGTAGTTGTAGTACTCGCCCTGGTCCCATCTCGACAGCATCAGCGGCGCGATACTGTCGCCGGTGCGGAAGGCGTGCGTGCCCGCGAGAATCGCCTCCCATTGGGCAGCCGGTTGCGGTTGCACGATGTGCTCCCGCTTGATCTGCGCGATCTGGTTGGCGTAGTGGTCGATCCACATCTGGAAGGGGGCCACCGCATCGCCGTCGTTGTAGAGCTGGTGGTCGATGTAGGCCAGCACGGGTTGTGCGCTCCGGTCACCGGAAACCACCACGAAGGCGTTCTCCGCGTTGAAAATGTAGAGCAGGTCGTCCTGTCCGTTGTCCATCACTTTGGCGCATCGCACGAATGTTTTCCCTTGACTTTCGAGGAAGCGTTGCGCGACGGTGGCGGCTTCCTGCGGGGTCACATTCTGGGCGGCGGCTATCCCGCAAACGATTATGCTGAGGATAAAAGCGTATAATTTCTTCATATTTGACGTTTTAATATTTGAGGTTTTAATATTTCATGCCGCGAAGATAGGGAAATTTACCGTTCCACTACCTTCCAGCTTTCGATCCGGCGCGTTTCGGAGGAGAAATTCACCCCGATTTTGTAAAGCTTGCGCGGGTCGTGGGCGAACGGTGCGGCATACTGTTTCTCTTCGATTTGTGCCAACGCTTCGTCGGCGGATTTGTCCAACTTGAACTCGAAAAGGTAGATGTAGTCGATGGTTTGCACCACCATGTCCATGCGTCCGTCGCTGGTGTGCCGCTCGGTGTCGGTGTAGAAGCCCACCATCTTGAAGATGAGTGCCACCGCGTTGTGGAAATAGAGTTCTGCATCTCCCGCCAATTGGTAGTCTTGTCCCGCGAATAATGTTTCCAACAACGACATGAATATATTAATTCGCCCAGCCTCAATTGCCATCACGAAATCCTTGATGAAGCTGTCTTTGCCCTGACTTGCGGGTGTGTAGTATCTGAACAGAAAACGAGAAAAACCACGTTCCACCTCTTCGTTGGGGAACCCCAACCGATAGGTCATAAAGCGGGGGTCATACCCCTTTATAGTAAGGTAACCACTTTGGTAAATCAAGGGAATCGGGTTGGTGTCGATGGAATCCAGACTTCCCAACAAATCCGCTGTGGCATCTTCGCGGGCGAGACGCTCCAGATCATAATTGATACGCTTCATTGTTTCCACCAAAAATGTAGGGGTGCCAGATGCGAACCAGTAGTCTCCAAAGTCCTGGCTGTCAAGCGCATTGAGTAGGCTGAAGGGATTGTAAATTCCCACGCCGCGCTTGCTGAAATGGTAGCCGTCATACTGTTTCTTCAGCTTTTCATAGCACTCTTCCTTACTCATCCCGTTCGCCTCTGCCATCTCTCCAATTTGCACATCAAGATTATGGCGGATTTCCTCCTCTTTGATGCCGCAAATTTCAGCGAATCTATCATCCAAAGATATGTCTTTCAGGTTGTTGAGATCGCTGAATACACTCACTTTCGAGAACTTTGTCACACCTGTGAAGAAAGCGAGACGGATGTAACTGTCCATTGTTTTGGCCACGCCATAAAAGGACTTCAGTATTTTTCGGTAGTCGTTTTGCAGTTCCTCGTTCCCGATAGCCTGCAGCAAGGGTTTGTCGTATTCATCCACCAGAATCACCACTTGTTGTCCCGTAAATTCATAAGCACGGCGGATAACATCCATGAATCTTTCTGATAATGAACGATTTTCGCTGCTTGGACCGTAAATTTTTTCAAAGCGAAGCAGATGGTAGTCAATTAGACTTTGTAAGGCTTTCACATCTCTATAGTCAGCAGCATTGAGGTCAATATGCAACACAGGATATTGCTTCCATTCCCTCTCCAATTCGTTGATGGCTAACCCCTCGAACAGTTCTTTCCGCCCTTGGAAGTAGGCCTCCAATGTGGTGACCAGCAAGCTTTTGCCAAACCTGCGGGGACGGCTGATGAAATAGTAGCCGCCGTCCTTTGCCAATTGATAAACATCTTTTGTTTTATCAATGTAGAGGAAGTCCTCTTCACGAATTTTCGCGAATGTTTGTATGCCGATAGGGTATTTCATAACGTTAAGATTCACGCCGCAAAGATACAATTATTTTACGAATCCGGAAAAATCGTGCTTCGTGGCATCCTGGTGCGCTTGCTGTGGCAGTTTGTGGTTTTGTCGCGGAGGACAATAAAAAAAAATGTATCTTTGCAAGTTTTTATAATATTGTATAGGCTTATGGTAAAACCCTCTATTCCAAAAGGTACAAGAGACTTCACGCCCGTCGAGATGATGCGGCGCAATTATATTTTCGACACCATCCGTAATGTCTTCCACAAACATGCATGTCTGCCGATTGAGACCCCTGCGATGGAGAACCTTTCCACCCTCATGGGCAAATATGGTGAGGAGGGCGACCGTTTGCTGTTCAAGATTCTCAACTCAGGCGATTTTACAAAAGGTGTTGATTTTCAGGATGAAACGCAGAGCACCAACAAGTTGGCGGCGCAACTTTGCGAGAAGGGGCTGCGCTACGACCTGACCGTTCCTTTCGCCCGATTCATTGTGCAGCACCAGAATGAGCTGACCTTCCCGTTCAAACGTTACCAGATGCAGCCCGTGTGGCGCGCCGACCGTCCGCAGAAGGGCCGCTACCGCGAGTTCTACCAGTGCGACGTCGATATCATCGGCAGCAACTCGCTGCTCAACGAGGCCGAATTGGTGGAGATCACCGACGAGGTGTTCCGCGCTTTCGGCATCAACATCGTCATGAAGATCAACAACCGCAAGATCCTCAGTGGTATTGCGGAGATTTTCTGTCACTCGGATCAAGTCACCGACCTCTGCGTGGCGCTCGACAAGCTCGACAAGATCGGGCGCGAGGCTGTGTGCGCCGAGATGCTGGAGCGCGGCATTTCCCAGGATGCGATTTGCGGTATGGCACCGCTCTTCGAGCTGAACGGACTCTCCAACGACGAGGTCTTGGCCAAATTAGAGCGGCTGCTGTCCGGTTCCGAAACGGGGCTTCAAGGCGTGGAAGAGCTGAGAACGGTGCTGGATTATGTGTCGAAGATGCAGATAACCACCAATTTGGAGATTGATGTAACGTTGGCTCGCGGTCTGAACTACTACACCGGCGCCATTTTCGAAATCAAGGCCACGGATGTGGCGATGGGCAGCATCTCCGGCGGCGGTCGCTACGACAACCTCACCGGCATCTTCGGGCTCAAGAACATGTCAGGAGTGGGCATCTCCTACGGCGCCGAGCGCATCTACGACGTGCTCAACGAGCTGAACCTCTTCCCGCAGCATATACTCACTCCGATCACCGCGATGTTCGTCAACTTCGGCGGCGACGATGAAATTTACGCACTACAGGGACTGAAAAAGCTCCGCGATGCTGGCATCTCTGCCGAAATCTATCCCGACAAAGCCAAAATCGGCAAGCAGATGAACTACGCCAACGCCAAAGGCATTCCCTACGTCATCATGGCCGGCGAAAACGAACGCAACGCAGGCATCTACACGCTTAAGAACATGCAGTCCGGCGAACAACAAACATTGCAAATCGACAGTATTATATCTAACATAAATAAAAAGCCGTAGGGCTGACACCCCATAGGCAGGGGCGCAAGCCCCTTATGCGAAAAAACGACCAATCAAATAACAATGGACGAAGAACAACAAGTGCAACAACCCGCCAAGAAGTACCACGCTATCAACGTGTGGGTGCGTGCATTTTGGTATAAAGTGCTGGAATATACCCATTTGAAGGACGACACTGACTATGAATCCACCGTGGAGAACATTTCCAGCAGTGTGGAGTTCCGTGGCGTGAACGTCTGGGTGCTCGCGTTCGCTATCATTGTGGCTTCCGTCGGATTGAACATGAACTCCACGGCGGTCATCATCGGTGCCATGTTGATTTCTCCCATCATGGGACCTATCGTGGGGATAGGCCTTTCCGTCGGCACCATCGATGTGGAGCTCTTGCGTCGGTCGTTGCGCAACTTCTTCATTATGGTGGGCATCAGTTTGGTTACATCTACCCTCTATTTCCTGATTTCCCCGTTGAACGAGGCTCAGTCTGAGTTGTTTGCGCGCATACGCCCCACCACTTACGATGTCCTTATTGCTTTTTTCGGCGGTTTGGCGGGTATTGTGGCCACTTCACGAAAAAGCCAGCCCTTCACGGTGATCTCCGGTGTCGCCATCGCCACCGCGTTGATGCCGCCGCTATGCACCGCCGGCTACGGGTTCGCCACCTGGCAACCCCGATTCTTCGGCGGAGCCCTCTACCTCTTCTTCATCAACTCCTTCTTCATTGCGCTGGCCACCTTCATCATGGTTCGCTTCCTCGGCTTCCCGCAGAAAAGATACGTGAGCGACAAACGGCTTGTCGCTGTGCGGCGAATGATCTACCTGTTTGCCATCCTCGTGATGATTCCCAGTGTCTTCATGGCCATCAACCTCGTGCGCGAAACCGCCTTCAAGAGCCAAGCTAACAAGTTTGTCAGTGACATCCAACAAACCAAAACTTTCGAAAATGTGCAGCTGATTGGGTATTCCAGCGAATATGCACGTGACAAACAGGAGGTGAAGTTGCGAGTGGTCGGCAAACCCCTCTCGAATGAAGATATCACCAAGATGCAGTCGCTCATGCAAACCGTCTATGGTTTGGAACATGCCAAATTAGTGGTTCGTCAGCCCGAAACCATGATGGACATCACCCAGCAAGCCCAGCTGATAGAGGATATTATCGACAAAAAGGATGCCGAAATTGCACAGAAGGATTCTATCATTAATCAACTGCGTGCGCAGGTGGAAGTGTCGAGTGGCACGTCTGAAATTGTTAGCCAGATTGTAAAGGAAATACATACACAATATCCTGAAATAGAAAGTGTTGCTATCGCTGAAATGCGGAGTTATAATACAGAGACTCTCGATCATTCGAATATGCCGGTAATCTATCTGAAATGGAAGGATGGCCGTCACCACAAGGAAGCAGAAAAGCGGCTCGTCGCATGGCTCATAGTACGACTGAATGTGGAAGATATCAAGGTGGTCAGGATGGAATAAAGGGTAACTTTTTACTTGCAGTAATAGTATATAATTTTAAATAATCGAAAAATGAAACCGAAAATCGTAATTGGAAATTGGAAAATGAACAAGGACTTCGAAGAAGCGGAAGACCTTATTACCAAAATTGAAGAGAATCTTGCTGATTATCAGCTGCAAACGGAAGTCGTGCTTTGCCCGCCCGCCGTCTATGCGGAACTGGTCACCGACCATGCGAGCCTCGAAGAAAACCATTTCTATGCCGGCTTGCAGAATGTGAGCGAGTTTGAAAACGGAGCCTATACCGGCGAGATTTCCGCCGAGATGCTTGCCTCCATGGAGGTCGATTTTTGCATCGTGGGTCACTCAGAACGTCGCAAGTACTTCGGCGAGACCGATGAAATCGTGCTCAAGAAGATGCACCGACTCCTTGACAACCAGATCGTTCCGGTGATGTGCTGCGGCGAGACGTTGGAAGAGCGTAAAGCAGGTAAGCATTTCGAAATCGTGCAGAAACAGATCGAAGCGACCATTTGCACCCTCACACCCGAGCAGTTGGAACGCACAATGATTGCCTACGAACCCATTTGGGCTATTGGAACAGGAGAAACGGCAACTCCCGCTCAGGCACAAGAGATGCTCGCCTTCATCCGCTCACTCATTGAGAAGAAATTCGGCACAGAGCTCGCTGTCTATACATATATTCTTTATGGCGGTAGCTGCAACGGCAAGAATGCCCTCGAACTCTTCAGCCAACCCGATGTCGATGGCGGTCTCATCGGCGGTGCCTCCCTCAAACCCGATGACTTCATGAAGATCATCGAAGCTGCCGAAACGGTGATTAAGGAAAATTAGGCAACAGGCAATAGTTTACGGGCGACCCCAATTCCCCTTCTATTTTAGAAGGGGTGCCCGAAGGGCGGGGTAGTAATATAAGTATCAGAATTCCTTGTAATGAATCGCATCTCGCTCATACTGTTCACGTTCCTGATGGGACTCACCTGCGCCATATACGCGCAGGACGAGGATCCGTGTAAGCAGACGATGGATAAAAATAGCGAGAAACTTTTTAAAAAAGCTCGGGATTATCACAAGTCGGGGAAGAAGGAAGAAGCGTACGAATTGTACGAAGAGATTTTGTCAGAACATCCTGATTATTTGGATGTTAACTATTATTATGCGCTGGGTTATTACCTGCCGCTGAAAGACAATGGTTACTTTTCCAAGAAGAAAGACAAGTCGGATGTGAAGAAGGCGTTGGCGGCATTCAACCGCATTTATGAAGTTTGTCCGTATTATAAGCCTCATTGTAACCTTTACGCCGCGCAAATCGCCTATTTCAACGAGCTTTTCCCCGATGCTGTGAAGTTCGCGAAGGTGATTGTCGAGAATCAGGATCTTTTTGATGCTGATAAGATTAACGAAGCTCAGCTGATCCTGAAAAAGGCTCATTTTTACGACAATATCCTCAATAGTCCTGTGCCGTTCGACCCGAAGCCTGTGCCCAATATTTCGACTTCAGCCGACGAGTATCTCGGCACGCTGTCGCCCGACGGTCATCTCTTTTATTTCACTCGTCGCAAATATGTGGCCGACAGTGGCCCATTCTCACAAGGTAAGGTCCAAAAGGAGTTTTTCAGCTGTAGCGAGAAGCGAGGTGGCCAGTTTGGCGAGGGTGATGCACTGCCCCTACCGTTCAACAATGCGGAAGGCGAGGGGAGTCCGACCATCACCATCACCAATGACTTGCTGATTTTCACCCAGCGGCACACGGTCAAGCTATCGGGCGGCACTTACCCGAATTACGATCTTTATTATTCTGAGTATGACGGATTTGAGTGGTCAACACCAAAGCCTTTGCCAGGCAAAATCAACCGCAACGACAGTTGGGAGTCGCAGCCTTCACTGAGCTCTGATGGCAGAGTGCTTTTCTTCGCCAGCGACCGTCCGGGAGGATATGGCGGTTCTGATATCTGGTATTCTACGCGCAAGAGCGACGGCTCTTGGAACGATCCCGTCAACATGGGAGCGACTATCAATACTGCCAAAAATGAGCGTTCCCCTTTCTTACATACCGACAGCAAAACCCTCTATTTCTCCTCCAACGGTCACGATGGCCTTGGCGGTCAGGATATCTTCTATTCCAAGATGAATGACAAAAAGCAGTGGATAGAGCCTAAGAATATTGGATATCCCATTAATACTGAGAATGATGAGGTGGATTTCTTTGTGAGCTTGGATGGGAAAACCGGTTATTTTTCCTCCAATAATTACGGCGATAAGGATTGGAATATCTACGAATTCGAGCTGTATGAGGAGGCGCGTCCCCATTCGATGGTCATCGTGAAAGGCAAGGTCAACGTCGATGAAGGCAATCTGGAGAATGCGGTGGTCGAAATTCGCGACACCAACGCCAATGTGGTTTCCACGGGTATTGTGAGCGCGAATACGGGCAATTATGCGGTGGCTGCAGAGGTGCATCACGAGGCTCCCCAACCTCTTATTCTAAATGTTAAAAAAGAGGGGTATTCGTTTGATACACAAATTATTAAACCAGAAGAAATCACCAAAGAGGTGATTGAGAAAGATGCCGAAGTGAAGGCGGTGGAAACAGGCAAAGTTTGCGATTTGCGCGACATCCACTATGAAACCAACGACTATAGTCTCACGCAAGAATCGAAGGTTCTGTTGGCGATGTTTATCGAGTTCTTGAAAGAGAATCCTACCGTCAAGGTTGAAATTCAGGGACATACAGACGATATAGGTCGCGATGACGACAACCTGCGACTGTCTGAAAACCGTGCCAAGTCAGTTTATGACTATGTAGTATCGCAGGGAATTCCTGCCAACCGATTGAGATACAAGGGTTATGGCGAGTCGATGCCCATCGCTCCCAACAATACGGAGGCGGGCCGCGCCAAAAACCGTAGAACAGTTTTCCTGATTTATGAAAAATAGAACGATATACTTTTTAGGCATCGGCGGCATTGGAATGAGTGCTATCGCACAATATTTTATGCAAAACGGGGATGACGTTTTGGGTTATGACCTCACACCGTCGCCCGTGACAGAAATGCTCCAGAAGAAAGGGGCAAAAATCCATTTCGAAGGCGACATTCAGCAGATTCCCGAAACGGTGGATTTCGTGGTATATACTCCCGCTGTCCCGAAGGATTTCGTTGAATACCAATATTTTGTAAAGAAGAGGCTCCCGATGTACAAGCGTTCTCAGGTGTTAGGCCACATCACCGATGAGTTGAAGACTTTGGCAGTGGCAGGCACGCACGGCAAAACCACCACAACCTCGATGATTTCACATCTGTTGTGGCCAGAGGAACCAATGGCCGCTTTTATCGGTGGTATTGCTAAGAATCTGAACGACAACTATGTATGTGCTCCCAACCCACGCACGGCAGTGGTTGAAGCTGACGAGTTCGACCGTTCTTTCCTGACCTTGCATCCTGAAGTCGCCGTTATCACCTCCATGGATGCTGATCATTTGGACATCTACCATGATGTGGAAGACTTGCGTGGTGCATTTCAACAGTTCGCTGCACAGACGAAACGTGCGGTTATTGTGGAGGAGGCTGTGGCACAGTATGTTACGCATTCTGGGAAACGAGTTTACGGTACGGTACCAGATGCTGACTATTGTGCGTACGACATTGAATATCAGCAAGAATATACCACTTTTTCGTTACATACACCCTACGGCGATCTGTTGGATTGGCAATTGCCTGCTCCCGGTCGTTACAATGTGCTAAACGCCACGGCTGCCATTGCTGCCGTTGTCGAAGCATTTGGCATTCAGCAAGTTGATGAGCAGCTGTTGCGACACAAAATCAGTAGTTTCGCTGGTGTGAAACGTCGTTTCGACTATGTCGTGCGCCGTCCGGATTTCGTCTATATTGACGATTATGCGCACCATCCCAATGAGATGCGTTCCTTCATCACGGCGGTGCGTAGCATCTATCCTAACAAGCTGATATGCGGGATTTTCCAGCCGCACCTCTACACTCGTACCCGCGACTTTGCCGACGAGTTCGCGGAAGTGCTCGACTTGCTGGATGTTCCGATACTGTTGCCTGTCTATCCCGCTCGCGAGAAACCCATAGATGGCATCACTTCCGAATTTCTTCTCGGTAAAATGCACAATCCCAAAAAGTTGCTCTTGCAGAAAGACGAGGTTCTACCATACGTGTGCAGCCATCGTCCCGATGTACTGCTTACCATCGGGGCAGGTGACATCGACCGACTGGTATCGCAGTTAGCAGTTAGTATATAAAAATGCAACTCGGTTGCAAAATATTTTTCGTATTTTTGCCGCTGTAACCATTAATCTCCTAATTTTCTCATCATCTCATCTTAAAACCTTAAACCCTAACCCTTAAACCCTTTAAATATGGCTCACAAAACATTGTTTAGAAGTAAAACGGACAGCAAAATCGCGGGCATCTGCGGCGGTCTGGGCAACTATTTCGATGTCGATTCCAACGTCTTCCGCATCCTTTTCGTGCTGATGTTGCTGTGCGGCACGGTGGGATTTTGGTTCTATCTGATCTGCTGGATCATATTGCCGGTGGATAACACCATATAGAATGAATGTCTGATGATTGATAATGGATAATGATGCGGAGAATCGTATTATCAGGGGTATTGTTGTGCCTGTTTGGGCTGGGTGTTGCGCAATCAACATTGACGGGTAAGGTATTTCAGATTAGCGAGAGCGGCGACACGGTGAGTGTGGCGAATGCAGCGGTGCAGTGGTTGCACACCGGTATCGGGGCGCACACCAGTGTCGATGGAAAGTTCACCCTTAACCGCACTAAGACCGACACGTTGGTCATCTCTTTCCCGACTTTTGTGCCGGACACCGTGGTGATTCCGCGCGGTCAGAACTACATCACCGTCTTCCTGACCACGGCTCACAATCTGAACGAGGTGAGCATCGTGGCTCGTGACGGTTCTTATATTTCCGTGCAACCGATTCTGACGCAGATTATTGGCACGGAAGGTCTGCGCCGCGCAGCGTGTTGCAACCTTGCCGAGAGCTTCGAGAGCAGCGTGGCCATTGATTCCGAATTCCCCGACGCGGTGAGCGGCGCCCGGCAGATCTCCATGCTCGGTCTCGCCGGCACCTACAGCCAGATTCTGCTGGAAAATGTCCCTTATATCCGTCTTCTTTCCCACCAGTTCGGACTTGGCTTTATTCCCGGCTCGTGGATGGAATCCATCAGCCTATCGAAAGGGACATCCTCGGTGGTGAACGGTTTCGAAGCCATCACGGGGCAGATCAACATCGACTACAAAAAGCCAGAGAGCAATCTGGAACGCTTCTTCATGAACTTCTACGCCAATTCGATGGGCAAGGGGGAACTTGCCATGAACACCCGCATCCCCGTGGGCAAGGACGAGAAGGTGAGCACCAATTTCCTTGTCTTCCTGGCCGATCAGTTCCTGAAGATGGACATGAACCACGACGGTTTCATGGATGTGCCGCGCAGCCGGCAGGTCAATGTGATGAACCGCTGGGACTACAAGGCTCCCATAATGGAGGGCCGCACGATGATCGATTTTGTGTGGGACAACCGTTTTGGTGGGCAGATGAACTTTAATCCGAATTCCGATTTGCTGCATCTTGTATATGGTTTCACTGCTGACAACAAACGCGTGGATGTCATCACCAAAAACGGTTTTCTGTTGAATGGCGAGCATGAGAGCATCGGGACGATTCTCTCCTACACGGGGCATTGGCTCAATTCCAACTACGGATTAGGGAAACTTTACGATGGAAATCAGCATAGTGTTTATGCTAATGTTTTATATTCCAACAAGTTCGGTGCGAATGAACGACATAAACTTACTGCGGGCGGCAGCTTGCAGTTCGATTGTTTGAATGAGCTTTATGAAGACAGGGCGGATTTGTTTTATTTTGACCGGCCGCATCACCACGATCTGATCCCCGGTGTTTTTGCCGAGTATGCCTACATCATTGACCCGAAGTTGGTGGTGATGGCGGGTATGCGCTTGGACTATAATATGGTTCGCGACAAATCGCATTACAGTATCTGGACCAATGACAATCAGCTTTTCTGGACGCCGCGTGTGCATCTCAAATGGCAGGCAACCAAGGACTTGTCGTTGCGCGCATCTGCCGGAAAAGGCTATCGAAACGCCCATTTCTTCGCCGAGAACCAGTCGCTGATGCTCTCGTCGCGCACGCTTCATTTCGACGGCCCCGACAAGCCCGAAGAGGCGTGGAACGCCGGTGCGAGTGCGGTGTGGCAGTTCAATATGCCGGGCGGAAAAGCCTCGTTGGCCGTCGATTACTTCTACACCTACTTCGTGCAGCAGATGATTGTGGATTTGGACGAGAGCGTGCACGCGGTGCATTACTATGCCTTGAACGGCGAATACAACGGCTACCACAACCGTTCGCGCTCGCATTCCGCGCAGATCGAGCTGACCCTCAAGCCGTTGCAGCGTTTTGAGATCCTGTTGGCCTACCGTTACAACGACGTGCGCTACATGCGCAACGGGGTGATGCGGCAGAAGGACATGATGAGTCCTCACAAGGCGCTCATCAACCTGAACTACAGCACCCCTTACGACAAGTGGAAGTTCAACGTCAACTTCCAGGTTTTCGGTCCGATGCCGCTGCCGAACACGCAAAACAGTCCTGAGCCGTACCGTCGTCCCGAGATGTCGAAGCCGTACTGCCTGCTCAATGCACAGATTACCAAGAAATTCCGCCGATGGGAGATTTACGCAGGTGGCGAGAACCTCTTGAATGTCAAGCAAAAAGACCCGATTGTGCAAGCCGAGAATCCTTTCGGCGAATACTTCGACGCCACGATGGTCTATATGCCCATCACAGGCATCATGGGTTATGTGGGTGTGCGCGTGATATTGAAATAGGGTGCCAATTAGACCTGCAGAGTCCGCTGTCGTTTTAGAATGATGGTGTTCAATTCGCGCTGGCAAGCCATTGAACCCACATAGAGCACTGTTTGAACAGTATATGGCAAGGCTTTGGCAAGGGTTTCTCCTTGCTTACCCCTTGCCATATCCTTGCGAAAGCCTTGCGAAATGCTTGCGAAATGCTTGCCTGTGGTGGTACAAAAAAACGACTTTTTGAGCTTAACTTTGTAATAGGAGTTGAGCCATCATGAGGGTGTGTCAAAAGTCTGTTTTGGTAAAAACTGCTATTTGATTATCAAATAGTTACAAATCGAAAAATGCCGATTTTTGGACTTTTGACACACCCTCATTTAAGTCTGGATTGTTGGTTATTGATAATTAGTTGGTTGCGCTCTGTTTTGAGGTCAAAATTTTTGACCTCAAAATTTCTTCATATTCATTTTTGGTCAATTGAAACCGAAAATCAGCATCGAATTTTTCGATGTTATTTTTTACTTGTTGGTTGAATGCTTTTGTGGTGTAACCATAGATTGATGCCAAATCAGCATAGAGCATCACCATGACTCCGCGTACGATATAAATCAGTTTGCTAAGGTCTTCAAAGTTGTTTGCATATTCTGAATTCATTTCTCTTTAATTATTTCCGCCGACAAACATACAAAATCATTTCTAATAAATCAATGGCAAATGATATTTAACTTATTAAAAATCAAATATATAAAAATGATATATTTCGATTCAAAAGCTGCCGTTTTTGTAAACAAAAGTGCAAATTGCAGAAAAAGTGCGAAGCC
>CAMJXE010000033.1 GCA_946409645.1 uncultured Bacteroidales bacterium
ACTGTTCTGACATGAAAATCCTAAAAAACAGGCACATGCCAACAAAACAATCCATAAACTACGCTTCATATCATTAGTCAATTTTAACAACCTGCAAAAATACAATTTCTTTGCTATGGTCGTCACCTCGTGAAAAAAATGTACCTTTGCCGCCAAAATCGACGAAGATATGATTCCTGAGATATTACGGTTGGCTGGCGCCGACCACGAAAACGCAAACTTTTTCCTGATAGCGGGTCCATGTGTAGTGGAGGGCGAGGGGATCACCTTACGTATCGCTCGTGAAATTAATGAGATATGTAGTGCATTGGACATCCCGTTTTGTTTCAAGGCTTCTTACCGGAAGGCCAACCGGTCGTCGCTACGCTCCTTCACAGGCATTGGAGACGAAGAGGCGTTATCGGTGCTTCAGAAGGTGAAAGACGAGCTTCACGTGCCCATCGTGACGGACATTCACGCCAATGAAGAGGCCGCATGGGCTTCGCAAGTTGCTGACATTCTGCAGATTCCAGCATTTCTATGTCGGCAGACCGACCTGTTGGTGGCCGCAGCCAAGACGGGCAAAACCGTCAACATCAAGAAGGGGCAGTTCATGTCGCCAGAGGCGATGCGCAACGCTGTGGAAAAGGTGCGCGATGCTGGCAACCCCCACGTGATGCTCACCGAGCGCGGCACCTCTTTCGGCTACCAGGACCTCATCGTCGATTTCCGTGGCGTGAAGGCCATGCAGGAAAACCACTGTCCAGTCATCCTCGACTGCACCCATTCGTTGCAGCAGCCCAACCAGCCATCTGGCGTCACTGGTGGCCGACCCGAACTCATCGAGACCATTGCCCGCGCGGGAGTAGCAGTCGGCTTCGACGGCCTTTTCCTGGAAACCCACCCTGAACCTGCCAAAGCCCTCTCCGACGGCGCTAACATGCTACCACTTGACCAACTTCGACCGCTTCTCACCAAGTTAATCCGAATCCGACAATCTATTATATAAATCGTTTCAAGTTTCAGATTAACGTCCAACCTGAAACCTGGAACCTGAAACTTGAAACTTGAAACTTGAAACATGAAAAAGACCCACCACCTCATCATCATCGCCTTAGCACTCCTTTGCTACGCCAACACCCTCACATTGCACTTTGCGCTCGACGACCGCATGGTCATCCTCGAGAGCCAATACACCATCAAAGGGGGATGGGAGTCCGTGAAAAGTATCTTTACCGAGGACACCTTTTCGGGCTATTTCGGCTCCGACAAATCCATCGTGGCCGGCGGACGCTACCGCCCCATGTCGCAACTTACATATATGATCGAGTTTCAGTTATTTGGAAAGAATATCCGCGAGAAAATCGGTGATTTGGACGACTATTACAACCTCCATAAGGCCGAGAACGAGGCCTACTTCTACGAAACGCCCCTCCCGTTCGTGTGCCATCTCATGAACATGCTCTATTTCATACTTTTATGCCTGCTCCTTTACGAAGTTCTCTCGCGCATCTTCCCGCAATTTAAGGGGGAGAAGTGGTATCAGTCGCTGCCCTTTCTCGCTGTTCTGCTGTTCGCCGTGCACCCCATCCACACCGAAGCGGTAGCCAACGTCAAAGGTCGGGACGAAATTTTCGCGATGCTCGGTGCTGTCACTGCACTACTTTGCTCCTTGAAATATGTAGATACCCGAAAATGGTACTGGTTGATACTATGCTTCTTGGCATTTACTTTCGGCATATTTTCCAAAGAGAACACCATCACTTTCCTCGCCGTGATGCCCTTGTCTCTCTATTATTACAAGAACGATAAAAAACGTCCAGTTGATTACTTCATCACATTGATTCCCATGTTGTTAGGTAGCGTTTTTTTCATCTGGGCGCGTGCGCAGGTGTTAGGTGGTATGATGCCTGCAGACACCACCAGTAACATTCTCAATAATCCGTTCGTCCATTCCACACGAGCACAAGAGATTGCCACCACTCTGATCACCTGGGGAATATATCTTAAATTACTCTTTTTCCCCCACCCTCTCACCCACGACTACTATCCGCACCAAATCACCATCACCGATTTCAGCAATCCATTGGTATGGCTGATACTCATCGGATGCCTTGCGCTGATAGTTTACGGCATTTGGAATCTGAGAAAGAAGAGCGTCCCCGCATACGCCATCCTCTTTTTTGTCTTAACCTTCTCCATCACCTCCAACCTGTTTTTCAATGTGGGTACTTTCATGAACGAACGATTTGTTTTTATGCCGTCTGCTGGATTCACTTTGTTAGTGGGTTGGTGGATTTACCTGTTAGCGACGTCCAAAACGGTTGTATTGCAAAAGACATCCGTAGGCATTACTTGCCTGATATGCCTACTGTTAGGAATCAAAACTTTCACACGCAACTTCACCTGGAAAGATGATTTCACACTTTTCCTGACTGATGTGAAGACCTCCGAAAACAATATCAAGTGCAACATTTCGGCAGGTGGCAGCTGTTTGCAGATTTGGAAGAAAAGTCATAAGGAACGTGACAAGCGGAATGCCTACAACTACCTTGACAAAGCGTTGAAATTGGATAACCATGCGCTTAACGCATATCTGTTACTCAGCGAGTTAGCATACTTAGACGATCGTCCAGACCTCGCCTTGCAAGCAGCACAGAACGCCGTGCTCATCGACCCGGAGAATCCTCAAGGGCAAAATCTCCTCGATATAGCGACGAACTCCCAAAAAGCGCACGAACTCGATCCCGTGAACGAATTGCTCAACCAAGGCAAGGTCGATGAGGCTTGGCGAGAGATCAACAAAATTCTGGAAAATGATCCCGACAATGTAGTGGCTAAAAATGTGAAAGGCAACGTATTAGGCAGAGGGTATGGTCGTTTGGACGATGCCATCAAGATTTTCGAAGAAATTGTGGCCGAAAATCCCGATTTCTCCAGCTCTTGGGAAAATATGGGCATCTGCTACGCCATCAAGAAGGATTTTGCCAACTCTGAACGCTGCCTCCTGCACGCTTACGAGCTTTCCCCTGACAACGAAAACATCCGCCAAAACCTGTATTACATGTATTTGGACAAGGGCGACGAAGCGGAAGCCGCTAAGTACAAACCTTGAAGACTTGAGACTTTTCTCAAAAAATCATATTTTCGCATTTTCAAACCAAAACCTCATTATGGCCTTAGAGAATCTTCTCGAAAGAATTAAAAACCAAAAAGTTATCATCCTTGGATTTGGCAAGGAGGGCATTTCCACCTACCGTTTCATCCGTCGTCATTTCCCGAAAATGAAGCTGGTGGTCTCCGACGGTAACGAAAACCTTAACACCGACGATTTTGCGGACGACAAGCATCTCAAAATCATCAAGGGGAAAGACTACGATCGCAATCTGAACCAATATGACCTGATTTTCAAAAGTCCAGGCATTAGTTTCAACATGCTGGATTATTATGTTGACAATGAGCGAATCACTTCACAAACCAACCTCTTTTTAGAATACTTCCATCAGCAGATTATTGGCATCACTGGAACCAAAGGCAAGAGCACTACGGCCTCGTTGATTTACCATATCCTTGAGCATACACGCGGAAACGTTTTCCTTGCTGGAAACATCGGAACACCTTTCTTCGACATCGTGGAACAGCTTGACTCTGAATCACTTGTCGTAGCGGAGCTCTCTGCGCATCAATTGGAATTCGTGCATCATTCACCCGACTATGCCGTGCTGTTGAACATCTTTCAGGAACACCTCGACCATTTCAACTCCTTCAACAACTACCAAAACGCGAAGACCAATATCTTCAAGTTCCAGCAGAAGGGCAACTTCTTGGTTTACAACGGTGACGACGAGCATATTCCGGGTTGGGTGAAGGGCAACAAACCCGAAAGTGACACTTGTATTTTCGGCACACAGATTCATCCAGGGCTGCACGCGCGCTGTAACAACCACCTCATCCGTTTCATGAACGACGGAGAAATTGTGGATGAATATGACCTGCTCAACTACAAAAACCTGCCTGGCACGCACAACTATTTCAACATTATGGCAGCCATCTCCATTGCCCGTCGTATGGGAATCAAGCACAAGGACATCATGGATGCACTGCTGACTTTCAAAGGGTTGCCACACCGTATCGAGTTCATTGGAGAATTCAAGGGCATCGAATTTTACAACGACAGTATCTCCACCATCCCTGAATCGGCCATTGCCGCTGTGAAGGCGCTGCGTGGCGTGGAGACCATTATCCTCGGCGGTTACGACAGAGGCATTGATTACCAAGTACTTATCGACTACCTCAAAGAGAATCCGATACAGAACATCGCCTTCACAGGTCCTGCTGGCCATCGCATGTTGGAGATGTGCCGCGAACAAAACGCGATGCCCACCCATTTCATTGAAACCGACGACTATGAGGAAATAGTTCGCTTCGCCTACGAGAAGACCCCCGAACATGGTGTCGTCCTCCTATCCCCTGCCGCCGCCAGCTACAACCAGTTCAAGAATTTCGAGGAACGCGGCAATGTATTCAAACAGTTAGTAGTTAGCAGTGAGTAGTTAGCGATTGTTCTGATAACATTGCCTGGTTAGGCTTTCTGCCCCCGATGTTACTTAACGCATATAATACTGTAGGCACCATGGTTGACACCGTTATTATTCACAGTGAAGAAAAAAGATAACTATTATACATTATCCTTTGTTCTTTTGGAAAAGAGAAATCACGTATTATTTTGGCGAAAACAAGTTGGATTATTCTTATAGCTCAGAAAGAAAGAATTTCAAGTCTATCATGTCACGCTGGAGCACGTCTCTATATTGGAGTTCTCTGCGCTTCCGCAGAAAGGGATTTAAAAACATGGCCGTGCTACATGACACTTGCGGCTGGAACACTCATCAATTGGAAGAAATTTATTTCGAATTAAACAAATTAAGGACAGAAAGTCAGACAAATTTACAATAATCGTATCTTCGCCCCGCAAGAAAGCCGCCGATGAACCGCCCCCTACCATATCGCCCGCCGCTCCCCGCAGCCCCTCTCCGCGGAAACTCGTGCGACTCGCGCGATCCGCGGAGATGTGCCCCGCCCCTGAAGGGGCTTCGGGATCCCCGCGCCGCTTCCGTTTCCTACCGGGCTTCTGTCCCTGCGGGACATGCCTACTGCGAGGTCGCTCCCTCCCACCGGGCTTTGTCCCCCGCCGCGGACCGGCAAAACCGTTCTTTCAAGGCTTTGTCCGGCAAGAGATCCGCCCCGGCAACCCAACCGTCACTCCGCCACACTCCCAGCCATCCGTGGCCACGGCAGGCAACACCCGTGTGGCGGAACCTCGGACAACACACACCGTGACGAGTCTTTCACCTTGCTTGTGAACAGCCCCTTTTTGTAGGGTATGTTTACATATTGAAAAAAAGCATATTTTTGCCACCGATATGCCGCGAGGCATGTTCACGTTTAATCCCGGCGCCGACAAACCTTTTTGACGGTGCTCGTTGAACCGAATTTCTACTCCGCAGCGACAGCCGCATCGTGGGGTCATCAAACAAAAAAATATGAAAAAACAACTTCTCACCATCTTCTGCGCAGCGCTGATTCTCACCGCCTGCGGACAAAAAGCCAAACAAGAGACGACTGCCCAAGTCCAGAAAGAGACCACCGGGAACAGTTACGACTACCTCAATCCGTCCCAAGACGACGGCAAACAGAAAAAAAATGAAGACCTCTCCGGCAAGGTCATCGCTCTGACCGCTTCGGAGTTTTTAGAACAGATCACCGACATCGACCAAGCGAGGGGATTACGTTACAAAGGTCAAACGCCTTGTATGGTGGATTTTTACGCCGACTGGTGCCGTCCTTGCATGCAACTGAAGCCTGCCACCGAGCGCCTCGCCGAGAAGTACAAAGGTAAGCTCATCATCTACAAAGTGAATGTCGATAAGGCACAGGATATCTGCCAGGCCCTCGGCATCAGCAGCATCCCCACCCTATTCTTCTTCAAGCCCAACGCACAACCGGGCAAGATGGTCGGCGCACCATCGGAAGCAGAACTGGAGAAGATAATTCAGGATTTCATCAAGTAATTTCGGATCAAGGGCATTTTGGAGACACCAAATTATGCGTCTTCACGACGCCCTATTAAGAACCATTGACCGTTTAAGAATGAGAACAAGGATCCTGCTCATTCTCCTATTGCTGGTGGCTCTCGAACTTCGGGCGCAGAAGCCTGTTCCCGCCGATTCCCTGCCCGCGCAGTTCTATCGATGGAACACGCGTCTGGGGGAACTCGACTACGCAAACCCGGAAATCGTTTCGCTGCATTACCTTTTCCTGCAGGATATCCTCAAGGAAATGGACAAGGTGGATCGACAGCTGAACACGACCCTGGCACAAAGTCCGCGCACGGACTTTTACTCCACAAAACAGGCTTTCAGGCACGTTCATAGTAAAGCCCTACAGATGCACGACATTTTCGCCGCGCACAAGGCGGTGGTGGATCAGGAATTCTATCTTCGTGCGGAGGAGGAGATGGCTTTCCGCGACACCAACAGCGCGATGTACAACCTTGAACGCGCCCTGCAATACAACCCAGAAAACCCCGACGCTCTCTTGCTGAAGTGCAAGATTTTGCTCGCCCAGCGGCAATTTCAGCCCTGCGTCGATCTCATCCACCAAGTCTATTCGCAGACCAACCTCAACGAAAATCAGGAGATGGCTGTCTCCGACTTCACGTTGGTACTCTACGACCGGCTCTACACACACGGTAGCGATTTGGTAAAGGAAGGTCGTTCGGCCGAAGCTTTGGAGGTCTTCCTTGCCCTCGAACATTTCTGTAACAACATGCCCAGCGGTTACTGCAATGATGACTACTACAAAGGCATCCTCCTCTCACGCGAAGGCGTTTATGACTCCTACATCAGCATTGCAAAGGAGGCTGAAAAAAGACACAATCATGAAATGGCCCGCAAATTTTACCAATATGCGGAAGAATATTTAAGGAAAAACGAAAAGTAAATCCTCAAATAATAATCAAACAGCTACAATTGGCTTTCCGGGATATTGAAGGTGTTGCCACGACTCATGTCGCCGGTGGTGAGACCGAGCTTCAGCCATTTCATGCGCTGATCGCTGGAGCCGTGAGTGAATGATTCGGGATTGAAACCGCCCGTGGCCTTCTTCTGCAGGTAGTCGTCGCCAATGACCGCCGCGCACTCGATAGCCTCACGCAAGTCACCATCGTCCAAAGACTTGAAAGTCTTGTTTTCGTAATAACCCCACACGCCAGCGTAGAAATCGGCCTGCAGTTCGATACGCACACTCACTTTGTTGGCGTCTGCAGAGTTCATGCGCGACATCTGCGCATGCGCCTGGTCGAGGGTGCCCAACAGATGTTGAACGTGGTGTCCCACCTCATGCGCGATCACATAAGCGTAGGCAAAATCGCCGTCAGCGCCCAACTGCTGCCTCATCGTACTGAAAAAGCTGAGGTCTATGTACAGGCACTCGTCGGCAGAACAGTAAAACGGCCCGACTGCCGAGGTGGCATTGCCGCAACCTGACTGCACCGCATCGGTATAGAGCACCATCTTGGGGGCACGGTAGGTTCTGCCCATGCTCTTGAACACTTCGGTCCAGACATCTTCTGTGCTGGCGAGAATCTTGCTGGCAAACTCCGCCAGTTCCTGCTCTTCCTTAGTGAACTCACGTTGGCTCTCTGTGGTTGTAACATTCTGTGATTGGATCTGTTGCAATACATCCTGAGGGTTACGTCCCAAGAACATCGAGAGCAACACTACAATCAATGTGCCGCCGATACCTACGCCAGCCACAGTGCCGCCAGAGACTCTCCGACGGTCTTCTACGTTTGAACTTGTTCTTCTTCCTTCTAAATTCATAATTGTTAGGTTTTTAGGTGACCCCCACACTGCGCTCCGCTTGTGCGGGGTTATTAGCACTTCGTGCGTTATGTCTCTTCGAGACTATTCTATGATTTTTTAAATTTTATGGGGATAGTCGAGGGAGTAGTGGAGGCCACGGCTCTCTTTGCGAGCCATGGCATGGCGCACGATGAGATACCCGATGTTGATGAGGTTGCGCAGTTCGCAGATTTCCGGTATAACCACCGACTTCTTGTAGAGGTCTTCAGTTTCGCGGTAGAGGATTTCGAGGCGGTCGAAGGCGCGCTGCAAACGCAAGTCGGAACGGACAATGCCGACATAGCTGCTCATGATGGTCTGCAGCTCCTTGCGCTCCTGCGTGATGAGCACCATCTCCTCGTTGAGGACGGTGCCTTCGCTGTCCCAGTCGGGCACCTCGCGGCAGATGTCAAGAGTGGGCAGCATCTCCACGGCTTTGACACAGGCGCGGTGCGAGAAGACGACTGCTTCCAATAACGAATTAGAAGCCAAACGATTGGCACCATGCAACCCCGTCGAGGCGCACTCTCCGGAGGCGAACAAATTGCGGATGGAGGTCTCACCCCATTCGTCGGTCTGGATGCCGCCGCAGGAGTAGTGTTCCACCGGCACCACGGGAACCATCTCTTTGGTGATATCGATGCCTATACTGAGGCATTTAGCGTAAATGTTGGGAAAATGTTCGAAAATCTCTTTTGACGGAATCGGGGATGGATCGAGGAAGACGTGATCAACACCCTGTCGCTTCATTTCGGAGTCGATGGCGCGGGCCACGATGTCGCGGGGGGCGAGAGAGCCGCGCGGGTCGTACTTCTCCATGAAGGCCACGCCATTGCCGTCGCGCAGGATGGCGCCCGCGCCGCGCATGGCTTCAGTGATGAGGAAAGAGGGGGAATCCTTCGGGTTATAAAGCGAGGTCGGATGGAACTGCACGAACTCCATGCCGCGCACCGCACCCTTGGCACGATAAACCATCGCGATACCATCGCCAGTGGAGACACGCGGGTTGGTGGTGTGCTCATAGACGTTGCCGATGCCGCCGGTGGCCATCATCGTCACCTTCGCCAAAATTGTGTGAACCCGCTTGGTTTCGGGACTGAAGACGTACGCTCCGTAGCAGGTGATGTCGGGAGTGCGACGGGTGACCTCCACGCCAAGGTGGTGCTGGGTGATGATTTCCACGGCCAGCCTGTCTTCGTAAATCTCGATGTTAGGGTTCTTGCGGACTGCCAGAATGAGCTTCTGCTCGATCTCCAGCCCCGTAAGGTCCTTGTTGTGGAGGATGCGGTATTCGGAGTGACCACCTTCCTTCGCAAGCGAGAAAGTGCCGTCTTGGTTTTTGTCGAAATCGACACCCCAATTCACCAGCTCCAACACACGTTCTGTACCTTCGCGGATGGTGAGCTCCACGATATGACGGTCGGAGAGTTCATCCCCTGCCACCATCGTGTCCTCGATATGTTTTTCGTAGGCGTCAGGCTCGTACATGACAGTGGCGATGCCGCCCTGTGCGTAGCGTGTGGATCCTTCGTCCATTTTGCCCTTGGTAACCAAGCAGACCTTGCCGTAGTTGGCGGCCTTCAGCGCGAAACAAAGCCCCGCAATACCCGAACCTATAACCAGAAAATCAACTTCCTTACGCATTCTTTCTTTCGATTTTATTTGACGCGGCAAAGGTACAAAAAATGTTTACACGTTTACATGCTTAGAAGCTTACAGGCTTGCTTGAGTAAGACTGTAAACGTGTGAACATAAAAACTCCCGTGATATAAAAAATTTTGTATTTTTGCCAATTCGTTTTCTGATAATACAAATTTAAAGATAAAGCATTATGAGCAAATTAGTTTCAATTGAAGACGCTGTTGCGCACATTAAAGATGGAATGACCCTGATGATTGGCGGTTTCTTGGGCGCCGGCACGGGTGTTAAAATGGTGGAAGCCATTGCTAACAAAGGGGTGAAAGACCTTACCCTGATCTGCAACGACACCGCATATCCCAACAAATTCATCGGTATGTTGATCTCCAACAAGCAGGTGAAGAAGCTTTACGCCTCCCACATAGGCACCAATGCCGACACCATCCAGCAATTCAACGACAAAACCCTCGACATCGAGTTCTGTCCGCAAGGCACTCTCGCTGAACGCATTCGTTGCGGCGGTGCGGGCCTCGGCGGCGTGCTCACCCAGACTGGTCTCGGCACTGTGGTCGAAAACGGCAAGCGCAAAATCGAGGTTGATGGCAAGGAATACCTCCTCGAATTGCCTCTCCACGCTGATGTAGCCATCATCGGCGCCAGCATCTGCGATGAAATGGGCAACGCCATCTACAAAGGCACCACCCAGAACTTCAACCCCATGATGGCCGCCGCTGCCGACACCGTCATCCTCGAAACCAAGGAACTCGTCCCCACCGGCTCCATTCCGATGGAACAGATTCACACACCGGGGATTTATGTCGATTATATCGTGAAGTAAGACTTTAGATTTGAGACTTATACCTTAAGTTT
Source organism: uncultured Bacteroidales bacterium (assembly GCA_946409645.1). Classification (GTDB taxonomy): domain Bacteria; phylum Bacteroidota; class Bacteroidia; order Bacteroidales; family WCHB1-69; genus F23-D06. The sequence goes on from CAMJXE010000033.1 coordinate 10,392, forward strand.
CAGGTTTCAAAACGAATACATGAGGAAAGCACTTCTCCCCATAATCGTACTCATCACCCTACTCTGTTCGGGCGGCTTCGCGCAAAGCGGCCCGAACAGTTTTTCTATTGCCATCGACAACAAGGTCAAGGAGGTGCGTACAATGCCGTGTGAGGAAAAGGGGTTCTGCATCTACACAGAGACGAAGACCCGAAAGGTTCACCAGATAACCCTCGCGCATTGCGACACGCTGCTGAAACTGCGATGGGACACCATCATGGAAATCCCTCTTGAGTGGCAACAGCAATTTCTGTTCTACGAAAACGGTGCCTTGGTAATGCTCTTTCGGGTGAACGAGCGTTCGAACTTCACCGACAAGGGCGTGTTGATGATCTATCTTCTTGACAAACAGAAATTTGAGATGCGCGATATTTCCGGACTTCCCACTATCGCTGGAACTGGCGACTGTCACCATTACGGCGGAAATCTCCTCTTTTCCACCATGGAGAAAAAGGGTGACCGCATTTGGTATCTGCCGGCAGGTGCCACGCAGCCCATCCCGTTCTCCTTCACCCAGGAAAACGCAGGTAACGTGCTCTGCACCTCCGTCGATACATCACAAGGGAATGCGGTGATTTGCTTTACTTCGGGAGGACGAACCATGTATTTCGAAACTGACTTCCAAGGCAAATCCTCCTTCGCCAACATCCTCAACGAGCCGGCCACCCATGCCCAATGGATATCCATCGGGCCAAACCATTCCATGTTAATGCTCTACTACGAAGATGACGAGACATTTTACATTCACCCTGTCAATATACTGAACCGCAAAGTATTACCAAGCAAAACGATCTACTGCGCCGATATCGCCACTCCCAAAACACTACCTCCTAACGTTCAAGAGAAAAAACTTATTATCGTAGCGCCCTATAATTACATCACCTTTTATCCCACCTACGCTAATTGTTATAACGGTCGAATCACCTGCGTGACAGAACTTTTCTACCCCGAATACGGCAACTACTTCAATGGTTGGTACGTTGACCGCCGTTTTGACGGCTACCGCTACGAACGCGCCGATGTTCACTTCTTCGACACCAACGGAGTCTTCCTCACCAACGTCACATTCCCATACAACGAAGGACTCTCTTTACACTCAAATATATTAAAAAAATTGAGAATCAATGGTTTGCCAAATGGCGATTTCCTATTATACTATATGTATGCCCGGGAGTTCAACACCTTGCTTTTAGACAACAATTGTCAGGTGAAAGACCCAATTCGCAGCACCAACATCCAATTGCCGGTTTACGACAATCGTAGATATAATCCCTCTAATCTTCTCTTTTGGTACGGCAACCGTTTTCTGCTTTCCGCCTACCAGATGAAGCCAGGAGGGCAGCAGAAAACCGGTTACACCGTATGTCCTCTGGAGTATCGCTGATTCGATTACTTGTGATTTGTGAACAGTGATTTGAAAAAAGTGTATTTTTGCCACATTATTTTTAGCATCAAATTTTACATCAAAAATTAAACCCAAATATGGAAAAATTCGATCCTGCAACCAATCTTGAAAAATTGGACAAAAAAGATGCCTACAGAGGTGTCAACCCGGCTATCTGTGATAGCGCAACCTTCATGTTCGAACAGGCCAAAACGATGACCGACACCTTCCATGGCGAAACCGAGGGATACTTCCTCTACTCACGTCACTGGAATCCCAGCACTCTCTCTTTGGCACAGTCATTGGCAGCCATGGAGGGTACTGAACTGGCATGGACGACCGGTTCCGGCATGGCGGCCATCACCGTTGCTTTGTTGCACGAGGTGAAAGCCGGCGACCATATCCTTTCCAGCATGACCACCTATGGCGGCACGTTCGCTTTCTTGAACAACTACATCAAGAAATTCAACGTGGATGTCACTTTCGTGAACATGCAAGACTTGGATGCCGTGAAGAAAGCTATCCGTCCGAACACCAAGGTGATTTACACCGAGACGATGAACAACCCTTTGCTTCGCATAGCCAACCTGCCTGAGTTGTCAAAGATTGCGCACTCCAACGGTGCCAAACTGTTGGTTGACAACACTTTCACCCCGATGATTTTCTCCCCCTACCGTTTGGGCGCAGACGTGGTGATTTACAGTATGACCAAATATGTGAACGGTATGAACGACTGCGTGGCCGGTGCCATCTGCGGTTCTGCTGAATACATCAACTCCCTGATCGACGTGAACGACGGTACCGCCATGTTGCTTGGTCCGGTGTTGGACACTTTCCGTTCCACCAGCATCCAGAAGAACCTGCACACGCTGCACATCCGTATGAAAAAGCACAGTGAGAACGCCATGTATCTCGCCAATCGCTTCAAAGAGACCGGCATCAAGTACAACTATCCGGGTCTTCCTGAGCATCCCGACCACGAGCTGTTCAAATCGATGATGAACGACGGTTACGGTTTCGGCGGCATGATTTCCATCGACATGGGTACGGCTGATAGAGCCAGCGCCATCATGGAGAAGATGCAGGAGCTCGGCGTAGGTTACCTCGCTGTCAGCCTCGGCTACTTCAAGACGCTCTTCAGCAACTCCGGCAAATCCACTTCTTCCGAGGTTCCCGAAGACATCCAACACGAGATGGGCATGAGCGAAGGCCTCATCCGCTTCTCCATGGGCTTGGACAACGATCCGGAACGCACTTTCCAACTGATCAAACAAGCAATAGACGCAACGAAGTAATGGCTTTTGGCTATTAGCTTTTGGCATAAAGACGGGCACAAACGTGTCCGTCTTTTTTTTTGCTTTAACTTTAACCATTACACCTTAAACCATAAACCTTAAACCTTAAACCTTAAACCTTAAACCATACATAATTTTTTGTATCTTTGCCGCGTAATCTAACAATGACTATAACAATGACAATGACTTAGTCCATCGTTATAGTCAAAGTCAAAGTTAAAGTTAAGATGAACAAGAAAACCTTACAACGTATTCGGCGGGTGCTGGCGGCCATCTTTTTCCTTGGCGTCACGCTGATGTTTCTCGATTTCACAGGGACACTGCACCAATTCCTGGCTTGGATGGCCAAAGTGCAGTTCATGCCCGCAATATTGGCTCTTAACTTCATTGTTATTGCCATCCTATTGATTATCACCCTGTTATTCGGTCGAATCTACTGTTCTGTGATTTGTCCGTTAGGTGTGTTCCAAGACGGTGTGGCGCATGTCCACAACTGGTTCAAGAAGGATCGTTACACCTTTTCAAAAGCTCACAAAACACTGAGATACATCATGTTAGGAGTATTTATTATCGCCATGATCGCAGGTTTCAGCTCCCTGATAGTACTGTTGGAGCCCTACTCCACCTTCGGTTTGATGGTGCAGAGCCTTCTCGGTCCCGTCTATCAGTGGTGCAACAACGGGCTGGCAGCCATCAGCGAGCACTACCAGAGTTACACCTTCTACCATAAGGAAGTGTGGCTGAGGAGCATCCCTGCCCTCGTCATCTCGATATTTGCTTTCGTAGCTCTCGTCATCCTCGCTTGGCGCAACGGCCGCACCTACTGCAACACCATTTGTCCGGTGGGCACGTTCCTCAGCTTCTTCAGCCGTTTCTCATGGTTCAAAATGCATATCAACGAGGAAAAATGCATCCAATGCGGGATGTGTACCAAAAATTGCAAGTCATCCTGCATCGACGGCAAGAACGGATATGTGGATTATTCGCGGTGTGTGGTCTGCGGCAACTGCATGGCAGAATGCCCGAAAGAGGCGATTGAATACAAACATTTGGCAAAAGATGCCGTCCGTGTATGGGCGAATAATCATTCACCCATACACGGCGACAAACAACCGGATAATGAATCCGTCGATACCTCTAAACGCGCCTTCCTGATCGGTTCCGCCGTGGCGTTGGGCACTACTGCCTTCGCGCAGGAGAAGAAGAAGGTGGATGGCGGTTTGGCATTCCTCGAAGACAAGGTGGCACCAGAGCGAAAAACGCCTATCGTACCGGCCGGTGCAGGTTCCCTCCAACGCTTTCGCAACCGCTGCACTGGCTGCCAACTCTGTGTGTCACAGTGTCCTAACGATATACTGCGTCCCACCACCGACCTGATGCACCTGATGCAACCCGTGATGTCGTTCAAAAGAGGATATTGCCGTCCTGAATGCACTGCCTGCAGCGATGTGTGTCCGACAGACGCCATCCTCAAGATCACGAAAGAGGAGAAGAGTTCCATCAAGAAAGGCCAGGCATACTGGATTGCGCAGAACTGCATCGTGACGGCCGACGGCATCCCTTGCGGCAACTGCTCCCGCCACTGTCCTGCCGAGGCCATCGAAATGGTTCCGAAACGCGGCGACAACACCGGCAAACTGTTCATCCCCGCCATCAACGAGAGCAAGTGCATCGGCTGCGGCGCCTGCGAATACGTCTGCCCCGCCCGCCCTCTCTCCGCCATTCACGTCGAAGGTGTTGAACAACATCGACTCATATAGTGGTCGAGTTCCAGGACCTGACGGGGCACCAACAGCCTCGGAGAGGCTAAACGCACGCAGTGCAATTAACCCCACATAAGCGAAGCGTAGTGTGGGGAACACCCCATGAAAAGCGAAGCGCAGTCTGTGAGGGGAGACACAAAAAAAAAACGAAACGAAAGAAAAATGAAAGACATATCCAGAAGAGACTTCCTCAAAATATTAGGTGCGGGCACCGCAGTGACCGCTGCAACGATGGCCGGCTGCCAGAACGGCGGAGACCTCGACCCGAGAGGCACGCTCCAACCGAAGAAGGGGCAGATGACCTATCGCACGAACCATAATACTGGCGACAAGGTGTCGCTGCTGGGCTTTGGCATGATGCGACTTCCCGTCATCGAATCGGAAGCCCCGGCCGGCACTTCCGGCAGAGAAGCCCCGGCCGCTCCCATCGACCAAGAAATGGTCAACAAGATGGTGGATAAGGCCATAGAATATGGTGTTAACTATTTCGACACCTCCCCCGTCTATTGTCAGGGGCGTAGCGAGAAGGTCACCGGCATCGCCCTGTCGCGTCACAAACGCAGCGAATATTACCTTGCCACCAAGATGTCGAACTTCGCGCCTTCCACATGGCCGCGCCAAGAGTCCATCGCCATGTTCAACAATTCCCTCAAGGAGTTGCAGACCGACTATATCGACTACATGCTGCTGCACAGCATAGGCGGAGGCAAGGACGGCATGGAGATGCTGCGCCAACGCTACTACGACAACGGCATCCTCGACTTCCTGCTCGAAAAGCGCGAAAAAGGGATCATCCGCAACCTCGGTTTCTCCTACCACGGCGATGTCAAGGTGTTCGACTACCTGCTGTCGCGCCACGACGAATACAAATGGGACTTTGTGCAAATCGAGATGAACTACCTTGACTGGCACTTCGCCCACGAGATCGAGGAGGCGAACACGAATGCGGACTATCTTTATAACGAACTGACTAAAAGAAACATACCAGCGGTTATCATGGAACCGCTCTTGGGTGGTCGCCTCGCCAACCTGCCCGACCATATCGTGAAGGAGATGAAGACCCGTGAGCCTGAGCGCAGTGTCGCATCGTGGGCATTCCGTTTCTGCGGCACCTTCCCCAACGTGCTCACCTCCCTGAGCGGCATGACCTACATGGATCACCTCGAGGACAACCTCGCCACCCATTGTCCGCTGAAACCGCTTACAGATGAAGAGCTTAACTTTTTGGAAGATATTGCCAAAAAGGTTTACGACCTGAAGAATATCCCTTGTACCGCTTGTCAATACTGTATGCCATGTCCTTACGGTTTGGACATTCCCGGTATTTTCACCCACTACAACAAGTGCATCAAGGAGGGCAACTTGGCGAAGTCGCAGGACGAGAGCGACTACAAGAAGATGCGCAAAGCCTTCCTCGTGGGCTACGACCGCAGAGTCCCGAAGTTGCGCCAAGCCGACCACTGCACTCACTGCGGTGAATGCGTCCAGCACTGTCCTCAGCGCATCCGGATTCCCGAAATGATGGACAAAGTGGATGAGTATGTGGAGAAATTGAAACAGGGGACGCTGTAAGTCCTATTCCATCACCGGCCAAGGATTCACCTCAATCCCCGCCATGCGCTCCATCGCTTGATGGGTTTCACGGCAGACGCGATCCAGTTCCTCTTTGCGGTTCGCACTCTTGTAGAACCAGATGGGTTCGCCCACATGAAGGGTCAGGCAAGGGGTGCTCTTTTTGCCGAACAGACGGTAAATGCCCTTGCGCTCACGATAGGAATAGACGTTGGGGATAACCGGACGGTTGTATTTGTAAGCCATGGAGAACGCGCCGCGCCTAAAGGGACGAATCGGCACGTACATATCCCAGCGCACTGCCTCGGGAAAGATGATGAACCACATCTTGCGACGTGCAAATTCGTCGAACGCCTCGTTGTATTTGCGGATACCTTCGCGCGTCTCTGGAATGGGAACCCCTCCCTCATAACGCAAAATCCAGGTGGCTCGACCGTTAAAATGCTTGGCAAACATCGGGATACGCACATTCCGGAACCGCTGCCAAGCCGCATGCACGCCGAAAGCATCGAACACGAAGACGTGGTTGCAAATGCACACCGCCCCGTCGCGAAGCTGCTTTTTGTACTTACGGATGTTGGATTTGCCCACGATCTTCAAACCGAAATGCAGCCGGTTAATGACCGCCACCAACAGCCATTTGACAAAAAAACCTAAAAATTCGTTGAATTTGAACCACCAAGAGTCGTCCAAATAGGGATAGGTCTCATCGAACTGATACTTTCCCTTTGATGAGTCCTCCACCCTCACTTGCACAAGCCTTCGGAAAGGATCATCTTTGGGATAATCAATGCCGATATCGGGGACATAGACCCCGTCTTTCACTTTAAACTCTCCAAACTCCACGTCCGAAGCTTATTTTTTGACGATATTAGACATCTTATAGGTGGTCACTGTGCCGTTGAACTCTTCGAACACCAGCTCCACAGGGATGTTGTCAGACTTCCTATAGGTGATGACAATCTTGGAATAGCCGCGCGGGGCGGTCTTTTTCGCGCTCAACGTCACCACTTTGTTACTACCTTTCTCGCTCACGGCAGACTCTGCGTTGTTATCTGTCGCTGCCTGCTTCCAATTACCTGTGACACAGTTCATCAACGTATTACGTTGCGCACGCATCACCGCATTTTTCTCGGTATCTACGACAGATTTCTTGCCGCGAATATTCATGCTCATCATCTTGCCATCTATCCGGAAATAATCGCCGGCAGGATTGGTGTAGTTCATCTCCATCTTGTCAGCGGAAAAGAGCTTGAGGTCGCCCTCCGCCGTCACGGTCTTGCCGGAAGCTTTGATGAATTTGGATTCGGTAAAATGTGAGGTCACGGTTTGCGCAGAAGCCGCGAAAGTGAGAAACAGGACGACAATGGTCAATAGTTTTTTCATAACTACTTTATTTTGATACTATTAATTAATTCTATTTTTTAAAATCAGCGGCAAAAATAGCATAAATAATAATATGTTGACTTACTTCAAACGCAAAAGCTTAACTCTATATTAATGAATAAAATTACCAACTTATTTTTCAACTCTTCGCTTCATGAACGGAATTTTCATTACCCATCGGAACAAGAGCGGCTGTAACGTGTAGGTAATCAAAATAGTAGAAATCATGCCAATCAGGGCGCACTCGCCGATGGAGACGATCGTCGGATGTTTGGCGAACAACATCGCTGCCATCACGATAATCAACACCAAACCCGAAAAGAAGATGGCCACCTTGTGGTACTCCAGCAGTTTGCTTCCTTCCTGACGCTGTCCGGCAAGCAGTCCTTTCATGACGAAAATACTGTAATCCACGCCGATACCGAAGATAAACGTAGAAATCACAATGTTGATCATGTTGAACTGCAGTCCTAATATCGCCATCCAGCCCTGAACCACATACCAGCTCAGGAACATCGGCATGAAAGCGATAAGGGCGATCAGAATGTCTCTGAAGGAGAGCAACAAAACCACCAGCACAAAGATAGATGAAATGAGCAACGCCAAATTAAAGTCCTTGTGAATCAAAGAAATCATGCCTCCGGTGTAGTACAAGGGATCTACCACGACAGCGTGAGGCTTGGCGGCAATGATGTCGCTGACCTCCGCTTCTTTCTCTTGGGACATTTGCGCTGCATTGAGAATCAAGAACTTGCCATCCGTTTCCTCGATGAAATTACAGAGCAAGCCTTCGGGGACAACGCCCGATTCGTAAAGATTTCCAGGCTCGTACTCCGCCTCCACCATCGCTTGGAACGGAACAAAAATGTCGGGTGAAAGCTCGTTCTTCACCGCAGCGGCCTTGATGGCAGTCATCGCTTGCGACACCTTTTCAGGAGTCCAATAGCGTTGCCAAGCGGCAATACGACGTTCCTGCTCCGCCTCCGACTGGAACAGTATCGACACCACCGGGGTGTAGGTGAACAAGTCGCCTGCCTCGCGCAACGAATCCATCGTGGTGGAAAGCACCTTGTTGGCATCCAACGCCTGATCGAGATCAGGTGCTGTGATGGCATAATATTTCTGCACCCCACCATGGTCGTTTTTCTCGGCATAGAGCTTCTGCGATTTATGCAAAGCATCGCTCTCATAACCGATATGCTTCAGATCGTTGTCGAACTGCACCTTGCCGGAAAAGATGAAACCAATCAGGATAAAAACGCACAACGCTATGATAATAACTGGATTACGGTCGTATGGATAATTATTGATTTTATCAATCAACTTGAATGCCTTCTTACTGTGTTTGGCATCTTTGACATTCAGAAAATGAGGCAGGAAGACCAAGGCGAAGAAGGTGCTTCCAATAAGGGCGAAGGTGGCGAACAAACCGAAATCCTTCAGCAACTCGCTTTGGGTGAACATCAGACCGAGGAAGGCACCGATGGTGGTGAGACAACCAAGACAGACAGGGATGGACTCTTCCGCCAACATCTGCTCCACATCGCCCACAAATCGCTGATGAACAATCACATGCAAACAATAACTGAGCGCAACGCCCAAAATCACAGAGCCCACGCCCAAGGCCATCAACGACATGCCGCCCTTGATCCAATACATACAGGACAACGCAAATACAGTACCGTAAATAATCGGCAACACATTCTGCCAGATGATATTGAAACTCTTGAAACTGAGGCACAAATAGAGAAGAATCAGCACCAAAGAGACGCCAATGGTAATCGCGATGTCGCGCTTCATGGTGCTGGCATTGCCGACCGACTCCACAGCACCTCCATGCATCAGCACTTCCACATCAGGATGAGCCTTATGGAACTGTTCAACACATTTGTTGAGATGGCTGACGAGTTTATGGCTTGCCTGCGAGTTAAATGTCTGGAAATCTGGAGAGATAAAGATTAACGCCACCGTGCTGTCTGCGCAGAAGAGGTGCCCGTCGATAAGGGTGAATCCCATGCTGCCGGAGAGGTCAGGCATCAGACATTCGCGCAATGCCAACGGATCAGTGGAGACCATTTCGGTGACCATCCCCGTTTCGTCGTTCATAATCATCTCATAGTTGCGCGCCATCGTCTCGTCGGCATGTGCGATGGCTGAATCGAAACGGGCATACATGTTCGTATCCACGAGTGAAGGCACGTGCATCATGGCGTAATCGAGCGCGTTGATTGCCATGTCGGGTTCCAACTTGTAAAGCGTGTTGGCAATGCCCTCGTCGTTGGCGAGGATGGAATCCATCAGCTCATCCACATAACCGACCATCACTTCCGGTTCGGCACCCGTCATCTGCATGAAGAGTTTGTCCTTGACTTTCACATTGCCGAACACCAACCCACTCTCCGATTCGTCTGACTTCGGCAGGAGCTTCATCAAATCCTCCTCAAACTGCGCCTTCGATGCAAAAAAAGCAAAAACGACACTGCTTACTATCAATAATGCGTATAAAAGAAATTTGTGCTGTGTGAAAAATTTGTAAATCTTAACAAAAACCATAAAACTTTTAATTTAATCTATCGAGCTCTTGCCCTTCGGGGCTGTTCAATGAAGAGCTTTTATATTTATTGGGCTTTTCGTTCCCTTAGCCTTTACCTATAACCATCGACCACTTCCCTGCTACTGATAATCCTCATACCACCACACCAACGTATCAATCTTTGCGGCGAAACCGCTCCAGTGGCCCAACACATCATCACCATCGAAATTGGAGACCGCAGGCGTAGATGCCACGAAGGGATTGCTCCCGTAGGCGGCTTCGGCACCTGCGGACGACAAATATTTGTAAGTATGGTAATCCACTTGGGTATGTTTCACATAAACCGTGTCACCTGGCCGGAAGGTCATCCGCCGGAAATTCTGCTGGTCCTCCTCACTCAACATACCGCTTAACAGCATTGAATAGCCGGACCGTGAGACTTCATAATTGAACTGCATCCCATTGAAAGTCTTGTCGTCGAAGGAAACAGGAAGCCCGCACACCCAGAGTCTGTCCTGCATTTTAGGGCAGCTCACCTTGCAAAAGAAGGCATAATAGTTCTCCTCGTCGGCAGGGTCTGTCATCAGCACACGGACGGATGCCATCGTGTCGGCCATCAGGTCCATCGTCTGCGAAAATCCGATGGAATCCAGGTCGAAAGTTTTGGGAATGTAGGTCTCGGCTGTGTAGGTTTTGCCCTCGTACTCGACCCTAAGTGTATAGTGCGTATTCTCTTTTCCGATTACATTTCTGCCCATAAAAGCCACGAAATAGGGTGCTTCGGGCGATATCATCCACACCAATTCCTCGGACTCGCCGGTCTCGGAAGTGACGAAAACGCGCGCTTGTGTGCCATTGACCAGCACATCGCTCATCAAGGTTTCAATGTTGATTTCGGAAAAAAAGGGAATGCTTTTCGACAACATCACCATGGCCGGAGAGCCGTTCTCAATCGTCCCTTCGATCATCAGTTTTGACTGATAATCAGGAAGATCAAGCTCAATCTCCTGCTGACAAGCCGTGAGAGACAGAGCCATCACGAGCCCCAAAAACCATCCTTGTTTTCCGACCATCATCAGTTGAAATATACTCTATTTTAAAACGGCCGCGAAAATACAAAAAAAATGTATTTTTGCGGAAATTTTTTATCAATCAATGAACCGTTCAACCGCATAAGCCTACATCGCTATGCTATATCAAAACGTTATAGAGCCCTATATTCGGTGGACTGAGAAAAATCCGGATCAAACGGTGGCGCGAATCGGAGGCCACGTTTTCTCTTACGCGCAGCTATCTCAACGTATCGCTCCGATCATGAACGAGTTGGATGCATTGTCGGTGTCGCGTGTCGGCATCGTCGTGAAACGGGATCTGACCGCCTGTTCCGCACTCCTGGCCTCTCTGTTCAGCGGGATAGCGGCGGTGCCGTTGCCGGAGAATCTGTCGGAGGGCCTAAAGCGACAGGTTTGTGAAGAACTGCAACTGCCAGTCGTGTTGACCGTGGAGCGCATGCACTACTATTATCGCATGACCTTCGAGGATGCGCTCAACCGCATTGACAATGGGTTGTATCAAATCGAGGACGACCAACTGGTGTTTATCCGATGCCGTTTCAATGAGAACGAGCCTCCCACATACGAAAACATCTACGCCAAAGACTTTTCCAAGAGCAAACCATTCTCATTAGCCCCCGTATTTCAAAAAATCATACCTGATTTCCCCGATATATGTTCCATATTTTAAATAAGAACCTCAATTTTCAACTCATTTTCATAACTATTTTGACAGGTTGGGCAGGATGGACGATTTTCACGCAGATGACGTTTCTGCCATCCGAAGGAAGTATGTTTCTCTTCCAAATCCTGTCCAACCTTTGGGTGAAAGCGCCTGTTTTGATTCGTATTCTGGTGCTAATCATGGTGATAACCATGACCATCGGCATTACCACGAACTTCGAAAAGAACCACTTCCATGAAAATCGCACCTTCATGCCTGGACTGTTTCTGCTCCTGCTGCTCAACTGTGGCAAATTTCTGCACACGCTTACTCCAGGACTGCTGACCGTCTTCATTCTTTCGTTGCTCATCGTACTCTATTCGCCCAATGACCAATCCTCCCGCATCAAAGAGCGCATATTCACGGTCGGGCTCCTCATTTCCATTGCCACTTTCTTTGATATCAGTGCTTTCGGGCTCGCCATATTTTTCATTTTGATGATTGCCATCAACAATATCACGTCGTTCAAAGACATCATGATTCTATTTTTCGGTCTTTTGTTTCCATACATTTATGCTTTCTCTATCGCCTTCATTTCCAACTCTTTACCACAACTATTACACTCATGGCAGAACATGCACGTTTTCGAACCCATCAAGCAGTTCACGCATCTTCGCATCATAGATTACGTGGCCATGTTCTGGTTCGTGATCGTGGTTATCAGCCTGATGATTCGTGACAAAAATCTGTTAGACAACAAGTTGATTGTCATTCGACAAGCTTTTAACATCGTCAACATGCTTCTTTTTTCCATGTTGCTATTTTTATGGTTAAGCATGTTTCCGCTTCCCACCGCACTGATATACTTCCTGCTGCCCGTATCCACCTACATGGCCATCTCCATAACCCACAAGAAGTATCGCTATTTATTTGATTTTCTGATTGTTTCACTATGCATACTACTATGTCTTTAAAGCCCAACTTCTCCCCTACTCCGATGTTAGAATGCGGTTGCGACGAGGCGGGGCGTGGCTGTTTGGCGGGACCGGTATGCGCCGCAGCGGTCATCTTCCCATACGGCTATAATAACGAGGAAATCAATGATTCCAAGCAACTTACAGAGAAAAAGCGCAACGCTCTCCGGGAAATCATCCTTCGCGATGCCCTTGCCTACGCCATCACAGAAGTCTCTCCTGCCGACATCGACAAGATGAACATCCTGCACGCCTCCATCCACGCGATGAACCTCGCTATCGAGCAGCTGAGCGTCAAGCCGGAACTGATTTTGGTCGATGGCAATCGCTTCACCGACCGCTGGCACATCCCTTACCGATGCATCGTGAAGGGCGACGCCACCTACCTTTCCATCGCGGCAGCTTCGATCCTCGCCAAGACCCACCGCGATGCCCTCATGACCCGTCTGGCCGACGAATTCCCCGACTACGACTGGAAGAACAACAAAGGCTACCCTGCCCCAAAACATATCGCTGCAGTGAACCAATTTGGACCGACCCCTTATCACAGAAAGAGTTTTCACCTGAAAAATCAACTCTCTTTGGATTTATAACTCGCTTATTTTCAGCGTTATAATTTTTTTTGATTTTTTTTGTAATTTTTTCCCCGAAATTTCGTCAAGTATTTGTTGAAACCAATGTTGACCGAACAAGAGATAGAAATCATCGAGGGGTGCCGTAAAGGAGACACCGCGTGCCAGAAAAGGCTCTATGACCAATATGGGCCGCTGATTAAGGGTACGTGTTTGCGTTACACCGGAGACATGACGGAGGCGGAGGATCTCTTTCACGACATCTTCGTGCATATACTGACTCATTTCGATCAATATGACCATATCACGAATCTCGGGGGATGGTTGAACCGGCTCACAATCAACAAGGTCATCGACTACATGCGCCACAAGAGCCCCAACGAGGCCATACCGATGAGCCAGTTCGAGCAGGTGCAAGCAGTGAGCCACGACCACCATTACGACGGCATCCCGATGGAGGTGCTTCTGGGCTTTATCCAGCAGCTTCCGCCGAAAATGCGGACCGTGTTCAACCTTGCCGTCATCGACGAGAAGGAGCAAAACGAGATTGTGGAGATGCTGCAAGAGAGCTGTGGCAACGTGCGCACAACCCTTTCCCGTGCTCGCGCGATGTTACGTACAAAAATCCAAAAATATTGGAAAAACGAAGAAGATAATGTCAAGAAATATGAATAACAACCCCATAGAAGAGCTGCGTCGGCTGGAAACGCCCGTTTCGGAATCGGAATGGAAGGCGATTCTCCACGACAAGCGCTACGTACAGAAGTTCGGACGGAAGCCCACGCTTTCGCCCAAAGGCCGCGCTGCCCTCATAGCAGGTGCCGTGGCGTTGTGCATTGGTATCCCCGTACTCTTTAAGTCGCTGACCGACAAGCCATCCGACACTGCGAAGCAGACCGTTGCCACTGAGGTTTCCGCATCGCAGCCAACGGTCCACGACAACACCCCCGCCGAGCCGCAACCCACCTCGCCGAGCCCGTCGCAGACCACCGCCAAACCCACATCGAAAGAGATTGTCAGCGCGGTCAGTGGCGCGGCCGCCCACGAACACTCCACGCTCGCCGCTGTCACGGAGGCCCGCACCCACTCTCCCGAGCCCACCATCACGAAAGAACCAGTTGTAGCCATTCCCGCGCCCCAGTCTTCCGTCAACACGGCACCCGCACATGTCGTCACCACGCCGACAGCACCCAAAACCGAGCCCGTAACCTCCTCGCAAACAGATACTTATTGGGAGGAAACGCCCAAATCGGAACCCGAAGCTGAATATCCTGACATAGAGACTGACGAATTTTTCATTCCGTCGGCATTCACCCCCAACGGTGATGGCTTGAACGACCTTTTCTACGTCAAAGCCAACTTCGAGCCACGTAACTTTGAGATGACCATCTTCAACCGTAACGGCGAACGTCTTTTCCAAACCCGCAACATGAACATCGGCTGGGACGGTATGCTACGCGGAAGCATCCTGCCGTTTGGCATGTATATCTACATTATTAAATATAAGGACAGAAAAGGCAACGAACAACAAAAACAAGGACAAATTCTTCTGATACCATAATGACCAGCATCAACCGAGCCATTCCACCTGAAATCCAGCCTATAGAGGCATTTGCCTTGGCGAAACCACGACGGGACATACTCTCCAACAGTATTCCCGTATTCTACTTCGACAATCCATATTTAGACCTGATACACATCCTGTTACAAGTGCGCACAGGCTCCATGTACCAGCCCGAAAAGCATGTTTGCAATTTTGCGTTCTCGCTGCTTCGGGAAAGTTCAGCCCAGTTCTCCCCGCAAGAAATGTCTGAAAAATTAGACTATTACGGCACCAACGTCACGGTAAATGTGGGATTAGAGTGTGTGCAAATTCTGATTTCCGTGCCGAAGAACGACATCTCTGAAATAGTGCCAGCGGTGGCTGATTTCATCACCTTTCCCGAATATCGCACTGAGAATCTGCGCATTATGCAGGACAAGGAAATCAAGAATTTAGCCTATAACGTTCAAAAAACGGATTACTGTTCTTGGCGTATTATGTGGCGTGAAATGTTAGGAGGCCTCTTCCCCACCGTTTCCGAATTTGCGACAGCCGACACCATCAACAATCTGACAAAAAGCAAGTTGAAAGAATACCATTCAGAATGTTTTTGTGCAGAAAACGTCTCGATTTTCGTTACGGGCAACCTTGATTCTCACATGGAAGATGTCATCCGGAAGGCTTGGGAACCCATTCCGAACGGCACGCCTTCGCCCGCCCTTCCGGAAATCCCGATGAGTGTCAATTCGGGGCGACTTTTCTACGAACCCATGCGAAACTGTATGCAATCGTCCATTGTATTATGCCGTTTATCAACAGGATATAACGACAACGACCGCACCGCTTTTTCTGTATTGAACACCTTGACGGGTGGCTATTTCAGTTCCTGGTTGATGCAGAATCTTCGTGAACGACAGGGACTCACCTACGGTATTTCCTCCTCCAGCACCTATTTCGGCAAGCAATCCATTTTCGCCATCAACAGCGATGTGAACGCCGACCGCACACAAGAGGCGTTAGACTCCTGTTTTGAAGAGCTGCAACGTCTTCAAGAAAAGATGGTTAGCGATGAAGAGCTCCTCATGGTGAAGAACTACATGGCGGGAATACAACTCCGCGCCGCCGACACCACCGTCAACGCCATGCAGAAATTCGCCTATTGGCACCGATTCGGATTAGATGAAACCGAAATGTTTAGATATCTAACTAATATCAAGAAAGTTACGCCAGAAGACATTCACTCTTTGGCGAAAAAATATTTTTCACACAATAATTTCACCCAAATCATCGTTGGTCATTATTTTGCAAACGAAAAAAACGAATAGTGAAGAAAACTCTACTTATAGGGACCTTATTGACCTTGTTCTTCAGCTGTTTTGCATGGCAACCGCCTAAAATGCAGTGTCTCAAGCTGATGAACAACAATCAGCGCATTAAAATGGCATGGAGCAGCGGCGATTGCAGCCATTTCAAGGCCTACTACTTTTATGTCAATGGCGTGCTTTGCGACAGTCTTTTCGGCTATAGCAGTGCCACTCAAAACTATACACTATGCGACTACGGTTCACAAGACATCAACAACATCCCCGTGGCATCGGAATATTTCTGTTACATCAAAGCGGTAGATTCCAACAATAACGTCTATTATTCCGACACCATCCATTCCATCAGCATAACTGTCACGCCGCAAGCCAACAACACTTTAGCCTTCTTGGAATGGGAATCTCCCACAACCACTATGGATGGTAGCTGGGGGTCCACCTTCAACATCTACAAAAAGCGCGATTTTGAAGCCGATTTTCCGGCAACGCCTTTCGCATCGGTACCGAACACGCAACTGTTTTACACCGACACTTCGGACGTGTGCGACAACGACATTTCCTACCAAGTGGGCATTGTCAACTATTACGGCACCAACGACCAGTGCCCGTTCATGACCACTATTGGCACCGTGCATTTGGTGGACAGCACCAGTCCCGCACCGCCCGTGCTCGACAGCGTGACCGTCACCCCGACCAACGAAGTGATGCTCGGATTTCACGGAACGGAGCCCTACATGATGTCTTTCCTTATCTATTATATAAGTCCTAACGGCACCATCCCCCTTGACACGATTTACGGCCAGACCTTTTGGATTGACCCGGTCATCGACCCGAGTTTTGACACCCGCTACTATCGCATCGCCACCATGGACTCCTGCGGCAACGTCTCCCCCTTGACTGACGAACAGCAGTGCAACATGATGCTGCATTTACAAGGATCGGATGCCTGCAACAGGAGCGCCACCATCCAATGGTCTGCCTACGCCAATCTCATCAACGACATCAACCATTACGAAGTGATGCTCAGTGGCGACAACGGACAAAACTGGACAAATTTGGGCTCCACGACGAGCCATAATTTCACCATCAACAATTTGACTATCAACCAGAATTATATAGCATACGTCCGCGTTGTAAACAATGGCGGCACAGTCACTGCCAGCTCCAATCGAGTCAACATTTTGGTTCATGCTGACGAGTCGCAGGATTTCACCTATATTCGCTCCGTATCGGTCATCGACAACCATTACCTCCGAATCAAGGTGCTGACCAGTGGCGACACCCTGCCGTTCCAGACTATCACATTGGAGCGCAGTGAAGACGGCACCACATTTGAGAATTTCAAGACGCTGAACCACATTTCAGGGGTGGCCGACTATGTGTTTAACGACAGCACCGTCAATGTCAGTCGGAACACCTACTATTACCGTGCTTTTTTGTTCAACCATTGCGAGGTGGAATCCGCCTTCTCCAACATTTCGCACAACATCCTGCTTCGCGGCGAGAACAACGCCCAGAACAACCTGCTCTCCTGGCCTGGGTACGACAACTGGGATGGCGATGTTGCATCCTATTTTGTCATGAGGAAGGTGGAGAACGAAGAGTTGTTCAATTCGGTGGGGCAACTGCCGGGGGGAACGGTAAACAACTATACCGACGACATTTCTTCTCTCTATGAGTCGGGGTCGAAGTTTGTCTATTACATTGAAGCTCAAGAGGATATCAACAGTTTCGGTTTTACCGAGACCAGTTATTCGAATCAGATCACGCTCACACAACCGCCGGCCATCTACATTCCTAATGCCTTCCGTCCGTTAGGTGCGAACAACAGAGTATTCAGGCCAGTGAACTCGTTCGTTTCGGTTGATCAATACCGTTTTTCCATCTTCACACGCACTGGCGAGTGCATTTTCCTGACCACCAATCCGCAGGAAGGCTGGGACGGCCGCATCAACGGTGTGTTGGCTCCGATGAACGTGTATGTCTATCATTTGGAATACAAGATGCCCGACGGCACGATGATGGAGCGCACCGGCACGGTCACGCTGGTAAAATAGCAATTGGCCATTTTACTTTATCATTATTCCTTGATAATTGCCCACCATTGTTGTTTTGCGTACGCAACACACACTATTTACTCATCCTTTTCTCCTCCGTTTTAGGGTTCACTTCGCCCACCCTATACTAATATGGCAGGCTTACAGCCCTCTTCCTTTTCTATCGATTCTGCTGCTAAAACTCTCAAAATCTTCCAAAAATCAGCCCAGACGATGCCTCGAATCCTGCGTTCAGAACTGTCATTTCTT
>CAMJXE010000034.1 GCA_946409645.1 uncultured Bacteroidales bacterium
AAGAAGAGAAAGGCAAACGGAGCCCGTCCTTCCCGCCCAAAGAAAAGCTTGACGCAGTGCTCGGCTACATAGTCGAGCATCCCGGCTGCCGGTCCACGGAAATCATCGCGTACACGTCCTATCCGAAAACCACAATGGAACGCTGTCTCTCCTGCCTCAGAAAGCAAGGGCTCATCGAATACTCCGGCAGCAAGAAAACAGGCGGCTACCATCTGACCAACACCCCGCAAGATAACGAAAAGGCAATTACAAGTCAACCGGAGAAAGTAACAGAAAATGAAAGAGATACCATCCAAGAGGAACCGAAAGTTGCTAAACCTGAGTTGGAAAATCATGAATAAAGAGAAGACTTGATTTTACCGTTCATTAGGGAAAACTGCCATTTAATATATATTATATTGAAAAAAAGCATACTTTTGCCACCGATATGCCGTTGCATATTCACTTCAAAATCCCAGCACCGCCATGCTTTTTGTCGGTGCTTTTTTGAACCTAATTTGTATCCCGTGTATGCCTAAAATCGCGTATCAATATGAATATCAAATAGATGTAAAAAATATAGAATTTACCCCACAGAAGCGAAACGCAGTGTGGGGTTAAACGAAACATATATCCTTTGGAAGCCCCCGAGGGGAAGACTCTCTACGCTTTCTTTGGAGGAAACAATACCGACAATAAAATACTCAACGTCAGAATCGAAACGATAACCACCAAGGAGGCGACGATACCGACTTCGATGCCCATCAAAGGCAGGAACATCTTCACACCAATGAAGGTGAGCAGTGCCGAGAGACCGATGCGCAAGTAGGCGAACTTGTCCATAATGCTCTCCAGCATGAAGAACATGGAACGCAATCCCAAAATGGCGAAAATATTGGAAAAGAAGACGATATGCGGGTCATGCGTCACCGAGAAAATAGCCGGAATCGAGTCGAAGGCGAAGATTATGTCTGAAAATTCGATAATCATCAACACCACGAAAAGCGGCGTGCAAAGCCAACGACCATCAATCTTTGTAAAGAAGTCATGACCATGGAATTGTGGCGTACTCAAATTTCGCTTCGTCAAGAATTTCACCACCGGATGATGCTCCACATCAATAGCCTCTGTCTTGTTACGCTCTATAAACATCTTGACACCTGAATAGATCAGGAAGGCACCGAAAACCAGCAGCAGCCAGTGGAATTTTTGGATGAGCGCTCCCGCGGCGAAGATGAAGATGAACCGCAACACAATCGCCCCAAGGATTCCATAAAAGAGTACACGATGATAGTACTGCTTCTCCACTCCGAAGGAGAGGAAAAGCATAATCATCACAAAGACATTGTCGATAGAAAGGGAAAGTTCTATCAGATAGCCCGTTATATACTCTAACGAGAGCTGTCTCTTGTAATTCTTGATATTGTCATCCCACGAAAGTGCCTCGTCGTAGGTCACACCATGGTCGTACAGTTTGTTCTGCTCTACGAACTGCTCCTGATTGTGAACGTTCACCACCATGTCGCCCTGGAGACGAATGAAAAGGAAAAAGAGTAGCGATAGCGTCACCCACACCGCAGTCCAGCCAGCGGACTCCTTGAAGGTCACTTCACGGTCTTTCTTGTGCAAAACACCGAGGTCGAAAAAGAGCAAAAATGCTATGACCACGATAAAGATCAGCATAAATAGGTTTTCAGTCATATTAATTTAATGTATAAGGTTTTTGGTTTAAGGCTAATAGCCAATTCTAAGGTATTCTATATACGGTTCAATTTCATTATAAAGCAAATCCTTTTTGATCACCTTCTTGTCCTTATCGAGGAGGAACATGAAGGGGATGGTGCGAGTGTCGAAAAGATTTTGGTCGTCGATGGCTTGATCGAAATTCCAGCCTTGCACGTACTTAGGGTTGGCTTCGTTAGAGTTCACGTAGTTGCTCCACACCTGCGGATCATCCTCGAAATAGACCATCACGACTTTCAGCTTGCCGGAGGCGATAGCCTGGTTGAGTTTTTGGAAATCCTTCATGGTATTACGCACCTGATGACAGGTCGGACAAGTAGGATGTTGGAGATAGAGAATCGTATATTCGCTCTGGATGTCGTACATAGTGGTGGTGTCGCCGTTGGCTAAAACCATCACGAAGTTGGGAATGGTGTCGCCGGCCAAGTTTTTGTTGATGAACCCCAACTCTCTCGTATGATGGCGTTTGCGATCCTCATCCAACTTCGTGTAAGTCAGGGCATCCTTGAGCATGGCGATGTAGGTGTGTTCGACTTTATAGGGGGAGATGATGCGCCCGAGCACGTACTGCAAAGCGTCAAAAAGGTACTCGTAGGAGGTTTGGTTGACCTTGGCTTTGTTAAGCGCGGCCACCACCAATGTATCGTAATCGGGGTTGTCAAGCTGGTAAATCATGTTGCAGTACTCCTTGAGTTTCTGCTCCACAATCGGTGTATTGAAGATGCGGGGGTCTTGCCAGGCGAAATTGTCGAAAAAATGCTCGATGTAGTAACGCTGGAAAGCACGACGGTCGCTGAGAATTTCCTGAGGAGGATCCGTCAGGTAGGTGGAAGTGGCCACCACGGAGCCAAAGAGGTCACCGGCATGCGATTTGGCAATCCGCGTCTGGAAATCCCGCATCTCGTTATTGATGCGCCGCGCGGATGCCGACAGCGAATCCACGAAGACCTTCAGCATGTACTGCGGCATGCTCTTCTGCGCCTGCTGGAACTGTTCGTTCAGCGAATCCAGCTGTTTTGTATATTCCGCAAGACGTTTCAGATACTTTTGGTACAACGAGTTCTCTGAAAATGCAGCGTTCTCTTTTTCATTAGGAAACGTCATATTCTCACCATCAATCGTCAACGAGAGCTTTTGATTTTTCTCGGAAGGAATCAGGATCACCCCAAGGAATGTACTGTCTCCCAAGATGTCGTACATGCCAGGTTTCAGCGACTCTTTGTCCTTCAGCGTGACGGTAGTTTCAAAGGGTGCACTCAAATACTTCTTGGTCTGCAATTTCGCCTCGCTTTTCACGAAAACGGAATCAAATTTCTGATCCGTCTTGATGGTTATTTTGATGTTCACCTGAGCCGTGGCGACAAGGGTGAGCACCAGCATGATGGCGGTTGTTAGGGTATATTTCATATTATCTTTTATTTTCGTTCATATCAGGGTTCACTCCGCTCCTCCTTTGACAGCATTAGGCCTTCTGCCCTCTTGGAATCCTCTTTCGTCTCCCAATCTTGTAAGCCCCTAAGCTCTTCAAACGCTTCGGGAAAATACTGCGGGATATCTGACGCGATGAGGGTACGCGAATCGTTGTCGCGGGCGTATGCATCGCCAGCCGCACCATGCAGGAATACACCGAGAAGCGCCGCGTGTTCGGGAGTGTAGCCTTGTGCCAACAGCGACAGGAGCAGTCCGGTGAGCACATCGCCACTTCCCGCCGTGGCCATACCTGAATTGCCCGTAGTGTTGAAAAACTGCCGTCCGTCAGGCAAGGTCACCACCGTGTGATGACCCTTCAGGACGAGAATCACAGAATAGCGTTGCGCGAACTGCTTCGCACGATCCAAACGGTCGAAATCATCGGAAGATTTTCCCACAAGTCGCTCGAACTCAGCGAAATGCGGAGTCAGAATACTACAGGGAGGCAAGAACGCGAGCCAGGTCTTGTTCTCCGCCAACATATTCAAAGCATCGGCATCGATGACGAGCGGCGACTTCACCGTGTCGAGGATATCCTTCATCGCAGAAACCGTCTGTTTGTGAGTTCCCAATCCCGGGCCAAGTGCCACAGCAGTGATATTATCGGGCAGCGAATTCCAATCTATTCGACTGACATACTGTTCGTTATCATCAGGATGATGTAGAGCTTCCGGAAGGGCAATCGCCAGGGTTTGGCACACGGATTTCACCGTATGAACGGTGAGTTTTCCGATGCCGCCGCGCATAGCTGCTTTGGCCGCCAACACCGCGGCGCCAGGCATACGCTCGCAACCTGCCACTAACAGCCCGTGCCCAAAAGTGCCCTTGTGGGCGTAGCGTGGACGAGGACGAACCAACTGGCTCATCGCTTCGCTCACCAACAGGTATCTACCCATATCATTCAGATTGTCAGGTGCTTCCATACCAATATCCACCACATCCACTTGACCACAGTAACAGGCATTTTCTGGCACTAGGAAGGCTACTTTCGGAAACTGCACGCTCAAAGTGGTGTCAGCGATGACCACCGCACTATTGTCGGGAGTGTGCTGGTCAGCGAAAAGTCCGGAGGGGGTATCAATGGAAACCACTCGAGCATCAGACTCGTTGATATGTCCAATCACATCAGCGAAGAAACCCGTCACCGGTTTGTTCAGCCCGATGCCAAAGAGAGCATCAACAATCACGTCTTCTCTTGTCGGATTTGGGTGATTATCAGTCGAATAGTATATTGTATGAGCCGTCTCGTTCTTTTTTTCAATTTTTTGCCAACGTTTCAGCTGATATTGCATCTCTTCGCTATAACGGGCTTTTTCAGGAGCACAGACAACTACATATACGTTATGGCTCGAGAACGAATCTTCAACAAAGTGAATAGCCATCACCACTCCATCGCCGCCGTTGTTTCCTGTTCCGACATAAAAATAGACATTTTGGCCTGAAAAGTCCAAAATGTCACCAAAAAACAATGATTCAGCACAAGCCTTCCCCGCATGTTCCATGAGCTGTACGGAGGTAAGTTTGTGCTTCTGCATCGTAAATTGCTCACATTCACGAATTTCCGAAACCGTCAACAGTCTATTTTCTTGCATTCAAAACTTATTTACAAAATGCGTGCAAAAATAAAAAAAAATCGTATTTTTGCGGTGTTTTAATCTACGTTTAAGATTAGCGAAAGAAGTATTCAAAAGTTTATATTTAAATTCAACCTTTATTATTAACAAACATTAAAAAAAATGAAAAAGATTTTTACTTTGGCATTAGCCCTCTTTGCAATGGTTGCCGTAAATGCGCAAGTGTTGTTTTCTGAGGACTTTGAGAATGGCATCCCGACCACTTGGTTGAACATTGATGCCGACAATGACGGTAACACATGGATGGAAGGCACGGCACCTGGTGTCTCCGGGCACAACAGTTCCAATGGCTGTGCTTATTCATGTTCGTACTTCAACAGCACGGCGCTAACCCCCGACAACTGGTTGATTACGCCAGCCATTAACCTTACCGCTAACGCAAACCTGACTTTCTGGGTTGCTGCTCAGGATGCCAGCTATGCTGCTGAGCACTACGGTGTGTACATTTCCACCACAGGCACTGCCACCAATAACTTCACTCTTCTCTTTGAAGAGACTCTCGACGCTAACGGCGGTGCTCGCGCGCAAGGCATTTGGAAACAAAAAACCGTAGATTTGTCTAGCTACACTGGCCAAACAGTCTATATCGCTTTCCGCCACTTCAACTGTACGGATATGTTCTACATTGACTTAGATGATGTGGAGATTTCCGCTATACCTACTGACCCGACAATCATTGCGCAACCTACCACCCTTGATTTCGGCACGCTTCCCGCTGGTACTTCTCAAACACAGACTGTCAATTTGGTCACTTACAACCTTACCGCTGGCGTGACTGCCACTACCACCGCTCCTTACAGCGTTTCTGCTGACGGCACTACCTTCGGCACCACGGCCACGGTTGCTGCTACAGGCGGTACCTTGTATGTGAAATATGCTCCTGCAACCATGGGTACTGACAGCGGCTCTATCACCCTCTCTTCTACTGGTGCAACAGATGTCACTATCACCTTGGCAGGTGAGGCTATTGACTGTAATGTCACTATTCCTTACACTTACGCTTTCGACAATGAGAATCAAGCTTTATGCTGGTCCTTTATTGACGCCAACAACGATGGCTATACCTTTGGCATCAACACTACAAGTGGCGTTGCTTATTACAGCTATAACACTTCTGCGGATGCAGACGACTGGTTGCTTTCCCCGTTTTTCGCATTGACCGGAGCCCAACTTGCCAGCATTGACTACAGAGCGGCCAGCACAAGTTATCCTGAGAGGTTCCAGGCGTTTGCTATTGGCGCTGACACTGTGGCGCTCTCCCCTGTGATCAATGTCACTTCCAACGAATTCCAAACACTGTATATGGATTTGTCTAACTTGACAGGCAACTATCAAATTGCTTTCCACTGCATTTCTGATACAAATATGTACAACTTGTATCTCACTGATTTCAGCATCATCGCTAGCGGTGAAGCATCTATCAGCGTTAATCCTGATGCCATCGATTTCGGCACTGTTCCGATGAACGACATTTCTGGTGTTGAGGAATTCGAGATCACCGCTATCAGCGTCACCGACCCCATTACCATCAGCGTGTCGGCTCCATTTGAGGTTTCTATTGACAACTCCACTTTCGGTGCTACCGCCACCATTCCCGCCAGCACTTCTATGGTTGACATTAACACTGTTTATGTCAGATTCGCTCCTACCGCTACAGGATCTTTCTCACAGAATGTCACTTTAACAGCTGGTACCCTCAACGACACGATTGCCTTGACTGGCTCGGCTGTTGACTGTTCCAACGGTATCACCACCTTCCCGTTCGTCTATGACTTCAACACGGGTTTCTATCCGCCTATGTGCTGGTATTACACGGATGCTGAACACTATTGGCAGGCTACTGTTGATGGCGACGCAGGTGACTACGCTATGTACGTTGACGGTATTGACATGCTCGTCACCCCTGAAATCACCAGCACCAGCGACATTGCTTTGCTGTTCGACTATCGTACCTATTTGGGTGATAATATAGATGATCAACCCACCTCTTTCCGTGTTGGTTATTCCACTACGAGCGGTGACCATTCCAACTTCACTTGGCTTCCTACCGTCACCGTCACATCTTACCCTGACGACGATGTGTTGTTCTTTACCTACAGTGCAAATATTCCTGCAAACGCCAAACATATCGCTATTGACTTCTTGAGTTTTGCCTCCTATCTCAGCGGTTACTATGAAGATGTCATTTATATCGACAATTTCAAACTGATCACAGACAGCTACATGGCTGTAACTCCCGAAACCATTAACTTCGGCAACGTTATTTTTGGCACTACCTCAGACAATGCCACAGTAAACGTGACCTCCGCCTTACTGTCCAACAGCATTTCCATTAATGCTCCTGCCAACTTTGAGGTTTCCACCAACGGTGTAACCTTTGCTGCAACCGCCACTCTGCCTCAAGAAGGTGGTAGTTTCTACGTTCGTTACATCCCCACCAGCGCAGGCTCTCACACTGGCAACATCACTGTTACCAGCGGTTCGATTTCTAAGACTATTGCTGTTAGTGGTAGCGCCGTAGATTGCTCGGCAGCCCAAGCTCTGCCTTTCTTTGATGGTTTCGAAGACGGCATCAGTGCTTGCTACCGCAACATCGACAATGATGGTGACGGCTATTTCTGGTATGACAATCTTTACACTGAATGGCAATATGATCCCTACGAAGGCAACGGATGTGCTATGTCTGCTTCCTACATCAATGGTGTTGGTGCACTCAATCCTGACAACTTCTTGATCACTCCTGCTCTTGCAATTCCTGCACAAGGAGCAAAGGTTTCCTGGTATGTGGCAGCTCAAGACGGCGACTACCCAGCTGAGTATTATGACGTGATGGTTTCCAACACTCCCGACAACCTCAACAGCTTCACCACCATTTTCAGCGAAACCCTCGAATCTGACGAATGGGAAGCAAGAACTGTTAACATCCCGAGCAGCTTCAATGGTCAGACTGCCTATGTGGCATTCCGTCACCACGATGCAACCGACATGTTCTGGATGAAGATCGACAACCTCAGTGTCACCGCAGGCGTGGGTATCGAGAACCACGAGGTGAACACCACGATTTATCCGAACCCTGCCAACAACGTGCTCAACATCAGCGCTACCGAAAACATCAACCGTGTTGAAGTTTACAACATGATGGGTCAATTGGTAGATGCATTCGATGCTAACGATGTGAAAACCCAGATCAACACCACGCACTTTGCAAACGGTGTCTATACGGTGAAAATCGAGACCGAAAACGGTATGTCAACCAAAAAATTCACGGTTGCCCGCTAATCTCGAATCTTTTCAATCCCACAAAATCCCGGACCTCTCGGCCCGGGATTTTTTTTGCTGTTAAAAAAAAATGAAAAAAAACGAATAACCGTATCATCAAAATTATATATCTTTGCAGGTTCTGAAAGATATACTATATAGTAAGTTTATCGTATAGAGGCTATGATTTAATATAGTATATATAGTATTTGGTAAGAAATTAAAGATTCAAGAATAAGTAAAAGAAAAGATGAGTTATATCGCTTTTGACAAGGAAAAACTGGTGAACATCGGCTTCGCGAAGGAACGGGAGATTTTGCGCTGCAGCAGAACCGGCGCCTTTGCCACCACCACCCTCTGCGGCCTCAACACCCGCAAATACCATGGCCTTTTCATCGTGCCGCAGGACAACTTGGACGGCGAACGCCATCTGCTCGTTTCCGGCATCAATGAGAATATCGTGGTTAACGACATGGACTTTCACCTCAGCATCCATCAATACAAAGGACAGGTCATCAACCCGATGGGAAACAAATACTTACAGCATTTCTCCGCCGACAGCGTACCTGTGTATGATTACCGCGTCGGGAAGTTCAATTTCCAGAAAGCCATGCTCTTCCAACATGATGCAGACCGTCTGCTGATTAGATACACCTTCCTTGACGAAGTGGAGGAGGTAGCACTGCAAGTGGAACCGTTGCTCGCTTTCCGCAATATCCACCGACTTACACATGCCAACGACAACGTACGCACTGATTATCAATCTGTTGACAACGGTGTAGGCTACTGCATGTACGACAACTACACGCCTGTGTATTTCCAATTTTCCCAACCTGTTCAATATCAGCACCACCCTGACTGGTATTATAACATCGAATACGAAGAGGAACTGAAACGCGGTTACGATGGCCATGAGGATTTATGGCAGCCTGGCACTATCACTGTGAAAGTGACGGGCAAGGAACTCTACCTCAGCATCGGCACCACACCGATGAATCCTGCGGAGATCGCGGCGCTTTTCGCCACAGAGGCCAAACGACGCACCCCGCGCTTCAACTTCGCCAGCTGCCTACAAAACGCTGCCGAACAATTCATCGTGAAGCGCAACGGTCGCACTGACATCATCGCGGGCTATCCATGGTTCGGACGCTGGGGCCGCGACACCTTCATCGCCCTGCCTGGACTCACACTGCCGCTCAAAAAGTTGGATCTCTTCGAAGAGATCACCGACAGCATGATTGCCGATATGAAGGAGGGCTTGTTCCCCAACATCGGTACGGGCGAAACAGCTGCATACAACTCCGTCGATGCGCCACTATGGTGCATCCGCAGTCTGCAAATCTATTACGAATATGTCAATAAGCCCAAAAAATTGTGGGAAAAATATGGCGATGTCATCAAGAATATCCTCTGCGCCTACCGCGACGGCACCATGAACAACATCCGAATGCTTGAAAACGGGCTGATTTACGCTGGCGGCGAAGGCCTCGCTCTTACCTGGATGGACGCCGTTGTAGATGGTCATCCCATCACACCCCGCACTGGTTGTCAGGTAGAAATCAACGCATTATGGTACAATGCCATCAGGTTCGCACTCGATCTCGCACGTGTGAGCCATGACAAGGAGTTCATTCTCGATTGGGAACCGATTGCAGCCAACTTCCCGACTGTCTTCAAAGACACCTTCTGGTCGAAGGAGATGGGATACTTGGCCGACTATGTGAATGGTGACTACAAGAACTTCCAAGTGCGTCCCAACATGCTGATAGCCGCCTCTCTGCCATACGCACCTATCAGCGAGAAAATCAGACAGTTAGTGTTGAAGCGTGTCACCGAAGAATTGCTTGTTGATAAGGGTATTCGCAGTCTGTCGCCCAAGGATCCCGACTACAAGGGACACTACAAAGGCGGTCAAGCGGAGCGCGATGCCGCCTACCATCAGGGGACGGTTTGGCCATGGTTACTCTTCCCTTTCACCGACTGCATCCTGAAAGTTCACCCCGAAAGTGCCACCGACGTGCTCCATCGCATCCTCTACCGTTTTGACGGATGCATGACCTCCTACGGTGTCTCCACCATCGCGGAAATCACTGATGCAGACCCGCCTTACAAGCCTAATGGTTGCATCTCACAGGCTTGGAGCGTCGCCGCACTGCTCTATATGAAATGGAAAATTGAACAAGTGAAAAAATAGACTATATCTCGATACTATGCCAATAAAAGTATTAATGTTCGGATGGGAATTTCCTCCTCACATCTCAGGAGGATTAGGCACAGCCTGTTACGGTCTCACCAAGGGGCTCGCGCTCAACGGTGTGAAAGTGACTTTCGTGATGCCTAATGCTTCCGGCGACGAAGACACCTCGTATGTCAAAATCGTGAACGGCAGCGATGTGGAAGTGGACCCGCGCACTTCCGACTACTTCCTCCGTACCGAACAAACCTCTTATATCAAGGTGAACAGTAAACTTGTTCCTTACGTGGGCTTAGATGACTACTATAACGTTATCAACCAGATTGAAAGTGGCGTGTTCCAAACATCTGGAGAGAAACGAAAATACATCTTTTCCGGAGAATATGGTCAGAATCTAATGCAGGAGGTGAACCAATACGCCAATATTGCGGCAGAAATCGCCAAAAACGAGGACTTTGACCTGATTCACGCACACGACTGGCTGACCTATCGTGCTGGAATCGCTGCCAAACGTGCCTCTGGGAAACCGTTGGTTGTACATATCCACGCCACTGAATTCGACCGAAGCGGCGAGAAATACAACGATATTGTGTATGGCATGGAGAAAGAGGGCATGATGGCCGCCGATGCGGTGTGTGCTGTCAGTGACCTCACGCGTAATATCGTCATCAACAAATATGGGATTCCCGCTGAGAAGGTTTTCACCCTTCATAATGCCGTAGAGCCCAACGACAAGAAGGTGGAACGCGAGAAATTTGTCTCCGAAAAAATCGTAACCTTCTTAGGCAGAGTTACTTTCCAAAAAGGTCCGGACTATTTCGTAGAAACCGCCAAACGTGTTTTGGAGAAGGATCCAAACGTGCGCTTTGTGTTGGCCGGCGACGGTGACATGATGCCGCATATCATCGAGCGCGTGGCCGAATTGGGCATCTCAGACCGTTTCCACTTTACTGGATTTTTACGCGGAGACGACATCAACAAGATGTTTGGCATGAGCGATGTTTATGTAATGCCTTCAATATCTGAACCTTTCGGCATTTCACCGTTGGAGGCTATGCGCGCGAAAGTGCCTGTGGTCATTTCCAAGCAGTCAGGTGTCTCCGAAGTGCTCACCCACGCTATCAAGGTCGATTTCTGGGATATCGACGCCACCGCAGACGCTATCTATGGACTGCTCCACTACCCTGCCCTTTCAAAACTTTTTGCAGAAGAAGGCGCTGCCGAGGTTGATCGCCTCAAATGGGAGCACGTAGCCAAAAAATTAATCAATATTTACGAAAAAACGCTTCAGGTATGAATAAAATATGTTTCCACTTTCAGATTAGCCAGCCGTACCGTCTAAGGACGTACCGCTTTTTTGACATCAATCAAGATCACAACTATTTTGATGATTATCAGAACCAATATCTGACCAAACGTCTGGCAGAACGGTGCTATTTGCCCACAAACAAGATGCTTTTGGATCTTATCAAGCAGGCAAACGGCAATTTCCGTTGTAGTTTCAGCATCTCAGGCAGTTCCATTATGCTGTTTAAAAACTACTGTCCGGAAGTCATCGACAGCTTCAAGGAACTGATTGCCACCGGTTGCGTGGAAATCACAGGCAGCACTTACACCCACAGTATTGCCTCCCTTTACAACGAGAGCGCATTCCTGGAACAGGTACACCTGCAGGAAGAACTTCTGATGGAGACTTTCGGTGTGAAACCGATCTCTTTCTGCAACACTGAAATCATCTACTCCGACGACATTGGCGAATGGCTTGGTAACGCTGGCTACCGCGTTATCCTTACCGAAGGCGCACGCCATATCCTTGGTTGGAAGAGCCCTACCTACCTCTATTGCAACCCTTACCAAACGGATGTAAAACTGTTGCTGCGCTCCTATCAGCTGTGCGACGACATTACGCTGCGTTTCGCTGACCAAGGCTGGGATCAATACCCATTGACTGCCGAAAAATACATGCGCTTCCTCAACAGCATCAATACAGAGAGTGAAATGCCACTCATCAACCTGTTCTGGGATTACGAGACCATCGGCGAACATTACACCGCCGACACAGGCATCTTCGACTTCTTCAAGGCATTAGTGCAGTCGCTCGACCGTCACGAAAACTACACATTCATCACACCTAAAGAGGTACTTGACTTAGATTTAAGTCCCTCTACAATGCACGCACCGTGGCCGATTTCTTGCTCCGGCGAAGAGAAGGACACCAACGAATGGCTCGGCAACGAACTACAGCAAGAGGCTTTCAAACAACTGTTCAAGTTAGAACCTCTCTATAAAAAATCTGAGAATCAAGAAGCGAAACTGAGTTGGCTCCGTCTGCAAGCTGCAGACCACTTCAATTTCATGAGCTCCAAATGGTTCGGTCACCGCTTCGTAAAACGCAACTTTGAAGTCTATTCTTCACCGTATCAAGCGTTTATCAACTACATGAACGTGCTGAATGACGTGAAACTGCAATTAGGAGTTTAGAAGCTTATAGACTTAGGAGCTTAGGGGGGTAACCTCTTAAACTTGTAAAACCACTAGAATGTTGCTCGAAGAATTAAAAAAACGTAAAGTCATCCTGGCATCGCAGTCGCCGAGGCGCAGAGAGCTCCTCGCGGGAATGGGTGTGGAATTTGAGGTGATGAAGACGGACGTGGAGGAGACCTACGACCCGTCGTGGAGTCCCGAAATGATTGTCATGCACCTTTCGAAGCTCAAACTTTCGCCCATTGATATGTCGCAGTACGCTCCCGAGACCATTTTCATCACCTGCGACACCATCGTGGTGGTCAACGGACAGATTATCGGGAAGCCAAAGGACGAGGAAGATGCCAAACGAATGCTGCGGATGCTCTCCGACAACACGCACACGGTGTACAGCGGGCTGACGGTGGCCTCGACCCAAAAACAGCTCACCGACTATCGCTCCACCGACGTCATCTTCGAACCCTTGAGCGACGAAATGATTCAATACTATATTGACACATACAAGCCCTTCGACAAAGCGGGTTCTTACGGCGTTCAGGAATGGATCGGCCGCGTCGGCATCCGCGAAGTCCGCGGCTCTTTCTACAACGTCATGGGACTTCCCACCCGGCTCCTCTGGCAGATGTTGGAGCAAATAGCAATTAGCAATTAGTAATTAGTAATTAAACAATATGAATATCAAGAAATTTTCAATTTTTGCATGCGCAATGGCTTGCTTAATGGCCATTCAAGCGCAACCCATCGACAAAAACGGCGGTCTGACCATGCAACAGATCAATCAACTGAGAAGTTCCTATCAATCGGACCCGACCAATAAGGCGTTACGCAACGCTATCAATGCCAACGAAATCAACAAATTGGCGGTGAACTACGACAACAAAACGGCTTTCGATGCGCACTTCTCACACACCGTGCCCTCCAAAGCCATCACCAACCAGGAATCGTCCGGCCGATGCTGGATGTTCACCGGCATGAACGTGCTGCGCAACAAGGCTATCCGCAAATACGACCTCCCCGCAGATTTCCAATTCTCGCAGTGCTACACCTTCTTCTATGACCAATTGGAAAAGGCCAACCTCTTCCTGCAGGCCATCCTCGACAACCGTGCCAAGTCCATGGAAGACGAGACTGTGCAATGGCTCTTCAAGAACCCGATCGGTGACGGTGGCCAGTTCACTGGCGTGGCCAACCTGATGACCAAATACGGCGTGGTTCCGAAAGACGTGATGCCCGAGACTTACAACAGCACCCACACCTCCAAGATGTCGGAACTTATCAAGCTGAAACTGCGCGAAGACGGTCTGATTCTGCGCGACATGTGCAACAACAAAAGTATGACAGAGCAGAAATTGCAGGCCACCAAAACGGAAATGTTGCAGACCATCTACCGGATGTTGGCTTACACGCTGGGCGAGCCCCCGACAGAGTTCACATGGACGCAGCGCAATTCCAAAGGCGAGGTGGTGAGCACCGAAACCTACACCCCGATGTCGTTTTACAACAAGTTCGTGAATCAGGATTTCACCCAATACTACATGATCATGAACGACCCGACCCGCGACTACTACAAAGTGTATGAGATTCAGTACGACCGTCATGTGTATGACGGGCAGAACTGGAAATACCTCAACCTGCCGATGGACGAGATCTCGAAGATGGCCATCGCCAGCATCAAAGACAGCACCATGATGTATTTTTCCTGCGATGTGGCCAAGTTCCTCGACCGTGACAAAGGTTACATGGACGTGAACAACTATGACTACGGTTCCCTGTTCGGCACTACCTTTGGCATGGACAAGAAACAGCGTGTCAGCACCTACGCCAGCGGTTCTTCGCACGCCATGACCCTCTGCGGTGTCGATCTCGATTCCAACGGCAAACCCCTGAAATGGATGGTGGAGAACAGCTGGGGCAGCAACCGCGGCCACAACGGCTTTCTCATCATGACCGACGAATGGTTCAACGAATACATGTTCCGTCTCGTCGTAGAGGCCAAATACATCCCTGCTGCCACCCTTAAGCTCTTCGACCAAAAGCCGATTATGTTACCCGCATGGGATCCCCTCTTCTCGTTCGAAGAATAACTATATGAAGATATCTTCCTTAAGCAGCCTCGAAGAGGCAAGACGCGCGAAGTGCAATTTACCCCACACAAGCGAAGCGCAGTGTGGGGGTTAAAGAAGACACACAAGCGCAGTGTGGGGTTAACAAAAAAACAATGATTAAAAAAATCATAACCATAGTCATCCTCGCGACCATTTCAGCGGCGAGCTACGCGCAAAAAGCCGACGACATCTCAGGCATCTACTATTGCGTGGACCCTTTTTCGAAAAAGCAGTCCCAAGCACAGATATACAAAGCCGCTGACGGGACATACGAAGCCAAAGTGGTATGGACCAACGACATCAAGGGTCAGGACCAGGTCGGCTTGGTGTTCATGAAAGGGCTGACCTATAACGCCAAGGAGAACGAATACCAAAACGGCAAGATCAAATACCCCGGCAAAAACGGCACCTACAAAGCACATGTCCGCATCGTGGATGGTGGCAAAACGCTGAAGATGCGCGGGTATTTGGGTGTCTCCCTCTTCGGCATGACCGTCGATTGGAAGCGCGAGGACAATGTTCGGCCTGCCCCGACAAAGTAAAAAAAAACGCGGCGAACGCCGCGTTTTTTTTCATCATGCTATCCTATCCTCTGAACGGAAAATTCTTGCCGGGATAGATAGCCTGGCTGCCCAACATCTCCTCGATGCGCATCAGTTGGTTGTATTTGCAGATACGGTCGGTGCGGCTGGCTGAACCGGTTTTGATTTGACCCGTGCCCAAAGCGACGGAAAGGTCGGCGATGGTGGTATCTTCGGTTTCACCAGAGCGGTGAGACATAACAGCAGTGTAGTAGTTGCGCTGTGCGAGCTGCACGGCGTTGATGGTTTCAGTAAGCGTGCCAATCTGGTTGACCTTGATGAGGATGGAGTTGGCCACTTCCTTGTCAAGTCCCATTTGCAGGCGCTTCACGTTGGTCACGAAGAGGTCGTCACCCACGAGCTGGCAACGATCGCCAATAGTGTCAGTGAGGAGCTTCCAACCATCCCAGTCGTCCTCAGCCATACCGTCTTCGATGGAGATGATCGGGTACTTGTCACACCATGTCTTCCAATAATCAACCATCTGAGCGGGAGTGAGTTCCTCGCCAGTGGACCATTTCAGTTTGTAGATATTCTTGTCGGCATCGTAAAATTCTGAAGAAGCGGGATCAAGTGCAATGCAAATATCCTCTTTCGGTTTATAACCGGCGTTTTCAATAGCTTGGAGAATCACCTCAAGGGCCTCCTCGTTGGATTTGAGGTCGGGAGCAAAACCGCCTTCGTCACCCACATTGGTGGAATAGCCGCGACTCTTGAGCACCTTCTTCAGATTGTGGAACACCTCGGAACCCATACGGACAGCCTCACGGAAGGTAGGAGCTCCCACAGGCATAATCATAAATTCCTGAAAATCAACACGATTGTCAGCATGAGAACCGCCGTTGAGGATGTTCATCATCGGAACGGGCAGCACGGTGGCGTTGCATCCCCCCACATAGCGATAGAGGTCTTGGCCCGTCTCTTGAGCGGCAGCCTTAGCGGCAGCCAACGAAATGCCTAACAGAGCGTTAGCTCCCATAGCACCCTTATTCTCGGTGCCATCGATTTCAATCATGCGAGCATCGAGTTCTGCTTGATCACTCACTTCCATGCCTTCAACGGCTTCGGCGAGCGGCCCGTTCACATTCTGAACAGCTTTCAACACGCCTTTGCCCATATATCTGTCTTTTTGTTCGTCTCTCAACTCCACAGCCTCGTGCACACCTGTGGAAGCGCCAGAGGGAACGGCAGCACGACCCACTGCACCTGCAGCGGTATAGACATCAACTTCAACAGTAGGATTTCCGCGAGAGTCTAAAATCTCTCTACCATAAACTTTAACGATTTGACTCATAGTTCTTTGTATTTTATTCAGTTCTATTTTTAATTCGGCGCGAATATACGATTTTTTTTTTATTTTTGCCCACTCAAATGATTGCCTGATGCCTCAAAAGAAGAAAAATACCGAACATATCATCTCGTTAGATGCTTTCGGCAGTGCCAAAAACTACTGGCTTTGTTGGATTCAGTCACCCTTGCCGCCATTCTCCTTCGCCAACAAAGTGCAGAAAGAGCTGCGACACCCTTGCGCCTACATAGGAGGGATCACTCTTGAAGACATTCACCCAAATCTGCAGTTCCCGATGTACTATATGTCTTTTAATCAAGAATTCGATATCAACTTGATAATTTTGGCCAATCACATCACTGCCCCAATGGAGATGTCGTTGGCGAAAGAGAATCCCCTTTTTGGTGGTCTTCTCTTCGAAGACGACTATTATCTATTTAATAAACAAGGACTTACAAAAATACAATTCTCTTATCCTCAAGCCGATTATCTGCTTCTTCTCTCCGCAGACAAGCAAGTGGACTTAGAGGATTACATCCTGATGCTTCCCCAGCTCTCGAACACCAAATTCCTCTGCCAAGACACTCCGCAAAACATCGCCAACAGCCAGAAAAAGAGCAAGACAATACTGGATTTCCTGCAATATCTTTACTATGAATCCGAATCATCTGTCAACGAATATCTCCGCAAGAAACTCTTCAGGAAATTGCACCAAAAAATGTCTGTTTCTGAAAATAATTATGAAAGACTACGATTCCCAATAGAGGACAACCGCATAATTACCAGCGCATTGCTTCGCCGTGAAGAGGTGTAGCCCTATTATCTATATTGCACTTTCCTGAAGAAAAGTCCGGTCACACCCAACGTTATGGCAGCGGCGAGAATGTATCCTAACGTTCTGGGGATGAAATAACCGAAGAATGTGGATGAAACGAACATGAAACTGACCGTAACCATTGTCATGAAGAGTGCCGGAAACAGAGAAATCCAATAGTAGGGTTTCTGTTTGTTGAGACGCAAATATACTGTAATCGCCCACAGCGTGAAAGCGGCAAGCATCTGGTTGGCCCAAGAAAAATACTGCCAAATGACTTGGAAGCCTGTCGGCACAGCAAGACTGAAAACGAGAAAAGCTCCGGTAACTGCAAACAATGGGATAGCAATCCAAAGGCGCTTGCTGATACTTCTCTGTTCCAAATTCATAAAATCGGCCACAATAAGTCGAGCGGAACGCAAAGCGGTGTCGCCGGAGGTGATAGCTGCGCTGATGACACCCAAAATGGTAATAACAGCAATAACTGTCGGGAACCACGTGTTAGCGATATAACCCACCATAGCAGGTCCGCTTTTGGTCTGCAGCTCTGGATCAGAATGGTAAAAATATGCGGCAGCGGCAGCCCAAATCAAAGCGACGATGCCCTCGACAATCATGGCACCGTAGAAAATGTGACGGCCTTGGCGTTCATTCGTCATACAACGCGCCACAAGAGTCGATTGCGTGGCATGGAAGCCAGAAACCGCTCCACATGCAATGCTGATAAACATCATCGGGAAAAGCGGATTAGTGTCCGCATGAGGGTGACGATTCTGAAGGCCCTCCCAAATCTCCGGAATTTCAGGACGATAAATGGCGAATGCCACCAGGATGGCCACCGCCATACCCATCAACAGAAATCCAAAGATGGGATAGACACGGCCGATCACCTTGTCAATGGGCAACAATGTGGCTATCAGATAATAAGCCAATATGATTACTACCCAAACATAGACGCTCATATTGGGGGTGAACTGCGTTTGCAACAGTTGAGCTGGCGTGTTCACGAAAACCACACCAACCAAAATCATAAGTAACACCATGAAACCTCGCATGAACTGTTTGACCCCATTGCCCAAGTACTTACCATGGGTTTCGGGCAGCGAACAGCCGTTCTCACGCAGGGAAATCATGCCCGACATGTAGTCGTGAACCGCACCCCCGAAAATACAACCGAAAACAATCCAAAGGTAGGAGGCCGTACCGAACTGCGCACCCATGATGGCACCGCAAATCGGACCCACGCCTGCAATATTCAGAAACTGAATCAAAAAGAGCTTCCATGGTTTCATTGGCACATAATCAACACCATCAGCCATGGTTAGGGCCGGTGTCGGCCGTTTGTCATCAATTCCGAACACACGCTCCACAAGCTTACCGTAAAACAAGTAGCCTAAAATGAGCAATACTAATGAAATACAGAAAGTTATCATTTTTTTTCACGTTATGTCAGTCGTTTTTTTAACTCCTCCAATTCCCGGAAAAGGTCCGGCAGCTTGCGCATCATGGCCATCTCACGCCATCTATGTTGGGCATCACCAGCAGGCATTCCGAAGAGGGTTCTACCCTCCTCTTTCACGTCCTTGTCAATGGCCGACAATGCCAACAACACGGTGCCTTTGGCGATGTACAAGTCTTTGTTGACGGCAGCCTTTGCCCAAATCTTGCAGTCATCATCAATATAGGTGCAACCTGCCACACCACTCTGGGCACCTAAGAGTGTGCGCTTGCCGATATGTGTGTCGTGACCTACCTGTACAAGGTTGTCGAAGATACAGCCATCATCAATATAGGTGGTGCCGGAAACGCCGCGATCGATGCAACAGTTGCAGCCAATTTCCACGTTGTTGCCGATGTATGTGTCGCCGCAGGAGGCCAGCTTCAACCATCCATCGGGACGCTTCTGGAAATAGCATGCATCAGCACCAATGGTGCTGTTGGAGTGAATCACCACGTTGTCACCAATCACCGTATCTGCATAAATGCTGACGTTAGAATGGATAATGCAGTTCTTACCGATACGCACGTTCTCGCCGATGAAAACCAACGGCTGGATGATTGTGCCCTCTCCAATGACAGCACTCGGATGAATGGGTGTGATTTGCGGTGTAAAGTGTGTAAAATGCTTCACGACAGCGATATAGTCGCGAAGCGGGTCGTCAGAAACGAGCAACACCTTACCTTCGGGGCACTCCACATCAGCACTGTTGATAAGGATGGCGGATGCTTCACTCTGCAAAATACGAAGATAATATTTCTCATGATCCACAAAGGTAAGATCACCTTTCTGGATAGAATGCAATTCATTGATTCCCGTCACCTTAAGGGTAGGATCACCCTTAACGGTAACGGGATGTCCAATCAGTTGTATCAGTTCGTCAATTGTCAGCGATTGCTGAAAAGTCATGCTGAATATTTATTCTTTAACGCGTTCAGAATATTTGTTGGTGCGAGTATCGACCTTGATTCTCTCGCCAACGTTGATGAAAAGGGGCACGTACACTTCTGCACCAGTCTCCACGACAGCACGTTTGAGGGAGTTGGTAGCCGTGTCACCCTTCACGCCGGGATCTGACTCGATAACCTCGAGATCAACGAAAGGAGGCAGCTCGCACGTAAGCGGGGTGTCAGTATCCGTGTGGTACATGATTTCCACATCCTGACCTTCCTTCAGGAGTTCGGGGTTGTTGATGAGTTCCTTCTCGATGGGGAGTTGCTCGTAAGTCTCGGTGTGCATGAAGATATAAGTATTGTCGCCCTCCTTGTAAAGGAATTGGTAGGGGCGGCGTTCCACGCGGGCAAGATCAATCTTGATGCCAGCGTCAAATCTGAATTCCTGAACTCTACCGTTTTTGAGGTTCTTGAGTTTGGTGCGGACAAATGTGTTGCCCTTACCAGGTTTCACGTGCAGGAATTCCACAATTGACCAAATTTCGTTGTTGTGAACAATACAGAGGCCGTTCTTAAAATCAGCGGTTGTTGCCATACAATAATAATATTTTTAGTTAATAAAAATCGGCTGCAAAGATACGATTTTTTTGTTTATGGTTTAAGGTCTATGGCAGAGACTCTAAATTTTGCGTCTCTACCAATCCTCCTCCTCGGTAATCATCTCCAATTTCGAGGCAATTCGAAAATACCGGCGGAAAACTTCCGCACCCTCACGCAATTGGTCCGAGGTGCCGGATTGCTGACACAGTTCATCGCAAAACGTGAAAATCTTCTCGTTGGCAAGCACCACGCACTTCACGCGAGCGCGGGTGAGCGCGACGTTCAGGCGGTTCGGACTATAGAAAAACTCCAGACGGTCTTCCACTTCAGCAGGGTTGGAATTCGACATACTATATATAATGTAGTCTTTCTCCTGACCTTGCATCCGCTCCACTGTATCAATAAACAACTGGTTGACAATGTTTTCCAGTATTTCTTGTCGCTCCGATAACGCCCGCTTGATTTCGCGGATTTGAGCCCGGTAAGGACTCATAATGCCGATTTCGGTGACTGGAACGCTGTTGCGCAATAAGTCCGACACAATGTCAGCGGTAAGATTGGCCTCGTAAGGCGACCGACCGAGCGAATCGAACTCGTGATGCACCACCAACAACGCACTGGATTCATGCTTGAGGATTTGTGAAGCAGCTTCGCAATGAAAGGTTCTATACGTGACACTCTTCTCACATGCCGAACTCAACAGTCCCTCGTAAAAGAGCATATTTGGAACCTGTATCATGCTTTCATTCAAGCGATAAGACTGATTCAGCAGGGTAATATCTTGAGGATATAAGTCCACCAAAAGCTTGAAAATGCTGCAGTCGAAGAAGCGGTTGCCAGTGTTTTGCGGCACGATAGGGTCAAGTTGCTGGTGATCGCCCACGAAGAGGAGTCGCCGACCGCGCATAATGGCTGGCAATGCGAGCGGTATGCTCATCTGCGCGGCCTCATCCATGATGACGTAGTCGAAATGCCACCCTTCGAGCTTCTTGCTGGCAGGCGAACAGAGCGCAAACGGAGTGGCACCTACCACAAATCCCGTTTTTGAATAATCAGCACTTTGCTGATACTCATAGAGTTTCAGCGATCTCTTTCGCATGATATGCGGATTGTGCACGATTTCGTCCGCCTGATACCTTTCCCCTACCTTCACCACCATGGTGGCATCCTGCAACTCCGCAGCGATGGCGTTCAAACAGTTGTTGATGGCCGTGTGCGTAGGCGCAGTCACGAAGACCTTCTTTCCCGACTTCATCAGATAATAGACAATCTTCGCGATAGTGAATGTTTTGCCCGTGCCAGGAGGGCCTTGGATGAGATGGAAATAACTGCAAACAAAGGACTTACGTATCGCTTCGTTCTGCGAAGGGTTTCCACACGAAGGAGAAGGCGATTCGCGATACTGGTTGTGAAATTGCCCTGTCAAGAAACGTTCGAGATGGTCACTGTAGTCAGGATTGCCATAAAGGTTCTCCCACGATGATCGAAGTAACTTTTGGGTGATGTTGGTGTTCACTGCGTTGATTTCCCAGCCATCACGAGGGAATTCGCTCGTATCCAACACATTGCGCTGGTACTCAAAACTATTGGTCCGAAGCACGAAATCATTCACTCCATCCTGTTCAATCTCCATCAGGAAGCTGAGCGGTCCGTGACTGAGCCGCACTTGGGTCCCTTCGCGGAACTTCGAGATATTGTACTCGCAACATACGCGCACGCGGTTAACGTAACGCTTCGGCGGCACCGGATTGGGCAACCATCGTGTAGGCGACCCATCGAAAAACTCGAACTCTACATGCAGGTTGGTCATGGTGTACCCGCGATTCACCCTTTCCTGCAACGGTCTGCTCATGAGTTCGTTATACTCTTGGTCTTGTCGCTGCTGCTGTATGTCGATGGCGTCTGAAAGTCTTTCGAGAAAATTTGTCATAATGGTAAGTGTTTGGAGTTAATGTCTTAAGGGAAAAGGCAATAGGGATTAGAATAATGGTTTGTTCAGTCTATTGATGAGAGCGGTTAGCATTTTTTTAATTTCAGAAATAGTGGTCAGTATGTCTTTAATTGTGGATGATGATAATTCATGAATTTTTTGGCACAAAAGTAATTGTGTTTCCAATTCATACGCTGAACCTCTGGCAAAGGTTAAGAATTGCACATAGCTTTTCGGATTTTGACGTCCATAACCTTCAGCAATATTTGAAGGAATAGAAACTGCAGCTCTTCTCATTTGGTTAGAAATACCATAAACTTCATCTTTAGGCAATTGTTTCGTCATATCATAAACAGAGACAACTATATTCATAGCTTTTTTCCATACTAATAAATCTTTGTAATCATTAATTTTTTCCATAATAAAATGTTTTGGTTTTTAAATAAATAATTTGTTTCATATTCGCCTATTCCCTTTTGCCTATTCCCTTTTCCCTTTTGCCTTAAGTCAAAGCAATCAGCGCAACGATCATTTCACGAACTTCCTGAATGCGATATTCCGACAACTTTATCGTGTAATATCTGTCGTACTCCGGATGCAACACGCAAAGAATCATGGAGGAGACTTTCATGCCGTATTCGTTTTCAAGGATATATTTGTAGAAGCTCTGCTGAAGTTCATAATGGTAGTAGCTGGAATTGTCGAGATGCGACAAAATGGAGATGCCGCGACCGATGCCGTACTTTTTGGGGTATCCGTCGATGATGAGGTGCTTGCTGCGCTTCCAATCGACCATCACGAAAGAGCCGTCTGGCTTGCGGAAGAGCGCATCCACAGTACCCGCGATGCCGTACTGTGGCAACGTGACTATCTTCTCCGCATCGAAGAACTCCAAACCACGCTTTTGCACCTGCTCCTCATGGAATTTCAGGAACATCTGGAACTCTTTAAAGTCCTCACGATGGGGTTTTCCTTTCAGGAAATATTCAATCTGCTGATGCATCTCAGTGCCACGCTCGGAAGGTTCGAGCATCTTTCGTATCACCTCCTCTCGACTCTTCCCCGAATCCGCCATATATCGTTGAATGTAAGCCTCTTCGTCAAAATAGGGAAAGAACTTCTCGATGAGCGTGGTCACAGAAGTGTAGTCGGCAGTACCGGTAGTATTGCGTTTGTCGGCGTAGGTATGCGTCGCTTCGTCGAAGATGATTTCAGGATGGTGCAAATCGGAATGGGCGGACCTGTTCTCCTGAATCATCTGTCGCAACTCCTGCAGATGTTCTGGCGGTCCAAACGTCTGGATGCCCAAGTACTTTTCCCTCAAAAGGTTGCGTTCCATTTCCACCGCTTCCTTGAAGGTCCATCGTTTTTCGAATGTCACGTTCGTTGTAATTTCCAAAGCATCGCCTCTTAACTTTCTGACCACCGTCCGAACAAATTCCAGACATGCTTCCGGCTCTTTCCGTACTTGCTGCTCGGTGAAACGCACTACGGTCCAGCCGCAACGGTTGAAATAGCCGTCGCGCAACGAATCCTTACCTTCGAGGCAATGCAACGGAACACGGTACCACCCGTGATATGGTGCATCAATTTCCACATCCACGAACCATTTCCCCGTTTCGTCCGTCAACACCATCGCCATCCTGTATGGTACTGCCCGACATGGCACAGCCAAATGGCAATTCGGGTATATTTTCACCCCTAAATCACCATCATTCAAGATTTTCCAAAAAAAATCATCGGAATAGCCACGAATGCTGGGCGCTCCAAATCGCGGCGAAATGAGTTCCGCATCATCCTCTGGCCAAAATACGATTGGGTAAAAATTGTCGTCTGTAAATTTTGTTTTCATTGTTTGTTCTATTTCACGCTCACTTAATTATCCATTATACATTAATCATTTTCCTCTTTCACACAATAACCTACGCCTTTTGCCTTGGGTATGTCAGGCCTTACGACTCCTTTAAGGAAGAGTATTTATTTTTCTTCGAATTTTTCCAGTTTGATACCGAAGCTTTCAATTCCCTCTACCACGTCGGTACGCATACCTTGCGTGACAGTGAAAACGTACTCTCCATTGTAAGGGAATCGCACTTTCGGCTGGAACAGGAATTTGTTGTCTTTAAGCCTACCATTGCCCTTGCCCGTCCAATTGCCGAACTTGTCGCAAAGGATGAAACCTAAGGTATCCTGTTCGGTGTGACCGTCCGGGTACCTCGTCTTCATGAA
This sequence comes from uncultured Bacteroidales bacterium, assembly GCA_946409645.1. Lineage (GTDB taxonomy): Bacteria > Bacteroidota > Bacteroidia > Bacteroidales > WCHB1-69 > F23-D06. The sequence continues at coordinate 24,701 of CAMJXE010000034.1, forward strand.
AACGTATAAGTTTTGCGTTTCGAAGTCGGTGGTGTTTCGCAGCAGGATATACATATTATAATACTGCATGGAATCTTCGATGGTCATCTTATAATACAGCGGCTTGTCCACCGCCCATTTCTCATCGGGCAACTGTTTCACCTCTGCGTAATAGGTTTTGAAATTACAACCTGCGAATAACAGCAGCGCAAAACAACTGATTATCAAGTATATCCGTTTCATATCGGTTAGGAGTCTGCAATATGTTTGAGTTCTTCAGCACTCACATTGTTGTTCTCCTCCATCTTCTTCTGGTTGACGACGGCAAAACTTTCAAGATTCTCAGGCATTTTGCCTTGTTCGTTCATCTTGATGATGTATTTGACTTTCTCCAACGGGATGGAAAAGATGGTAGATGGGTCGTTATCGTAGGAATACCAAACGATTTTCTTGAAAATATCGATTTTGTTGTATATTCCTTTGCCTTTTTGGGTTTTTAGTACCACATTCGATGCGGGGAATTCCTTGAGTTCGCGCTGATAGGTTTCCTGCTCAAAGTTGAGACAGCATTTGAGTTTGCCGCACATGCCAGCTAATTTCTGCGGGTTGAGGGAGAGTTGCTGTGTACGAGCCGTGTTGGTTGACACAGACTGGAAATTGGTGAGCCACTGCGAGCAACAGAGTTCGCGACCACAGGAACCGATGCCACCCAAGCGGGCAGCTTCCTGACGCACACCGATTTGACGCATTTCTATACGGATGTGGAACTGTTCAGCCAAAATCTTAATCAGCTCACGGAAATCGACACGTTCTTCAGCAGAATAGTAGAAGATGGCTTTTGTTCCATCTCCTTGATACTCAACATCATTGACCTTCATTTTCAGATCAAGGTCCCAAGCCGTGTAACGCGAGGAGAGCATCGTTGCATACTCCTTGTCAACGGTGGCGATCCATTCTTCAATGTCAGCATATCGCGCATGACGATACAACTTCTTCACCACGTCTTCGGGTTTCACACGTTTGGCCTGCATCTGCCGTTGAACTTGCAAACCCAACATGGAAACGATGCCGATATCGTGACCTGGGTTGGCCTCCACGGCCACGATGTCGCCCACTCGGAAAGTAACATTAGGCGGCAGGAGGAAGAAATCTTTGTGACTGTTCTTGAAACGTACCTCAGCGATGGGAAATTCCAGATGTTCGAGACTGATATCCAAATTGTCCATCCAATTGTATGACGGCAACTTACAAGAACTATACTGATATTGTTCGCAGTGCGCTCGTTCTGGATTGGGTGTATTTTTCAATCCACGGGTGTGGAAAATGTTACTGGAGATTTTGGCGGCCTCATACGATACACCCGTACGGATATCCATGTTCAAGTAGGGTTCCCAATCTTCACCGGCAGGCACATTGCTTTCGAGATCCTGTTTATCTACCGGGGCGGTCTTTCGGCGCATCATGCGGGTAGCTTCCTCCAACTCTTCGGCCGTCATCGTATCGAAATACTCACGATCCTCCTCCGAATCGTCATCCGAACGCACCAATTCCGGATCTTTGAGCAATCGCTCTCCACTCACCTTTTTGCGGTCTTGGCGGCGTTGATTGTCCTTTCTTTTGTTGTCTCTCACGCCATTCTGACCCTTCTGAGCCTTTTTTTCGGCCTTTTTCACCTGATCTTTATCTGATGTCACCGTGTCATTATCTTTTTTGCCAGCGTTATCTTCAACTGGTTTATTCTCAGATGTTTTTATATTCTGGTTTGTTTCTGCCTGAGGTTCAGAGCCGTCTCTTCTTCGATTATTTCTTCTTCTATTATTGTCGTTTCTCATCTCAAAGTAATTAAGCGGCAAAGATACAAAAAAAATGTAGAGACGCGCCACGGCACGTCTCTACAAAATTAAACACGTTACAAAATACCTATTTCGTGTTCTTGATAGCGGCTTGTGCTGCTGCCAAACGTGCGACGGGCACGCGGAACGGAGAGCAGGAGACGTATGTCATACCTGTCTTGAAGAAGAATTCCACAGATGCGGGATCACCACCATGTTCACCGCAGACACCGCACTTGAGGTTGTTGCGAGTGCCGCGACCACGTTCCACACCGAGCTTCACTAATTGACCAACACCTTCTTGATCAAGGGTGTTGAACGGATCGGCGGGGATGATTTTCTCCTCGATGTATGTGTGAACGATTGCGTTCACATCGTCGCGGGAGAAGCCGAAAGTCATCTGAGTGAGATCGTTGGTACCGAAGCTGAAGAATTCAGCCACGCTGGCAATCTGGTCAGCAACTAAGGTAGCGCGAGGAATCTCGATCATCGTACCGTACATATAGTTGATTTTCACGCCGAACTTAGCTTCCACTTCGGCTTTCACGCGGTTGGCGATAGACTTCTGGTGTTCAAGCTCCTTCACGTTGATGGTGAGCGGAACCATGATCTCCAAATGGGGGTCGAAGCCTTCGGTCATCAATTCAGCGGTAGCCTGGAAGAGGGCGCGGAACTGAGTCTCAGTGATCTCGGGATATACGATACCCAGACGCACACCACGCAGACCCATCATCGGGTTCACCTCATTGAGAGCGTCGATGCGCTTCTTGATCTCCTCGAAGCTGATGCCACGCTCCTGGGCGAGGGCCTTCTGTTTATCTTCGGTATGTGGCACGAACTCATGCAACGGCGGGTCCATCAAGCGGAAGGTCAGGGGTTTGCCATCCATAACCTTCAACGTACCCTTGGCAGCGTTCTTGATGTAAGGTTCCAACTCATTGAGAGCAGCCACACGCTCCTCAGTGGTGTTGGCGAGGATCATATTGCGCAACTTGGCGAGAGGTTCTTCGCTGTTCTTGCCGTAGAACATGTGCTCGATACGGAACAGACCGATACCCTCGGCGCCGAAATTAACAGCGTTCTGAGCATCTTCGGGGTTGTCAGCATTGGTACGAACACCCATCGTGCGGTATTTGTCAACCAGTGCCATAAATTGCTGGAAGAGCGGGTTTTCAGTAGCATTGATCATGCCCACAGGATCAGAATAGACCCAGCCCTTGGAACCGTTCAAGCTGATGGTGTCACCTTCTTTGAACTGTTGGTCGCCAATCTTCACAGTGCCGTTTTCGAGATCAATCTTCACGGCGTCGCAACCCACGATGCAACACTTACCCCAACCACGAGCCACGAGAGCAGCGTGGGAAGTCATACCGCCACGAGCGGTCAGAATACCGTCGGCGGCACGCATACCTTCAACGTCTTCGGGGTTGGTTTCCTCACGGACCAAGATATTGGCCTCTTTAGCGGCACGATATTCCTTGGCTTTCTCGCTGGTGAGGGCGATTTTACCCACAGCACCGCCAGGACCTGCAGGCAGACCCTTTGCGATGACGGTGTGCTTTTTCTCGTCAGCGGCGTCGAGAATTGGGTGGAGCAGCTCGTCGAGTTGCTCGGGAGTGAGGCGCATCACGACTTCCTTCTCGTCGATGAGGCCTTCTTTCAACATGTCAAGAGCCATAGTCAGAGCGGCAACGCCAGTACGTTTACCGACACGGCACTGCAACATATAGAGCTTGCCGTCTTGGATGGTGAACTCGACATCAAGCATGTCGTGATAGTTCTCTTCAAGGATGCGGCGCACCTCGCAGAGTTCCTTAT
>CAMJXE010000035.1 GCA_946409645.1 uncultured Bacteroidales bacterium
GCAGCATCCCGATGAGCCAGGCAATGATAAAATAGATGATGGCCGTCACGATGAGAGGGAAGAAGGCGTCGAAGGTGCGCGAGCGTATCAGGTCGGAAGCCCTCGTCATGTCGGCCACGGCGATGTATCCCACGATGCTGGTGCCTTTCAGCAGACTTACCACCTCGCCCTGATAGATGGGCATCACCGCCTTGACCACTTGTGGCAGTACAATCCGGAAGAACGTCTGCCGCGGCGTGTAGCCCAAAGCCAGGCCCGCCTCGGTCTGGCCTCGGTCGATGCCTTGTATGGAGGTGCGCAGCATCTCGCTGACGTAGGCCGCCAAGTTCATGGCGAAAGTGACGATGGCCACCACGATGCCCGTGGTTTTCAGCGGCGCCATCACCACGTAATACATCAGCATGAGCACAACCAGTACGGGTGTACCACGCATGATGTCGATATAGACCTTGGCCACCTTCTGCAGCCACGGCCGGCGGCTCATACGCATCCAGCACACTAAGCCACCCAGCAAGGTGCCTAATATGGCGGCGCAGAACGTGATGATGAGTGTCACCTGCAAGCCGTCGAGAATCATCCTGTAGCGGTCCTCCGCTATCAAGTTGTTGTAAAAACTGTCAGACACGCTCCACTTCATTCCGGAGCAGCCGGTAAGCAAAAAACAGCCGCAAATGGTGAGGATGGCGGCAACTATCAAGAACATTTTCTTCATTGTTAATATTGTTTGTTCCCTATTGTTGTTCTCATTTTATTAACTGTCCTAATACGTTCCAGCATGGCGGCGGCCCATGCGGCATCACCAGGCAGTTGGTAGCGGCAGTTGCCGGTGGCTGAGGGGGTGAAGATGGTCTCCGCGTTGTCGGTAAGTCGCACCGTGCCACGCTCGGAAAGCGAGAATAGGCCGTCCCCTTCCACAGCATGGATAGCGGCCATCACGTCCCACATTCGCTGGCCCGTGTTGCAGTTGCACTGTAAATAGATCTGCTTAATTGGATGTGCGTCGGTCCACGAGATGTCGGCGATGACCTGCTCGGGCGTGTACTCAACATCCTGCCCCACCTCCATAGGCGAGAATACCATATCGACCTCCTGCGGCCAAAGGCGGAAGAAGACCTTGGCGAATTCGATGCTCTGCTTGAAGTTGAAGTCGGGTTCCTCAGCATCGCCGAACACACCGCCCATTACGTAAATGCACTTCACTTTGCGCCGTACAAGCTCCACGCCGTTGAGTGGTGAGTAGCTGTCGGGGGCAGATTGCAACAGCTGCGCCAGACAGGTGACAAATCCGGTGGAAACGATGCTCACGCTATGATCGGGTTGGGCAGCCAACAGACGGCGATAGAGCTGCCATCCGTCGGGCAACTGCGAGTAGTCGTTGATGCTGCAAGCAAACATCGGCTGTCCGTTGTGGTCTTCCGTGGCGGACAGTCGTTGATGCTGCAAGCAAACATCGGCTGTCCGTTGTGGTCTTCCGTGGCGGCCACATGGGCGTAGTCAATCCAAATCGGAGGGTTTTTGACACCGTTGCGGACAAGTCCAATGGGAATGCTGTCATGACCGAAATAGGTGCCCATCACGTCGGCAAAGCGGGCGTTCGCTTCCCCTTCGCGGTTCACTATTACGCCCTGTAGGCGGCATTTTCCCTGCTCCTCGTAGCGGTAGAGCATTTCAAGGGCAAAAAGGTCGTCAGTTGATGAGCCGATGTCGGTGTCGAGGATGACAAGCGGCACATCCGTGTATGGCTTTTCGTTGTCTTTGTTGCAGCCGAAGAAAGCCATTATTACCAGGGCTACTATCCAGATTGAATATAATTTCTTCATAATAATTTTTTCGCTTTTGTGTAAAAAAGTTAAGTATAAACTTTTTGCAAAAGTACAAATTATTTCAAATCGTTCAGCAAGAGGATGATTTTTATTTTTATTTTCACACAAAGTGAAATTATTTGTATTTTTGCCCCGCAATTTCAATATACAAATTGAGGAATAAGTTTATGGAAGCGAAAAAAATAGCTATTGGCGATTATGTGCTTGCCGGCGGCGGTGCTAACGGCGAGAGCTATAACCACAAGTCAGACCCGAATGTGGTGCTCAAACTCTATTTTCCAGGCAAAATCCAACAGCCGATTGACGAGTTGCTCTTGGCCCGAAAGGTTTATGAGGCAGGCATCCCGACACCCGAGCCGGGCGAGTTTGTGGTGACCGAAGACGGACGCTACGGCATCCTGTTTCATCGCATCAGGGACAAAATGTCCTATTCACGGGCGACGGGCGACCACCCGGAATTAACAGGGAAATACGCGGCTGAATTTGCGGAGATGTGTCGCCAACTGCACGCCACCCATATCGACACCCATCAGTTCGAGAATGTGAAAAACAGATACTTCCACTTGCTTGAAGCGAATCCGTTTTTCACTGCGGAAGAGAAGGACAAACTGCACCGGTTCATCGCGAGTGTTCCCGACGAGGACACCGCCATCCACGGCGACCTCCAGTTCTCGAATGCCATCTTTGTGGGTGAAGACCGCTATTTCATCGATCTTGGCGATTTCTGCTACGGCAACCATCTTTTCGATGTGGGGATGGTGTATCTTACCTGCAATCTCAACCAAGAGGAGTTCGTTAAGGAAACCTTCCACATGGACAAGGCTGCCGCCATTCGTTTTTGGAAGGCTTTTGTCCCTGCCTACTTCGGCAACGACCGTTCTCTCAGCGATATAGAAACAGAAGTTCTGCCTTTTGCAGGGCTGAAGACCCTGATTGTGGAGCGCGACTCGGGTTGCCCAATGCCGGAATTTCGGGTCGCTTTGAGACAGATACTGGAATAGTGTTTTTTGCAAAAAATACAAGGGTGTTTGTGGAGAAAATTTTTTTTGTATTTTTGCAGGTTGATTCGAAGAGGGCGGTAAGGCCGAATGATGTCAACGTAGGGTGGGCGAAGTGAGCCCTGTGAACGAACTAAGGAATTACAAACAAATAGAGTAACAATATGGACAAAAATCAAATGAGAGAAATCATCGCCAAACGAGTCGCAAAAGAACTCAAAGACGGCGATGTGGTGAACTTAGGTATCGGTCTGCCGACCATGGTTCCGAACTATCTTCCTAAGAATGTGAACGTTATCCTGCAATCAGAGAACGGTCTGCTCGGTATGGGTCCTACGCCCGCCGAAGGTCAGGAAGACGACAATCTCGTGAATTCCGGTGGCGGTTACATCACTGCGCAGCCCGGTGCCGTCTCCTTCAGCTCAGCCGACTCTTTCAGCATCATCCGCGGTGGTCATGTCGATGTGACCGTCCTCGGTGCTATGCAGGTGGATGAAGAGGGCGACCTTGCCAACTGGATGATTCCTGGCAAGTTGACCCCCGGTATGGGCGGCGCCATGGACCTGCTCGTGGGTGCCCGCAAGGTGATCCTCGCCATGGAACACACTCAAAAAGGCAATCCTAAGATTCTGCATAAGTGTAACTTGCCTCTCACCGCTAAAGGTCAGGTGAACTTGATCGTCACTGAAATGGGCGTGATGGAAGTCACCGACAAAGGCATCGTCTTGACGGAAATCTATCCCGAGTTCACGGTAGAAGATGTGCAGGCAGCCACCGAGGCCACGCTGATCATCTCCCCGAACTTGAAAAAGATGGAAATCGATTAGGCAAAAGGCAAAAGGCAAAAGAAAACCAGACGGGAGGTATTACTATTGCCTATTGCCTGTTAACTATTGCCTGTTAACTATTGCCTTGATACGATAGAACGAATTAATAACAAAAACTTACGATAATATGGATTTTGGTTTTTCAAAAAGAGAAGAACTCTTCTTACAAATGATCCGCGAGTTTGCGGAGAACGAGGTCAAACCGCTCGCCGCTGAAGTGGATGAACAGGAACGTTTCCCGATGGAGACGGTCGAAAAAATGGCCAAGATAGGAATCATGGGCATCCCCGTGCCAGTGGAATACGGCGGACAGGGTGGCACCAATCAGATGTATTCTATGGCCGTGGAAGAGCTTTCCCGCGTGTGCGCCACTACCGGTGTCATCGTGTCTGCTCACACCTCGCTGTGCATCAACCCGATACTGGAATACGGTACGGAGGAACAAAAACAGAAATATGTGCCGAAATTGGCCGCCGGCGAATGGATCGGCGCTTTCGGTCTGACCGAACCCAACGCTGGTACAGACGCTGCCATGCAGCAAACAACAGCCGTTCTGGATGGTGACGAATGGGTGCTCAATGGCACAAAGATTTTCATCACCAATGCCGGTTATGCGCATGTGTATGTAGTAATGGCCATGACTAACAAGGAATTAGGCACGAAAGGCATTTCTGCTTTCATCGTTGAAAAAGGTACTCCTGGATTCTCCATCGGCAAGAAGGAGAAAAAGATGGGTATTCGCGGTTCCGCTACCTGCGAGCTTATTTTCGAAAATTGTCGCATCCCGAAAGACAATCTTCTTGGTGAGCAAGGTAAAGGTTTCAAAATCGCTATGAACACGCTGAATGGCGGTCGTATCGGTATCGCTGCACAGGCACTCGGTATTGCACAAGGTGCTTTGGATGAAACGGTTAAATACACGAAGGAACGTAAACAGTTCGGCAAGGCTATCGGCGCTTTCCAGAACACGCAGTTCCAATTAGCTAACTTGGATGCGAAGATCCAGGCTGCCCGTCTGCTCGTTCGCGAGGCTTCCTACAACAAAGATATGCACAAACCATACGCCGTCGAGGCTGCACGTTGCAAGCTGATCGCTGCCGAGACCGCAATGGAAGTGACCACCAAGGCCGTGCAATTCCACGGTGGTTACGGTTACACTCGCGAGTATCCTGTGGAGCGCATGATGCGCGATGCCAAAATCACTGAGATTTACGAAGGTACTTCGGAAGTGCAACGCATGGTCATCGCTGGAAATCTTTTCAAATAGTCGATTTGACTTCATTCTGTCAAAAGGTGTGTCGTTTCGGCACACCTTTTTTGGTTAGAACTCCACCAATAACTTGGCATTTATCAGTCTTCCCGTCAGGTAAGTCGGAATCGGACGTTGGTTGTTGTAGATGTCGGTAATCCACATATATGAGGATACGTTGTTGATATTCAATATGTTGAATACTTCCACGTAGATGCCGGCATTTTTGATGCTGCGGATAAATTCGGATTTGTGCTTCATTCTGTCGCGACTTTGCTCCAGCAGCATGAAGGAGAGTCCCAAATCGACGCGACGGTACCAAGTGGTGCGGAACACGCGCATGGCGGGCTCGGCATTCGGAGGGCCGTAGGGCAAACCGCTGGCGAAGACGAAATTCAGGTGTATGCGGAACTGCGGGAAACTCGGAATGTGGTCCTGGAAGAAAAGGTTGAACGCGACGCGTTGGTCCGTGGGGCGCGGAATATAACCGACCTCCACTAAGTTGCCATCGGCATCGGTCTTGTAGTCGCCAATCACATCCTCCATCGTCTTCATGATGGAAACCGAGAACCATGACTCCAACCCTCGTACAAATTCGCCGCTGAGTCGCAGGTCAATACCCGTGGCAAAACCCTTGGCATTGTTGTATCCGCTATAGATAATCTGCACGTTGTTGACATTGTAGGTGATCAGGCGATCCATGTATTTGTAATAGGCTTCCGCAGTGAACTTGAATGGACGACGCCATAAAAGAAAACGGTATTCGCTGCCGGCAACCACTTGCGCGGAACGTTGTGAGAGGATGTCTGGATTGAGAGTGCCGTCACGATAGCGCATTTCCCGGTAAAAGGCTGGTTGATAGTATAAACCGGTGCGCAGGCTGAACTGCCAGTCCTGTTTCCAACGCGGCTTGTAGATGAACGACAAGCGTGGGGAAACCGTGAACTCACGGGTGTTGTAGGTCCAGAAATGGTAGCACAAGCCGCCCGTCAGGGTGAAACGATTCAAACTGTCGCCATCGATTTTCCAAGTGTCTTGGATAAAACCGGTAAAACGCCAAGTGTTCAGTAAGTTGTGACTTACCAAATAGTTGTCATCACCGAAATCCAGAATTCGCGAAGGGTCTTCTGGTAAAACGATTTCACCCGGCGTGGTGGGGATATATGGCAACGTGTAGCCGGAAGAGTCGATCATTTTCCACTCTTTAAGATGGTCGTCGATATACTCGTTCTGCGCCTTCACACCCCATTCCAACTTGTTGTGGTAAGGAAGTCTGTGCACCCCTTGGAGGTCTGCGGCTGACACGACCGAAGTAAGATGGTTGCGGGCGTGCTCCAAATAGCTGCCGTAGCCGAGCATATCCCCGACTTCCACATTCCCGTCACCACTTAACCGAATGTCATTCAGCCAATATTGCGCCAAAATATCGTAAGTTTCGCTCTCCTTGGCAAAATATGAGGACAAAATCAGTCGGTATTGGTTGTTGTTGTCGGGCTGGTATTTCAGTGTGATTCCGCCCAAATAGTTCTGGTAACGGTCCACCTCTTGACCTTCGTAGAAGGCGCGCAGCCGCATGGGGTTGTCAATAGAGCCGAAGTTTTTGTTCACACTGTCGGGCTGAAACAAATAGTAATTGTTGGAGATGTTGCCGAGCAGACTGATGGACCATTTGGGAGTCAGCTTCCAATTGAGAAGGAATTGTGTGTCGAAGAAGCGGGGCTTGTAATTACCCTTGGTGTCCATTGATTTCAAGAGATAAGCATTTGATTTGTAGCGCACTCCGATAAGAAAGGTGAAGTTGTCAACCTTTCCTTCCGCGTGGGCGGTTGCGCCGAGCAGACTGGCGGAGGCGGAACCGCCAAACCGGGTGGGCTCGCGATAGGTGACGTCAAGCACAGAGGACATCTTGTCGCCGTATTTCGCATCAAAACCGCCGGCGGAGAACATGACGTTTCCCGTTAAATCGCTGTTGATGAAGCTCATACCTTCCTGTTGTGCGTTTCGTACAAGGAAAGGGCGGTAGATTTGTATTCCGTTCACGAAGATCAGATTCTCATCGAAGTTGCCGCCGCGCACGTTGTATTGGGAACTCAACTCGTTGTTGGAGGAGGTTCCGGGCAACATTTTGATGAGCGATTCCATGCCGCCAGTAGGGGAGGGGAGTTGGAACGTGAGCTTCGGGTTCACCTGTACGTAGCCGGTGGTGGTGTTTCCCTGAATGTTAACGGCCTTCAGTCGCTCTCCTGTGGTGCGCATGGTGAGATTGAAATGTACGTCTTTTGCATTCACGGGGAGGGTGACCAGTGTGTCTTGATGACTTAAATGTTGGAAATAGAGTTGTATGTCACGGTTCGCGGGTACGGAAATGCTGAAGAAACCATGCTCGTTGGTGATGGTTTGTCGTTCATTATGGATAGCCCGGATGATGACATTCTCAACGGGATCACCGACATCATCGGATATAACACCCTTGATAACAATGTTTTGCGAAAATCCAAACACTGAAACCAAAACTATGACGAGTGTAATAAGTATTCTATGTCTCAATAATTCAAACATTCAATCACAAAATACACATTACGCTTTTTTCCCCGATTTATTGTACTTATAGTAAAAAAAAACTGCTGTCCGGAAACAGCAGTCCTTTTTAACATATCCACTAAAAAGATTATAAAATACCCTTCTCGCTGGCTTCAATCAAACATTGATAGATGCCTTTTTTGTTGATATTACGCATACCGTGCGCGGAAACTTTGAGATAAATCCACTCGTCAAGTTCAGGAACATAGAACTTTTTGGTATGCAAATTGGGATTGAATTTTCTTTTCGTCTTGATATTGGAGTGGGAGACGTTGTTGCCCACAATCGCTTTCTTACCGGTAATTTCGCAAACTCTTGACATTTTTCTATCCTTTTTTTGTTATTATTCTTCTCGATTTTTTTCAGGCGGCAAAAATACACTTTTTTTTAATACAAGCAACCTAAAAATATCACCATTTTCATGTTAATTAATGGGGACACAATGTTTTATATTTTAATATAAGATATTCAATAATTTTTATTTTATGTGGGAACCTGTCAATAGGTAGAGTAGGCAATTTCCAACCTGAGCCGGGTCGGGGAGGCAGGGTCGGTGCCGTCGAAAACAAGGCGATGAGGACGTACTGCGGATCCACGCACGATCAGATACACAGAATTGCTCCAGTCGTTCTGATCTAAAATCAGCTGCTGGACATACCGTGTGATACGGAATCTGTATTCGTGAGTTTTGGCATCGTAAATTCCGCCGAAATAGGAGGAGTTGGTATAGTAGTCGTCGTCAGGAAGGAAACGAAGTCCGCTGTCAGACTTGCCAATGCCCTGTAAGGAAAGGTTGGAGGGTTGGATCAAAAATTGTTCGTGGGGATCCATGTTGGTGATGACCAATTCGGCACGGTGAATGACAACCCGATTGCCGATATGTTCAAAAGCATCCTCTAAATAGGGGAAAGTGATACGGGTTTTCACACCGCCGCCGCCTTGAATGTAGAGCACTTTGTTGCCGAGACTTTGTTGGTTCTGGAGCACTTCCTGCACGAAATCGTTGCTGGTGGAAGCATTATATTGATGGCTGATTTGGGTGAACCTGACACATTTGTCGTTGCACGGGAGTGTGTAGCGCATACTTTGCACGCTGTCATTGTGATAATAGAGTGTGATGCCGCTCAGGGAGCTTGTTAAATTGGTAATCAGCATATAGCCGCGATTGCCGGTGTGGGATATGGCGCCGATATAGAGCCCTTTAAGGTAGTTCTGAATGTTATTGTTCAAATCATCCTGATGGTTAAGCAGGGCTTGCCCGAACTGTTGGCTCAGTCGCACCCTCAAATGGGCGTTATAAACTCCGGTATCGACGACGACAGTGGTGTTGGGTTTCAGAGTGTAGTTTGTCATACTGTAATTCAGGGGGGTGGGGTCATAGGCCACCGCGCTGTTTTGATAGTACCGTTCTTCGGAGTTCAGATCCTCGGTTAACGTATGCACACGGATGCCCACCGCCGAGTTGGTGTCTCCATAATATCCTGATAATTGAAGAGTTAGCACCACGGAATCGATGATGGGGTTCGAACCGAAATTGACAGCGGCTCCGGCCAAAGCGATTTGGGTGAAGATTCCTGCTTCACTGTTGCCGAAAACAGGGTCGCTGATGTGGCCGAGAATGTTGGCCGACATGTTGGTGGTGTTAATGGTGTCTTCAAGGAAAGAATAAGCCTGCAAGGTGATGGTGTCCGTAAAATCGGTTCCCATGTGGTCATCAATCAAATCCAACCCGATTTCAGAAGATTGGTTTTTGCAGGAGGTTAAAAAAATGCACGTTAGCAGAACTAAAGTGCAATAAATGATTTTTTTCATGAATTTTTACTCGTTTGCGTGCATTTCCAATAATTCATCGTAGAATTCATCGTACATGTCCACATAGTTGTCATCATCAGGATGTTGGAGGACAGGTTTGCCGGATTTTTCAACGTAGGTGAGCAGTTTTTTCTTGATGTCCTTAGTGAGGGCGATGCCGTCGGAGTAGTCGATGGCGGCTTGGATGATCTGGTCGTAGCCGGCTTTACGGAAATGTTTGAGTCCCGGGGTGGGGATGTTGGTCTGTTTCAGCTTTTTGGCGAAGTTGGGTGAGAACTTGTCGGGGAATTCGTCGGGAAGGATGGAGAAAACCACCTGGGTGCCTTGCAGGAGCGGATCGTCCTTATAGACAGTCTTCACGAATAGCGGCACCAATGCGGAGATCCAGCCGTGACAGTGGATCACGTTCGGGTCCCAGCCGAGCTTCCTGACCGTCTCAATGACCCCCTTTGCGTAGAAAATCGCACGGGAGTCGTTGTCGGGATAAAAAACGCCTTCGGCATCGTGATACTGAGTCTTTCTCTTGAAGAAATCCTCGCTGTCGATGAAATAAATCTGCATTCTGACGTTCTGCAGGGAGGCCACCTTGATGATAAGCGGGTGGTCGGTATCTTCAATGATGATGTTCTGTCCGGAGAGCCGGATCACCTCGTGCAACATGTGCTTATGGTCGTTCACACAGCCGAATTTCGGCATAAATGTACGGATTTCGTTCTCTCTCTCTTGGATTCCCTGAGGGAGAAAACGACAAATGTTGGCAATATATCCCTCAGGAAAATAGGGATATATCTCGGGTGTGATGAATAAAACCTTCTTCTGAGCCATTATATATAAATTAGTCGGCAAATATACGATTTTTTTCGATACAAAAATTTTTTTTTAAAAAGTGGTGTACCATATCAAAAAAATTGTATTTTTGCCGCGTCTTTCAAGCCCAGGTGGTGGAATTGGTAGACACGCTACTTTGAGGGGGTAGTGGGAGTACTCCCGTGCAAGTTCGACTCTTGTCCTGGGCACCACAGAAGCACCGTTTTTCCGAACGGTGCTTTTTTTTGTCCTTTTCATCCTGCCAATTCAAAAAAAATCCTATCTTTGCCGCTCGTTAAATTAGGGAAAGTTTTTAACTCATAAAATTATAAAAGTATGGTAGAAAAAATTACATCCAGCCAGCAGGCTATGGACATGGAAGCCCGCTATGGCGCGCACAATTATCATCCCCTGGGCGTGGTCATCGCACGCGGTAAAGGTCCCTTCGTGTGGGACGTGGAAGGCAAGAAATACTTCGACTTCCTTTCCGCTTATTCCGCAGTGAACCAAGGCCACTGTCACCCTAAAATCATCGACGCCATGATTGACCAGGCGCAAAAGGTGACCCTCACCTCCCGTGCATTCTACAACGATTGCTTGGGACCGTTCGAGAAGTATGTCACCGAGACTTTCGGCTACGACAAGGTTCTCCCCATGAACTCCGGCGCCGAAGCTGACGAAACGGCTCTCAAACTCTGCCGCCGTTGGGGTTACGACAAGAAAGGTCTTCCTGAGAACCAGGCCAAGATCATCGTGTGCGACGGCAACTTCCACGGTCGTACCATCACCATCGTCTCCCTCTCCAACGACCCTGATTCCTACGCAGGTTTCGGTCCTTTCACCCCCGGATTCATCCGCATCCCCTACAACGATGTAGATGCTTTGGCCAAAGCTCTTGAAGACCCGATGGTTTGCGGTTTCCTCGTGGAACCCATCCAAGGCGAGGCTGGTGTGTATGTGCCCGATGAAGGCTATCTGAAGAAATGTTACGACCTCTGCAAGGCACATAACGTGCTCTTCATTGCCGACGAAGTGCAGACCGGTATCGCACGTACGGGCAAGATGCTCTGCTGCGACCACGAGGGTGTCCGCCCTGATATTTTGGTGCTCGGCAAGGCTCTCTCCGGCGGTACAGTGCCTGTTTCCGCAGTCTTGGCTGACGACGATATCATGTTGAACATCAAGCCCGGTGAGCACGGTTCCACCTTCGGTGGCAACCCGGTGGCCTGCCGTGTTGGTATCGCTGCTCTCGAAGTGGTGAAGGAAGAGAAGTTGGCTGAGCGTGCTGAATACCTCGGCAAGATCTTCCGCGAGGAGATGGGCAAGGTTAACAGCCCTCTGATCAAGCAAATCCGCGGTAAGGGTCTGCTCAACGCCATCATCATCCAACCCACAAACGGCAAGGAAGCTTGGGACGTTTGCGAGAAAATGCGCGACCTCGGCGTGCTGGCCAAACCGACCCACCAGCACATCATCCGTTTCGCTCCTCCGTTGGTCATCACCGAAGAGGAACTCCGCGAAGCCATCGCGCTCATCAAGGAAGCTATCCTTTCTTTCGAATAAGATTTGTTCTCACGATTATAAAACCAGTGGGGCTGCCGCAATGCGACAGCCCTTTTTTGTCATATATTTTGTATTTTTGCACCCCATTAATGAGCAGTAGTAATATTGATCGAGCTATTCGTAGATTTATGAAAAAGAAACTTTTGACGCTTGTGGTTGCACTTTTTGCCATCGCTATCCCGCTTTGGGCCATCGTGAGCAGACAGTATTTGTCAAACAATCTCAAAGACCTTTGCTCAGAGCTGCGGATGACCTCCTTGACGGCACGGAAATGTCCTTCCTCAATTCGACGCTTTTCGGCAAGAATTTCATCAACCTCACCCGCAACAATTCATACGAGTTCACCAAGATTGAAGCGCGAATGGCCTACGGCACCGACATCAAGGAGGTGCGCGAAGTGCTGGTGAAGGCCATGCGGCAAATGCACACGAAGGATCAATACGGTCGTGACATCGTGGATCCCGAATACGGCATCAAGGTAGTGGTGGACGATATGGCCGACAGTTTCGTGAACATTGCGGTGAAGCAGTTTGTGCTGGTCTCGGAAAGAATCGGCTACGTGGATCGCTCGAAGGAGGTGATTTACGAAGCGCTCAACGCCGCCGGCATCGCCATCCCGTTCCCGAAGTGCGATGTGCATCTGGTCAAGGACGACACGGAAGGGAACCAGAAACTGTAACCGAGTCCGATGCCAAGCACCGACTTGAACTGCACGCGATCTTTGGTTTTGTTCTCATAGACAAGCGCCGCGGAGGCGGAGAACAGGACAAGGAGCACCAGAAAACGGAGTTCTTTTTTTGTCATAAATTTATGAACAGAATCGTACTCATCGGCAACGACACCGTGTGAGCCGCAGGGCTGACAAAACGTTGCTGCGTGCTCTTGCGGCTCACCGCCAGCCTGTCCCGGCCAAACGGAATGGAGGGGGGACAATATTTTTCCAACTATGATGGAGTGCGGTGAAAAAATAGTATTTTTGCAAGTTGAAATAATAAAAAGAATCCGATTATGGAAACAACAATCAGACAACCGTTCAATCCTGCGCAGCTCGAACTGCTGAGCACGATGGCCAGTCTCAACACTGAGGCCGACCTGTTTGAACTGAAACAGGCTCTTGCGCGTTTCTTCGCCGATCGCGCCGACCGCTGCGAGACGGAGGTTCCGTTTGGCCACCCTGCGGCATCGAAACTGACATGCGGTTGCTACCCCCATACTATTGACGAAAAAGTATGTTAATAAAACGATTCTTCTTTCTCCTGTCTTACGACACCGAAAACCGTGTCCAAACATCGTGTGATGGCTAAGCGAATATCATCGGCCTCAGTATCACCACGTCCCTCGCCAGTGACTGTGCAAACAACAGCATGTGTTTTAGCAGAAGAGAATTGAATAGTCACTTCAATAGCATATCCAAGTCCCATTGTTCTCCTCCCTGTTTCACCATAGCTTACCACTACGGTTTCACCTTTGATGTTGTCTTCGATTTCTGCAACACGGATAAACCCTCTTTTGATTAAGTATCCAGAAATAATATCGCAGGGATCTGTACTTTTAGTCGAGCTACCGCCATAAACTCCGTATTGATTTCCGACAACATATCCAGCACTTCCTGTTTTGACTCCAGTGGGGTTGACGTAAAAATATTTATAGTTGTCCAAAGAATCTTCTTGACTTTTTGTCATGGAGACGGGTTGGAGTGTTCCACAACTATACAAGCAGAATCCCACAAGCAGAATAATCGTGAATATTCGTTTCATAAAACAATCCTTTTAGAAAGATTCTACAAATCCGTTTTTATCATTAGTTTCTCGTTCAATTTCTCAATATTTACATATACGAAATAGGAATTGCAAAATTAAAAAAAAACTTGAAGTGGCAGACGATATACTGCAAATGTTTTGCGATTTCACTTTTCAACAATAATCGTCAATAGAATCACCACCGGTCCATTCCAATCTTTGCTTCAAGGTATATTGCTTTCTTGCACCTTTTTCTGTGAAGAAGGAGCCAATGTTTGTGTGCATAAACCCATCAGCTTTGGTGATGCTGCATATGTACCATGGTTTGCCCGCATCTTGATCATCCGCATTGCTGAGCACCAATAAGGTCTCATCAGTTTTAGCACATTCAACCACTAGAGTCTCGCCATACTTGTTTCGAGAGAAAGAATCACCAATATGAAGATTGGAAAGATAGTCATCCAATGTGGCATTTAGGTCTGTGGGACAGCAAGGAAATTCCGTTTCAGTTTTCCATTTTTGCTGAAAAGCATTCGGGGTTAGTGACGGCTTTATGTCAGGTTCTTCTTCCTGTGGAATCGATGGCATTGCCTCTTGTTGGTGTTGTAGCAGGTTGGATTGTCGCCATTGACGTAATTCTTCGGTTTCTTCTGCATCTGTGTTGTAAATCCATTCACCTAAAGCTCCTTTCCCGTTAGGAAATTGTCTCTTCTTTGCCCAATTTTCCATATTTTTCAATGTTCGCAGCCCTTCCTCCTTGCTAACGGTTCTCATCCATGCAAAGTTAGGGTCTTCATCTATGTAGTCGTTGAGAATAGATGGGTTTTCCAAAAATGCTTCTATGCTGCCGCAACGCATCTCTATTTTCCAACGGGTAGTCAGATTATTTAATGCGTTCTCTAACCGAGTGACCCAATGAAGATTCTCTGGGCGATTGTTACACTTGTTACTGTCTTTATGGTCAACAACCAAATTCCTGTCGGCGGGCTCTCCGTGAAAGGCAGTTGCAACAATTTGGTGGATTCGTGCTTGACCGATATACATATAGCCATTAGGATTCTTTTTTCCGAAAGTCCAAACATCATCGTCTTTCCTCTTTCTTTTGCCTTCCATTGAATGACGCAACACTGCGCCATTATTCCTGACGGAATAGGTCTCTTCCTTATAGATACAGATAAGTTCTTGGGTATAGTCTTGGTCGGGTGTAAGCATATTAGAACTCCTTTCTATTATTCTGAAACATTATTACTATGAATTTTATATATGATGTGTGTATCTGCAGCGAGGATAATTTCCACATCCGTAAAATTTCCCATATTTGCCATTTCTCAACACCAGCTTACCGCCACAACGAGGGCAAAAACCATTCGCTACGGTTTCCACTCGTTTGGCAATCTGTTTCTTGACGTTTTCTTTATGTGATGCCCTGTTTTCAGGGGAATCAATGTTTGCTGCCAATAGGATTTCATACGCTTTTTCAGCTTCATCGATGCTTAACCATTTCCGCTGATACGAACGAATTACATCGTTAAGTTCATCCCAATAAACAACAGCTTTATTATCGGCACAGCTTACTGATGCTTGTCTTGAAAAAGTGACTAATGGAATAAACAAATCGGGATGTATGCCTGGTAGCAAAGCTGTCAAAGCATGAATATGCCCGTGGTTTTGATGGATAGGATTTCGGAAACCATATTTGTTACCATAGATGTTTTGTGTCCAGTATTCACTATTGGATCCTCCATATATCTGTCCTTGATAAAATTTTGTTTCTATCACAAAAATGCGATATTCTGAGACCACAACATGGTCTATTTGGGTCGTATTTCCATTTTGACTAATGAGCAAATTGTTGATGATTTTGTATTCCTCTTGTGGGAGTTTTGAGAGTATGTTAGCCACATGCTTCTCTCCCGCCATCCCTTTTGGAACGAACAATTCTTTTATGCCTTTTGGAAAGAGTATTTTAACCAAAAGGATGATTGCGGCTATAGCAACAATGACAAGAACGTAAAAAGAAAGACCCATAAAAATACACATTTAACTCGCAAAAATAGCATTTTTCGGAATAAAAGTCGCAGAAAATGTGATGTTATAACAAAGAGGGAAAGGACGAGAAATAGTTGCGTGCCTCCGGCACGCTGGTACACTCGCTTTGCCCGCCGGCCCCACACTGCGCTCCACTTCGTTGCGCTGATGTGGGGTTATTAAAATGACGTGCCTCTGGCACGATTCGTGAAACCCATTGCAGAAAGCGTTACCACATTGCAATATCCTTGTTGTTGATCAATAAAAAAAACGCGGGATTTCGGATAACTCGAAATCCCACGTTGTGCGTAACACATAGAGACGCGGCACAATGCGTCTCTACTCTGTTTTACGAATACGGTGAGCGGAATCTCCTTATTTCTTGATGAACTTAAGCGTCTCTGTGCCGTTTTCCGTGTGAATATTCACGAAATAGACCCCGTTGCTCAAATCGCCGATGCCGATGTTGTTGAAATTGCCAGAGATGGTCTTGACCAATTGACCGTCAATGTTGATGATTTCGGCATTTAGAATCTCTTTTTCGGAGCTGATGTTCAGCCAGTTGGTGGCAGGATTCGGGTAGATGCTGATTTTGCTGTCGTTAAACACTTCGATACCCGTTGTCGGGAGTTGGGTGACGACAAAATCGTCAACATAGTAGGTGCCAGAAGCATTAGTCAGTGCCGAACCTGCGAAAAAGTTGAGTGCACCGAGCTGACAGACACCGTTATCACCATCAGCGGTATAGGAGAACGGTGCCGTTTCGAGGCTTTCTCCGTTGATAAAGATGGCTACTGAGTCGTTGTTGAGGTCAACGATGATCTTGACAGGGAACCAGGCGTCATTCGGGAAATTGAAAGTGAAGAGATTCTCGTTTTGGCGCAAATAAGCCACCCCGTTGATGTAAAATGCGCACTCGAAAGCCCACTGTACACCGGGTTGAGTGTAATGTTGGATGTTGAAGTAAGCGCCACTTCCGCTGGAAGGGACGTAGTAGTTGAAGTCAATCTCATAGATACCGGAGGTTTGGTTGTTGAAACGGTAAATGATGTCGTTGGTTCCTTCGATTTTGAGGGAATTACTGCCGCTGACAGCTTGCTCGGTGGTGATGTAGCCATCTTCGGCGGTGCCGGGGGCGTTGTTCCACGTGCCCCAGTCGGTACTGTTCTGAACACACAGTTGCTGTCCGGCTGTGTAACTGTCGAAGTTGTCAGAAAAGATGACAGTTTGCGCTTGAAGCATCACAAATGGGAATGCCAAGCAGAAAAGAAGTAGTCCTTTTTTCATAAGCGATGATTTTTAATGATACGCGGCAAAGATACGTATTGTTTTTGAAATATGATGCTTTTTGCTAAAAAATAAGAAACAAAAAACGTCCCTGTTTGAAGAAACAGGGACGTAAATAATTGTGATTCAATATAATGCTTACAGCAATTCGTAACTCCGCTTCACAAACTCGCTCAGCTTCTCGCCGGTGAGGATGTTCTGCGACAGCATGGCCAAATCGACCATCTGCTGGATGAGCTGCGTGCGCTTGTCGTCGTCCTTCTCGTCCAGGATGCGGGTGGCGAGCGGGTGGTTGCCGTTGATCACTAAGTTGTAGTGGTCGAAGCCGCCGTAGAAGCCCTGCTGGCCCGAGACCTTCTCCATGTCCTTGAAACGGCGCATGAACTCGTTCTGCGTGACGGTGACGGGCAGGTCGGTCTCGCTCAAGGAGGCCACCTCCTGGGTGAACATCTGCGTGTTCACCTGTTTCTCGAAGAGCTCCTTCAGCTGTTTCTGCTGGTCGTCGGAAAGCTTGGAAACGTGCGCCTCCTCCTCTTTCTCGATGAGTTTATCGACCACGTTGGCGTCCACGCGGATGAAACGCACCTTCTCGAGCTTCTGCTCCAGCATGTTGATGAAGTGCGTGTCGAGGAAGCCGGTCATCAGCAGCACATCGTAGCCCTTCTCCTTCGCGTTGGCGATATAGACGTGCTGGTCGTCGGCGTTGGCAGCGTACAGCATGACAATATTTCCGTTTTTGTCAGTCTGCAACGCACTCACCATGTTGCGGTATTCCTCAATCGTAAAATATTTTCCCTCAGTGTTTTTCAGTAAGTAAAAGTCCTTGATTTTGTCGTAGAACTTCTCGTCGGTCAGCGAGCCGTATTCCAGGAAGACGCTCAGGTCGTCCCATTTCTTCTCGAACTCCTCGCGGTTCTCCTTGAACATCTGTTCCAGCTTCTCGGCCACCTTCTTGCTGATGTAGGTGGAGATTTTCTTGACGTTGCTGTCGGATTGGAGGTAGGAGCGGGAGACGTTCAGCGGGATGTCGGGCGAGTCGATGACCCCGTGCAAGAGGTTCATGAAGTCGGGCACGATGCCTTCCAGTTCGTCGGTGATGAACACTTGGTTGCAATAGAGTTGCACGCGGTTCTTTTTGAGGTCGAGCTGGTTCTTGATCTTCGGGAAGTAGAGCACGCCGGTGAGGTTGAAGGGGTAATCGACGTTCAGATGGATGTGGAACATCGGTTCCTCGAACGACATGGGGTAGAGTTCGTGGTAGAATTTGTTGTAGTCCTCGTCGGACAGGGTGGAGGGCTGTTTCTGCCAGATGGGGTCGGTGTCGTTGATGATGCGCGGCACCTGCACGGCTTCCTCCTTCGGCTCTTCCTTCTTCTCGTTGTCCTCGTCCTTATTGTTGTCTACGTTGTCCAAGTTGTCGTCCTTCTTGCGCCACTCGGTCTTCATGCCGCAGCGGATGGGCACGGGCAGGAATCGGCAGTACTTGTTGAGCAGTTCCACCAGTTTGTCCTCGTTGACAAACTCCTGCAGGTCATCGTCAGCCACGTGCAGGATGATTTCGGTGCCGCGATCGGCCTTGTCAATATCTTCGAGAGTGAAGTCGGGTGAGCCGTCGCAGCTCCACTTCACCGCTTGTGCGTCTTTGAGATACGATTTGGTGAGCAGATCCACACGGTCGGCCACCATGAAGGAGGAGTAGAAGCCCAAGCCGAAGTGGCCGATGATGTTGTTGGCATCGCTGCCTTTGTATTTGGCCATGAATTCCTCGGCGCCGGAGAAGGCGATCTGGTTGATGTATTTATCGACCTCCTCGGCCGTCATGCCGATACCGCGGTCGATCACATGGATAGTTTTGTCGTCCTTGTTGACCTTCACCTCGATGGTGAGGTCGCCAAGATCGCAGTCGGCCTTGCCCAGGCTGACCAGCGTTTTCAGCTTTTGCGTGGCATCTACTGCGTTGGAAATCAGTTCTCTAAGGAAAATCTCGTGATCAGAATACAAAAATTTCTTGATCACCGGGAAGATATTTTCTGTCTGTACATTAATTTTACCTGTCTGCATAATTCTTGAATTTTGACAGGTGTTTTTATTGCAAATATTGTGCCAGAATGGGGCGCAGGTGTCAGTTTTGCCACTCATTTCCCTCAATCACTTCCAGCACTTCTACATGGTCTGGGTGATATCGGAATTTCACAATGGTGGTCTCCGTGGTGAATTCGCCCTCTTCGCAACCGGCGATAACGAGCGTGTATTCGGTCCCGTCCGTGATGTTGTCTTCATTCGAAAGGTGCCATACGCACGGTCCTTGATAGTAGTAATACTCCATGAACCCGTATTCTTGATACATCCCCGCAAGTGTATATAAGTAATTGAAAGCGCTGCGGTAAATGTCAAATATTATCTCTGTTTCATCGTAGTCCCAGAAATAGGAGAGGTTGTCGTCAGAAGGAGTGATGTGCAACTCGTCGCCCACGAAATCCACTTGAAAATGCAGATCCCGTTGCGGCACTGTTTTGGTGTGGAATTCGCAAACGCTGGGCTCGCCGATGAGTTCGTGGGTCTGGGGATTGATTTGGAACACGATGAACTTGAAATCCTTGTCGCTTGCAAGCGTTTTCATGGTAAGTTGCCGGTTGCCCTGGTAGCAGAAGATGTCGGTGAACGAGCCGTTCTCAAAATAGGGTAGGCGATCTTCCATCCATTGGATCTCGTCATAGCAGATGGAAGTGGCCGGTTTGTTATAGTTATCGTCATCGCAGCCCACAAGGACGTATGAATAATATGCGCGCGAATTCGCCGGCGCCACGGTGAATCGTGCACGGGAGCCTGTCACTGATTCAACCTCAACTTTGATTTCCACAGGGAGGAGCTC
Organism: uncultured Bacteroidales bacterium; assembly: GCA_946409645.1. Lineage (GTDB taxonomy): Bacteria > Bacteroidota > Bacteroidia > Bacteroidales > WCHB1-69 > F23-D06. The sequence goes on from CAMJXE010000035.1 coordinate 19,586, forward strand.
CTCCTTTTGGCATCCTGCAAGCAGGAACAAACTCAGGACTATAAGGGTTAATTGCCGTTTCATGACTCGACTTTTATTTGATTATAATTGCTGATACACTTTGAGAATGAATTTCACTGCTCCGGCTTGGTGAGGACCATAATGGTCGAAGTCGTAGGAGACGTTCTGCCCCTTGTAATACTCCTCAGCCTTGGTGGCGTTGATGAATGGCACCGTGTTGTCGTCTATACTGTGGAAGAGGTATAATGGGGCACGAGGCGAAAAGATGAGTATGGAGTTCCACATCAATTCACGATAGAGTTTGGCGGTCTGGGGATTTTGCTTGTCACGACCAACATCGGTCATCAGGTCGCTCACGTTATGGGCATTCAACATGGCGTTGATTTCCCCCACGGTGTATTTTTTCGAGTTCACCCATTCATCAAGATGTTCCATCAGAACCGGCTTGAAGAAGTCGCTCAGATTCAAGCCCAAATCGCAACCTTCGTTGATACCTTGCACGATCATCGGTACGGCACAGGGAATGCCGGTTTTGTCTTCCAGCATGGCAATGTCAAAGGTGGCCGCCATGTCGTAAGGACCGCCGCCGGCAAAAACCATCTTGAGCGGGAGTTCCTTGCTGTATTGATTCTGAATGATGTTCATCGCCCCCATGGTGGTGGAACCCCCTTGTGAGTAGCCGACCAGAATCACCTCTTCGCTTTCGGGCTCACGGCCGATAGCCTTCAGGTAGGGCTTCACCGCAAGGGCCATGTCCACCACGCTTGTGGCGGTGCTGCTAAGATGCATGTAAGGGTGGATGCGATTCGCGGTGACACCATATCCTATATAGTCTGCCATCACCACGGCATAGCCTTTCGATGCCAGAATGCCTTCCAGTTGGAAACTTTCGGACGGACATTCGCGGTTGGAGCCGATAGTCCAGTGACTCACCACAATCATGTTCTTGATTTTGCCTTTGGCAGGAAGGATTATTTTGCCCGACAACGTGATGGGGGCTTCGTTGATGTCGTGACCGGTATAGGTACCTGCAATCTGTATCACTTTGTTGCTCTGCATCGTTGCGATCAGATTCTCCACCAGACTCACCATGGAAATGCTGGCGGTTTTCGCGTCGTTTTCGTCACCCAGCTCCATAGTGCGGATTTCGGGGTTCATCGACCCGTTCACAATCACGTCGCTATATTTCACGTCTGTCACGTGGAAAGTGTCGAAATCCACGATTTCGATTTCCGGTTTCTGGCAGGTCGTCATAAGCACCGCCACAAAACTGATGTATATCCACTTTTTCATCTTATTTAATTATCTGTTATTTCACTCTAATCATCGCATCATCGCATCATCCCATCCTCCTCACCATTTATAATAAAAGCTCAACGAAAAAATACGAGAAAACATCTGATAGATGGTGCGTGTGTTGGAAAAGGCGTTGAGGGCGCCCAGCTCGAACGAGCCGCCCCATGGATCTTTGCCCACCTCGACGCCGATCCAGTTGATGTTGAAGGCCGGCGCCATCCCGAAGTCGCCTAAGTTGTCGAAGGCAAAGAGCGCGCCGACACCCAACCCCGAATAGAGTCTCACCCAATCCCGGTTGAGATAGGTGAAGCGTGCCGTGAATAGCAGGTCCAGATCCCAATTCCTGACGTTTGTGGCAGGTGTTACCAAGTTGTGGTATCTGTCGAAGACTCCCTCTTTCCAAAAGATACCTTCCAAGTCGGCCTGTATCCCTATACTTATCACTTTGGAGAAACTGTACATGTATTCGGCGAAGATATGCCCTGTGTAACCAACATCGTAAATCTCATCGTGAAGGTAATTGTCTGGCAAAACTTCTGGGTTGACCCAAGTGCCACTCAGACTTGGGCCGAATGCCATTGTTTCGAACAACATGTCTCCCCATCCGATTCTCACGGTGTGACGGCTACCAATGGAGCTTTTGTCGTTCTGACAGAAGGCGGGAGGCAAGGCTGACATTGTCAGAAATAGGACTATAACTATGTTTGAAAATCTTCTCATTGCTTTTTGCGACAATGTTCTTAAAAAAAATCAGCTTACAAAAATCTTACGGATATATTGTCAAACGCCAAACATCTCACATTTTTTTCACAAACAGCTGTGCATTCTCGAACTTGCTGACCTTCACTTTCTCGCCGGTATCGACGTAACCGTGTTCGGCGGTGGCGTCGAGGATTTCGCCGTCGATGTTGATTTTGCCGGAAGGACGGAGAATCGTCTGCGCAACTCCTTCTTTGCCTATGTATTGTGCGTTGCGCATATCTTGTGAGGTGAAGCCGCGGTTGCTTTCCAACTCTGTGCGCAAAGCCAACGAACCGAAGCGTGTCTCGGCCAATATCAGCTTTTTGCCGAGCCAAAGAGAGACAAAGAATCCCGCCAAACTGCTTACCAGTACCAAAATGGTCATCTTGCTGACGTAAGCGGAGGCGTTGAACTCAGGGTTGAACTTGAAAGTGAAGCCTACGTTGAAGACTAATGTCAATACCAAAGATGTGATAATCAGTACGATGCCAGCCACTCCAGTGACTCCGAAGCCAGGCACAACGAAGAATTCTAACATCAAGAGGACCAGTCCGGCAAGGAAAATCAGGATTTCCCAGTGGGCGGCGAGACCTTCCAGGTAGTGCGGGGCGAAAAAGAGTAGGGCGGCGGTGATGGCGATGATGGAAGGCAATCCGATGCCGGGAGCCTGCAGTTCGAAGTAGAGTCCGCCCACGATGCACATGATTAGGATGCCGCTGACGACCGGGTTGACTAAAAAGTTGATGATCTTGTCTATGGTGGAGAGCTCCTGTTCATGGATGTCGGGCTGTTCGATGCCGGCCGCTGCCAAAGCCTCCTCCCGACTGTTTGCGATACCTTCGCAGAAGCCGTTCTTTACCGCCTCTTCGGAGGTGAAAGTCAGCACTTTGCCGGAGTCGCTGATGCCAGGGATGGTCACATCGGGATCCACCATCGCTTGGGCGATGTTGGGGTTGCGGCCGTTGTGCTCGGCGGTGGTGCGCATGAGCGAACGCATGTACGATTGGTATTTGTCGGGCAACACTTGCCCAGTCTGGTCCACAACGGAGGCCGCACCGATAGAGGCACCAGGCATCATGTAGATGCTGTCGCAGGCGATGGAAATGAGCGCCCCTGCCGAAGCCGCGTTGTTGTTGATATAGACGATGCTCGGCACTTTGGTGTTGAGCAGCAATGTGCGGATTTTGTCAGCCGCGTCCAACTCCCCGCCAAATGTGTTCAGTTCCAAAAAGAGGCAGTCGTACTGGCCGTCTTCTGCCTCCTTCACGGCCTTTTCGGTCAACCGAAGCGCCGGTTTGGAGATGTTGTCGTCGATTTTGTAGTAATAAACTTGCTTTTTCTGCGCAAAAACGCTGAAACTCGTCGCGAAAAGAACCTCTGCCAAGATCGCCAATATGAATGATATTTTTCTCATAAAACCGTACGTTTCAAAATACGGCTGCAAAAATATAAAATATCTTTATATGGTTAGAGGCTTACAAGTTTACGGGCTTCTGAGCCAGAAAAAAACGGCGACAAACAAACCGATATTTTTTGTACTTTTGCCGACTAATTTTTTTGCAATGAAAATAGACAAAGTAGATCAGTTTTTTGAGGAGTTCAAGAATGCTAAAATATTGGTTATCGGGGATGTGATGATCGATTGTTACCTCACCGGTAAGGTTTCGCGTATCAGTCCGGAAGCGCCTGTACCGATCGTGAATGTGCAAAATCGCAGCTACCGATTGGGAGGTGCAGCCAATGTGGCACTCAACCTCAAGTCGCTGGGCGCAGATCCGATTCTCTGCTCCGTCATCGGTAGCGACTCGAAAGCCAAGGTGTTCTATAACTTAATGGAAGACTGCGACTTAACCTCTGATGCCATCGTCCCGATGTACGGGCGCCGCACGACTATCAAATACCGCATCATCGGAAACAACTGCCATATCGTGCGTGTTGATGACGAGCGCGTTCAGCAGCTCAAGGAACGGGAAAAACGGCAGTTCCTGACCACGGTGGAGCAGATTATCGACCATAATGAGATCGATGCTCTTATCTTTGAAGATTATGACAAAGGACTGTTTTCCAAAGAGTTGATCTCTGAGATTATCAATTTTGCCCATAAGAAGAACATTTTCGTGGCGGTTGACCCGAAGGAGAAGAACTTCAACAACTACGCTAACGTCAACTTGTTCAAACCCAATATGAAAGAGCTATCAAAGGGTCTTCATGTGGAGGAGAATGCAGAACTCACGTTGGATGAGATTCACGAATTGGCGAAGGATTTTGCGATAAAGCAGAATATCGACAAGGTGATGGTGACCATGTCGGCGAAAGGAATTGCCTTCTACGACCGTCAGAACGACCATTTCTATCATCAGCCCGCCTTCCATCGCCGCGTGAGCGACGTTTCCGGCGCCGGCGATACCGTGATTTCCGTATCCACACTTTTCTTGCTCAAGAATCACACGGTGGAGGAGACTTGTCTCGCCTCCAACCTGGCCGGTGGCCTCGTCTGCGAATATGTCGGCGTGGTGCCCATCAACGGAGCACAGCTCAAGGAAGAGATGGCACGCAACCTGAAATAATCCCCACAACTCGCCAATCATACTAAAATTCTCCTAAACTCGTTAAGACATCCTTGATATCAAATTATGAAACATTTCAGAAAGCTCCTGCTCGCCACCGTCCTGTTGTGCCTCTCCGCACATGCCAGCGCACAGTTCGGCGTGCCTAATCTGTTGAAATACGATAAAAGACCGTTCCATTTCGGCTTTACATTGGGATATTGTAACTTCAACTATTCGGTCTCATATAAACCTGATTTGGCGGAATATGATTCGCTGATGATGATTACGACGCAGCCCATGAGCGGATTTAGCCTGGGTATCGTCACCAATCTGCGTTTAGGCGAGTATTTTGACCTGCGTTTCATCCCTGGACTCTCCTTTGGTGACCGCTATCTTAAATATACTATTCGATATTCAACTGGTAACGAGATTGTTACAGCAAAGGATATGGAGTCGGTATATCTTGATTTGCCCATTTTGATCAAATACAAGTCCTCGAGAATGCTCAACAATGTGCGTGCATACGTGATTGCCGGTGCGCAATACACCTTCGACATGATTTCGGCCAAGAAGAAGAAGGCTCCCGAAAACGGCGATATCGTCCTGAAACTCAATCCCCATGATGTGCAAGCGCAAGTGGGTGTCGGTTTTGATTTCTACTGCACCTATTTCAAGTTCACCACCGAACTGAAGATGTCTTTCGGTATGATGAACATGCTCGTGCCGGAGGATAATATGTACGCCACCAGCGTCACCTCCCTGAAAGCCAAGAATTTGATGATATCGTTTATTTTTGAATGATGTATTATACATTAGACTTTGACTTTGACGTTAGACTTTAACTTTAACTTTAAACTTTAACTAATACATAGACCTTTAACCCTTAAACCTTAACCCTTAAACCTTAACCCATAACCCTTAACCCTTAATATGGCAAACAACGAAGATCTTTTCAAACAAATCATTTCCCATGCGAAAGAGTATGGATTCATTTTCCCTTCAAGTGAGATTTATGACGGCTTGAGCGCGGTTTATGACTATGGTCAGAACGGTGTGGAGCTCAAAAACAATATCAAGCAATATTGGTGGAAAGCGATGGTGCAATATCATGATAACATTGTCGGTTTGGACAGCGCCATCTTCATGCATCCCACCATCTGGAAGGCTTCCGGACATGTGGACGCTTTCAACGACCCGCTCATCGACAACAAGGATTCCAAGAAGCGTTATCGTGCGGATGTGCTTATCGAGGATCATATCCAAAAGATTGAGGATAAGATAGATAAGGAGATTGAAAAGGCCAAGAAGCGTTTCAACAACTTCGACGAGGTACTCTACCGTCAGACCAATACCCGTGTGGTGCAATACCAAATGCAGGTGGATGATATCCGCACACGTTTTGCGGAATTGATGAACAACAACGACCTCGTGGGGTTGAAGGCGTTGATTGAGGAGTTGGGCATCGTTTGTCCGATTTCAGGCACGCGCAACTGGACTGATGTGCGCCAGTTCAACCTGATGTTCGCCACGAAATTAGGCTCAGTGGCCGATGGTGCCGACACGATTTATCTTCGTCCAGAGACTGCTCAGGGTATTTTCGTGAACTTCCTCAATATCTACAAAACCGGTCGCATGAAACTGCCGTTCGGCATTGCCCAAATCGGTAAAGCATTTAGAAATGAGATTGTTGCGCGTCAGTTTATCTTCCGTATGCGTGAGTTCGAGCAGATGGAGATGCAGTTCTTCGTGAAGCCAGGTGAGGAGCTCAAATGGTTCGACTATTGGAAACAGACCCGTCTGCAATGGCATAAGGATTTGGGTATTCCGGCGGAGAACTACCGTTTCCACGACCATGAGAAATTAGCGCACTACGCCAACGCCGCCACCGACATCGAGTTCAAATTCCCGTTCGGTTTCAAGGAGTTGGAGGGCATTCACTCCCGCACGAATTTCGACCTGTCGCAACACGAACAGTACTCTGGCAAGAAACTGCGCTATTTCGACCCTGATTTGAACGAAAACTACGTGCCTTACGTCATCGAAACCTCTATCGGAGTCGATCGTATGTTCTTGGCAGTCTTCAGCCACGCTTATACGGAAGAGACTTTGGAAGACGGCTCTACGCGTACCGTACTGCGTCTGCCCGCGAAATTGGCGCCTTACAAGGTTGCAGTGCTGCCTTTGGTGAAAAAAGACGGTCTGCCGGAGATTGGTCAAGAGGTCTTCGACACGTTGAAAAAGGACTTCATGGTGCAGTATGAGGACAAGGACGCTATCGGTCGTCGCTACCGTCGCCAGGATGCCATCGGTACCCCGTTCTGCGTCACTATCGACAACCAAACCAAAGAGGATCAAACAGTTACGGTTCGCGAACGTGACACGATGGAACAATACCGTCTGCCCATCGCAGATCTGACAGTGGAATTGCTCAAAAAATTGCGTTAAACCCCTGCAGGGACGTTTCCTGAAACGTCTCTGCAATCGATACCTCATTTTGTAGAGACGTTTCCAGAAGCGTCTCTACATTTATTTTAAAAATATATGATGAGAGATGATAAAACAAAAATTGTATCTTTGCAGCTTGATAATTATATTGGAAAAATAGTAAAAATGAAGAAATATACCCTCCTCATTGTGATGATTTTGGCGATGATGTCCTCCCAAGCGCAAGGGCTCAAAGCCTTTATCAGCCATAAGGCATATTGTACCAACAAAATGCAGCCGTATATCGAATTTACTTTCATTGTGGGCGGTAATACCGTTCAATATGCGCTGAATGATCGTCATAAGTACATGGCATCTGTTGAAATCCAGGTCGATATGATGCGTGCAGACACGTTGGTGGACCGATTACATTACATTTTGAGTAGTGACGAATTTGCCGATTCTACACGAGAGGGAAAACCTGATTTTGCTGATATACAGAATTTCCCGATGCCCCAGGGGGAGTATTTCCTCTATTTTTACATGCGCGACCTGAATGGCGACACCAATAAACTGAACTATATTGACGTGATCACTTTGGATTTCCCCGAGGATAAGATTTCCACTTCGAAAATTTCCCTCTACAAGTCCATATCCGCTCCCGAATCGCCTGGATTGTTTGTGAAATATGGCTATTATCTGCCGCCATTGTATTCGAATTTCGTGCCGGCATCGCAATACACGCTGCCCTTCGCGTTGGAGGTTTACAACACCGAACATATCCTCAAAGGAGGCACGCTGCGTGCCAAATGTTACATTGAATATGCTGAGACACGTCTCGTCGCCGATCCCAAGGGTATCATCACCATGGACTTTCCTACTAAGGATGTTGTGCTGGTTTTCAATGAGTTCAATGTATTCAATCTCCCTTCCGGGAACTATTTTGTCGTCGTCCAACTGTTGGATTCTAACGACAGT
>CAMJXE010000036.1 GCA_946409645.1 uncultured Bacteroidales bacterium
CAAGACGATTGGATAGCAGACGTGCTTCGTCGCCCATGGATTGGTCTTGGATGGTTTGTATGAAAGTTTGGATGGATATCGGTTCGGAGCAGGCGGTACGTGCCATGAGAGCGGCACCATGCGCGGGCACTACACGGGCGTCAGGTACTGCAACGCAGTTGTTATCAGAAAGTTGTAGATTTTCCAGAAATACTTGTTTCAGTTTCGGAAGGAAAGCGAACGGGCCACCGCAGAAGAATACAGGGGGTTGCACATCTGCGCCACGCGAAAGAGTTCCAAGCACTTGCAGGCAGACGGCATGGAAGACGGATAGGGCGACATCAGCCTTGCTGACGTTGCGCGCCAGAAGGTTCTGAATGTCGGTTTTGGAGAAGACACCACAGCGGGAGGCTATGGGATAGACGTGCTGCGCCTGTTCGGCGAGGGTGTTGAGCTCGCTCGTTTCCACGTTCAGCAGACTTGCGGTTTGGTCGATGAAAGCACCTGTGCCTCCGGCACAGTTCCCGTTCATACGGATGTCGGGCATGCGACCTTCTTCGAAGAAGATCATCTTGCTGTCCTCTCCGCCGATGTCAATGAAGGTTCGGGTTTGAGGGAATGACTCTTTCACGAGCGTGGCAGCGGAAATCACCTCCTGCACGAATGGAAATCCCCAGAGATCTGCGTAACCCATGCCCACGCTACCGGTGATGGCCACGCGGCAGAAGCCGCCGCTTCCAGCACCGGAAAACAATGCGACGCTGGAAGCAGCGCCTCCTAACATAGTCTGCACCGTTTCGCGCACGTTCATGTTGTGTCGCTGGTAGTCGGCGTGAAGAATGGTGTTTTCTTCGTTGAGTACCACTACTTTCACTGTGGTGGAGCCGATGTCGATACCTATCTTTAATATATTATTATTCATAATAAAATTTGAGCCGCGAAAATACGATTTTTTAAGATTTAGAAATTGGTGTTTGACGCTTTTGGAGTCAGACGTTTTAATATCAGGGTTATATTTTCTTTCTTTCTTTTTTCGTAATAATCATTGTCGTTTTTGAAACATTCGAAATTGTGCAGGGAGGGTGCAGTCAGATGAAAGAAAAGATTCAGGGAAAGGATGTCTTCAAGGAGCGTGCGTGCGTCAATTGTCTCGATGGCGCCTTCTCCTGCTGCGGAATCGAGGTCTTTTTGCAGAATTTCGGTCATCTTGTCCATCTCTTGTTGCGCTGTTTTCTTGATTTTCCCAAACAGTTCGGGGTGCCGCTCCATTTCCTGGAACTGAAACCGCAGATAGCCCACATTGTCTTTGACAAAATCGAAGTGCTCTCCTATGATGTTGCTCAGTTTGTTTGTCACGGTACCTTGCGACTCGTCCCAACTGACCATGATGGCCCCCCGTAGCAGTCCTATTTTTTGTTGCACCACATTGTTGAAAAGTTCCTTTTTCGTTTTGAAATGATAGTAGAGCAACGGATGCCCAACACCTGCGCGTTCGGCGATTCCCATGATGCGCGCTCCGTCGTACCCCTTCTGTATGAACTCCTGCTCTGCCGCTTTCAGTATTTCCTCTCGTTTGCTGTCTTTTGATTTGTCAGACATATTGGCGTTTGCTTTAATAAAAACTGACAAAATTGTCAGGGCGCAAAAATACGATTTTTATCTGACAAATATTTTTTTTGTGTTTTTTTGCATTTTCTGATGTTGAAAACTTAATTTACTCAATGTGTAGTTATTTGTGGTTTTTAGACGTTAATAAAAATGAATAAACAAATAATGAACATAAGGCACTTACTCTGGATGCTGCTCTTGTGCTGGGCTGAGACACTCGGTGCGACGATGTGCCGTGTTGACGACCCTTATACGGTGCCGATCAGTAGCCAGGGGTTCACGAGTCATGTTTATCCGGATAGCGGTGCTGACACGTTGGTGCCAGGGTTGACTTCCGCCATCGTGCCAGAAGTGGACATCGTGGCGGCAGACAGCGCGGTCTGTCTGGGCGACAGTATGACCTTGACAGCAATCATCACCAATGCAGAGGAGGTGAGTATAATACAGCCATTGCCAGTGGCGGTGGGAGACATTCTATGCACTGATAGCAGCATCGTGAAGCCAATTGATTTTTCAGGTTCTGGCAAAACAGCCGAGGGGATTGTTTTTTATTTGGATAGTACGGGTGCGCATGGCTGGGTGGCTGGGTTGCAGGATGTGATTGCAGAATGGTGTTCGGAAGCGGATACCTTTGATGTTCCTGGTTTGCCCAATATTGAGACCCTCACGCTTGCTTGTATGGATATGGATGGGTATGCCAACACGCAGGCATTAAGGTCGGCAGGTGATACCAATATGTTCCCGGCGGCTTGGGCGGTCGATTTTGAGAACGGTTGGTATGTGCCAGCGTTGGGGCAGATTAGTTTGCTCTTTGCCTATTTGCCTGTCATCAATGCATCGCTGCAGGTTGTTGGAGGGAGCATATTTGATATGAATGACCTATGGTTTTACTGGTCGTCCACCGAATACAGTGCTACAGGTGTCTGGAATTTGGTCTATGGCGGGCAGCTTCGCGTGGATTACAAGTACGCAGTCGAACAGGTGCGTGCAGTAAAGAATTTTTGAGAGTCAGATAAGTAGAGGAAAATGAATATAAAACAAATACTTTGGATACTATTGATGTTCTGTGCAGGGAAGCTCAGTGCGCAAGCATACCGTATAGGCGACTTATACACCGCACCGGACGGCAGCCAGGGTATTGTCTTCTATCTTCACCCCGATGGTAGCGGTGGATGGGTGGTGGCGCTGAATGATGCTTCCACAAGCTGTATATGGGGCCATGCAGGTACCAACCTGCCAAACGTAGTGGATCAGGATCCCATTTACCCACAAGTGCTGATGAATGACACGGGAGGGTATTCCAATACGCAGACTATCCGTAACTTTCAAGCTAACAACCCCGAATATGCTGCGTGGATAGTTGATTTTGAACACGGTTGGTATTTGCCTGCGCCTGGACAAATGAGGGTGTTGTATGCGCAAATGCCCTTTATTACTACCGCGTTACTCAATGCGAATGGAAGTCCTTTGGCGAATGCAACGTATTGGGTGAGTGCTGAGGTGGACAATTTATGGGCATGGGCCCTGGTTTACGCCGACAATACGGGTGGTTATTTTTACAAAGTAATTAAAGATAATATCGCTTGGAATTGCCGTGTGCGGGAGGTGCGCAGCTTCTCATATCCCGAATATCGTTGGAATACGGGCGCGTCGTCGGCCAGCATACAGGTGTCGCCCGCGCAAAGCACCGACTACAGCGTTGTTGTGACCACCTCGACAGGTGAATCCGAGGAAACCACATTCCATCTGGATGTACTTCCGTTAAGCCATACGGACTTGCCAGTGAATGCCTGCGACAGTTTCGAATGGAATGGGAGTACTTATGCAAGGGATAGCATTTTCACCGTCCATCTGTCTGCGTCCAATGGATGTGACAGTGCTGTGACGTTGCAGCTGACAATTAACCACCCAACGCAAAGCGACACGATAGCGGTGGCCTGCGATTCGTTTACTTGGCATGGGGTGACTTATACGGAGACCCCCGAAACACCCCCGACATATACTATAGAAGGTGGAAATGCTACTGGTTGTGACTCTGTTGTGACGTTGCATCTGACGATTAACCACCCGACGCAAGGCGACACGATAGCGGTGGCCTGCGATTCCTTTACGTGGCATGGGGTGACTTATACGGAGACCCCCGAAACACCCCCGACCTATATTATGGAAGGTGGAAATGCTACTGGTTGTGACTCTGTTGTGACGCTGCAGCTAACGATTCGGCATGGTACAAGCTTTACTTTGGATACGGCTGTTGTCCAAAATGCCCTGCCGTTTGTTTGGGATTCAGTCGAGTACAACGTCTCGGATACATATACACTACCGACTATGACCAACGTGGCGGGGTGCGACAGCATGGTGACAATCCATCTGACTGTATATGACAATGTGCTCATTGATTTGGACTCGACAGTTTGTGCCGATAAGCTGCCGATTATTTGGAATGACAGCGTTTTTACGTCGGAGGGAACGAAGGCTATCCTCACGACAACTTCTAAGGGAGCCGATAGCGTAGTGGTGATGACTCTTACGGTTACAGACAATCCTTTCCTGTCAGATACATTAATTCTGAATCAAGAACTTCTTCCTTACTATTATGCTCCTGCCGACACCGTTATTCCGTCTGGATCGTCTGATACCGTTCAATTTACCTATTCGGTGACGGATGAGTCGGGTTGCGACACGATAGTGGCAGTCACTCTGTTCTTTTTGGAATTCCAGCCTTTATCGTTGTCGATGACGAGCCAAGTCAATACTCAATGTGACGGTAACGGATGTCAATATGATGGCCCAACTATTCTGATTAATGAGGTTATGCTTCGGCCTACAGTCGGCGACGGTTCCATTGTAGGGGATGTTTTGTCAACACCTGCTGAGGGTGAATGGATAGAACTCTATAATCCGCATAAATGCGAGCCGGTGGATATATCCGGCTATTTTTTAGGGAACAACGCCAGTGACCTTACAATTGATCAAGGCTTCATTGTCCAAGGCGACTGGGGTGGGGGATTCGCATTACCTCCTGGCACGGTAGTGCCGGCGCAAGGATTCTGCGTGGTTCGGGGCCCGTCGGCTCCTGCTGTGCCGGCCAATCTGTTGGTGGAAAATGGGGGTAACACTGTGGAAGTGATTGTGAACTCCCGCTACTGTATTGATTCAGGAGGCAGACGCTTGTGGTTTCCAAATCTTGGCGGATGGTTCGCCTTTTATGATGCTGAAGGGGTCCCGCAGGATGCCATTTACTGGGGAGACATTTCCAACTTCTGTCACTCGTGCCCGCCATGCACCCCAACAGCCAGCGATATTGCCTTTGCGGGCACTCTCGCTTCTTTTAACGGCATTCCGGATTCGAAAAAAACCTATATTGCGAATGTTATCGCAACCGGAATGTCCTTGCGCCGTGTTCCGGACGGCGGTAATTGGTCACCCAGTTTCGTGTCGGAAACGTATGGCACCTGCAATACGACCTGCGTGGATCCTCCCGTGATTACCTGCAATGGTTATGCGGTCGCTCAAGTTACAGGAGGTGTCCCGCCGTTCACCTATCTGTGGGATGACCCGCAAGCACAGACCACCGATACGGCTTTCCAACTCTGCGCAGGCACCTATACGGTCACGGTTACTGACGCTCTCGGGGAAACTCTCACCGCCCAGGCCACCGTCACGGATTTCGTTCCAGTGGTGAGCCATCCCAACGCCCAGTTCTGCTTCTCGGAAGCCAGTGGCGTTCTGCAAGGCATACCGGAAGGCGGAACTTACGAAGGTGCCCCCATGACGGGTAATACACTGATCTTCCAAGAAAATGTGACCGAGTATCAAATGACTTATACTTACACGGATGAGAATGGATGCTCCGCCTCTGCGCCTTTCCAGGTGTCGGTTATACCAAATACGCGGGAGATGGATACCACGGTGTGTGGCTCGGATTTGCCGTATCTTTGGTATAATCAGTTTATTACCACTGCTGGAACCTATCAGAAAACAGTGCAGATGGATGGTTCCTGCGACAGTCTCCTTACACTGCATTTGACGGTGATTCAGCAGCCGCAGCTTGTGGTGGATGATGATGTGATGATTGAGCCGGGAGAAACGCTAACCTTACATGCATCAGGTGCCGCAACGTATCACTGGACACCCGCAGCGAGCCTCTCGTCTCCCAATTCCGCGACCCCGCAAGCCTCTCCCTCACAGTCCACCATGTATTACGTGACAGGCTATGCCACAGAGAGTTGTTCGGCAATGGATTCCGTAGCGGTGTTGGTGTATCAACATCATGACACGACCGTTTGCGAAAACGAGTTGCCGCTCACGTGGCATGGGCTGCTCTTCGAGGACACGGTCACCCAATACCTGACTATCCCGCGCGCCCAAGCGCTGGCCGAAGTGTGGCAGTTGCACCTGCATGTTCTTCCTGTCACGTATTCATCTTATAGTTTTAACATTACAGAAAATGAACTTCCGTTCGTGTTCAATGGGTTATCCTTTTCTGATGATGTTGACACTACCTTTGTTGTTCCGAATAGTTATGGCTGTGACAGTGTCATCTCTTTCACGCTCGTTGCTTGTTGGAACGTGGAGTTGGAGGTGGATAGTGTCGTCTGTGAAAGTGATTTGCCCTTCTTGTGGAATGATGTTTGGGTGACGGAAGCAAACGATTATCAGGCAGTTTTGAGCACTTCTTGCGGAGCAGACAGTATAGTTCTTATGCATCTTTCTGTTACTGATACCGCATTGCATATCGTACCTTTGACCAACGATTTCTGCGAAGATATGATGATGGAGTTGATGGTGGAGACGCCAATGCCTGATTATATATGGAGCACGGGGGAGACGGCACCCACCATCACGGTGACACAGCCGGGAATCTACTCAATCACGGCCTCCCAGGGCGATTGCCGTAGTGTCGCCTTCTATCAAGTGCATAGCTGCCACAGCGAGCTTTACCTCCCGAATGCCATCACCCCGTCAAGAGGCGACGGACTGAACGACTATTTCTCCATTCCCGAAACAAATTTAGGAGACATGGCAATCTTCGAAATCTCCATCTACAATCGCTGGGGAGAACTGGTGTTCCATAGTGCCGACAAGAATTTCAAGTGGAATGGTGAATATAAAGGTATAATCCAACACCAGACTACTTACAATTACATCATTAAATATACTGACAGTGTTGGTCGCCCACACCGACTGACCGGCTCCATCACCGTTCTGTAAAAATCCCCATTTTTGGGGATACCCTGTTTTTCAAAAAAATGCACTTTTGCGTCGTGATTCTGACTTGAGACTTGGGACTTGGGACTTGGGTTGTAAATGCCTTAAGAGTCTAACCTCTTACGTCTTAATTAACCGTAAATCAGCCAAAGAATGATAAACAAGGAAGATAGTAACAAACAAGTGATGACTCTCGCCGACGTTCCGACTGGCGAACATTGTGTGATAGTGCGAATTACGGGTCATGGAAGTTTCCGTCATCGACTGATGGAGATGGGCTTTGTGCGTGGCGAGAAGGTCATGGTGGTGCGCAACGCCCCTCTACGCGACCCCATCGAATATGAAATCATGGGAGGTCACGTCTCCCTGCGTCGCATAGAAGCACATCGCGTCGATGTGGTTCCTGTCACGGAGGACATTGCCAACAACTACAGTTTTCATGGCACCGTTACAGAAGAAACCGAGCGCATCCTCGGTCACGCGGGCAAGCACATCCGCGTTGCTCTTGTCGGCAACCCCAACTGTGGCAAGACTTCGTTCTTTAACCATGTTACTGGCATGAGAGAGAAGGTCGGCAACTACAGCGGTGTCACTGTCGATGCCAAGGTCGGACGTTACCAATACAAAGACTACACTATCGAAATCGCCGACTTGCCTGGCACCTATTCTCTCACGGAATATACTCCTGAGGAACTCTATGTGCGACAATACATTATGGAAGAACGCCCCGATATTGTGCTCAACATCGCAGATGCTTCCAACCTCGAACGCAATCTTTTCCTCACCACTCAGCTTATCGACATGAATGTGCCGATGGTCATGGCGCTCAATATGTACGACGAATTGGAGCGAAACGGCGACAAACTCGATCTCCCCACCCTCAGCGAGCTCTTCGGTTTCCCCATCATCCCCACCGTCTCCTCGCGCGGTACAGGTATTGCCGAGGTTATGTCCAGCATCGTTGATTTATACGAGAATCTCGAAAAGCACACTAAACACGTGCATGTCAACTATGGGGTGGATTTGGAAAAGTCCATCGACATCATCAAGAGGGAAATGAAAGAGCACTTGGATCTTTCGGGTGCTTATTCCACCCGCTATTTAGCCATCGAATTGCTCGCCGGCGACAAGGTGATTTCCGAGTTAGTGGGTAAATTCGATGACGACGGCAGTGTCTGCAAGGTGGCCGACGAGCAGCGGGCGGTCATCGAGAAACGCTACAATGAGGATGCCGCCACGATTGTCTCCGGTGCGAAATACGGCTTTGTACGAGGTGCCCTCCTCGAAACCTATACACAAGGTAAAGACAAGAGCAAGCAACCCGCCTATTCTGTAGATAAAATATTGACCAACAGATGGTTGGGGTTTCCTATCCTGATTTTTTTCCTCTGGTTTATGTTCCAAATGACCTTCACTTTGGGTGCTTATCCGCAAGAGTGGCTGGAAATGTTCTTCGGGTGGATCGGCAGTGTGACTACCAAGGTGCTACCTGACGGTATTCTCAAAGACTTGTTGGTCGATGGCATCATCGCTGGGGTAGGGGGCGTTTGTTCATTTCTGCCTAACATCCTGATCCTCTTCTTCTTCATTTCGATATTAGAGGACACAGGCTACATGGCACGCGCCGCTTTTATCATGGACAAACTGATGCACCGCATGGGGCTTCACGGCAAGTCGTTTATCCCTTACATTATCGGTTTTGGATGTAGCGTACCCGCTGTCATGGCCACCCGCACGCTCGAAAATCGCAAGGATCGTATCCTTACCATCATCACAATCCCCTTTATGTCGTGTTCCGCGCGGCTACCACTCTATCTACTTCTGATTTCTGCTTTTTTCACAAAGCATCAAGGTTTGGTGCTCACATCCATATATCTGCTCGGCATTCTGATGGCCATCATTACTTCGCTGTTGGTCAAGAGAGTGGCTTTCCAGAAAGAACGCGACCAGTTCGTGATGGAACTGCCCCCTTATCGTATCCCAACATTCCGCAACGCTGTGGTGCACATGTGGGACAAGAGTGTGCAGTACCTTAAGAAGATGGGTTCGGTGATTCTTGTGGCCACCATCATTATCTGGGCACTGGAGTATTTCCCGCAACATAGTCCGAAAATCGACAGTTATACAGCTCAGATAGAGCAAGTTGAAACAGATGCTGACTTAAGCGAGGCCGACAAAACCGCCCAAATTGAACAATTGGAACTCGAACGTTCCGCATGTCAAATTGAGAACTCCTACCTCGGTCAGTTCGGCAGGTTCATCGCACCGGTCTTCCGTCCGCTCGGTTTCGATTGGCAGATGGGAGTCTCCATCATCACGGGATTCGCGGCCAAAGAGATTGTGGTGGCTTCCATGGGTGTGCTTTACCGTAGCGACGCCGAGGCCGACGAGAACTCCTCCGCCTTGCAGAACAGCCTGCGCACCCACACGTGGTCGTCGGGTCCCGACATGGGCAAACCGGTTTTCACACCTTGGGTGGCATACGGTTTCATGCTGTTCATTCTGCTCTATTTCCCTTGTGTGGCTGCCGTGGCCACCATCAGACGCGAATCGGGAACAGGTTGGATGCTCTTCGTCATCCTATACACTACCACCGTCGCCTGGCTCGCGGCATTCGCCGTGCGACTGATTAGTTTATTGTGACGACTTAAGACGTATGATTTATGACGTGCGACGTTTGATCAAAGATTTTGGGTCAAACGTCGCATGTATCATATTGCGTACACATATTATACATATAACAAAACGAAAAAATAAAAAAAATCAACATTGTTGATATCTAATATAATTTTTTGTATATTTGCCACTTGATTTATAGTGTAAAGTAGTGTGTAATGAAATATTGTAATTGCCTGAGTGTCAGAAGCTTACATTTACGCAAAGCCATGATTGGGTTTGCGGGTTTTTGCGCAATTTGCAAAATTCGAGCGAAAAAATAATGCCCAGGTGAAAAAAGATGAGAAGTTAAAAAGAAAAGATTGAGCTGAGTAATATTTAATAGTATATATATAACAACGAAATAATAGTAATAACAAAAAAATAAGTACAATGAAAAAGATTTTAACCCTTTTGGTGATTTTCCTGGCGACAGCGAACGTCATCTTGGCCCAAACCACGGCCACGGCTCAAACGCCAAAACTCACTTACCAGATTGTTGTACGTGATGCCAACAATAATTTGGTGATCAATCAAGATTTGATGGCAAAGGTGTCGATTCTTCAAAAAGTTGGTGCCGATTTCACGGAGACCGGTTTCAACCAAAGAGAAATTTCTGGCAAAACGAACATGAATGGTATGCTGCCCATTGTATTACAAGATGAACCTATTATCGATCCACGGCCAGATGGCCCAGCTACTCTGTTCCAATCCATCGATTGGTCGAGTGCCTATATCGTGGTGGAGGTCACTACTTATGATATTAAAGATACGATTGAAGTTTTCGCAGTACCGTACGCTCTGAACTCCATTATTAAAGATTTATCCCTCACCACTCCTGAAATTGTCAAATATGGGGTGAAAATCAATATTGACGAAGATGTGAAACCTATTTTTGACGCTTACTGGAGCAATCCTGCGGATATCGCCGGTTATCTCCACGACACTGTGGTCAATTATATCAGGAATCAAGTGGGTGCTGCAAGAAACCTCACACTCTATTTCCTCCAATTGGCTGATGCTGATGACGTGCAAGACGCTTACGATGCTGTCCCTGATGACAAGAAACAAATGGTTGCCGAAAAAATCGGTGAAAAGGCTAAGAACCATTTCGACGCGGCAAAAGAAATTGCCATTTATCATATTGAAAATGCTACCGCTGAGGACATCGAGGGTGTTATGAACACCTTGAAAAGCAATGAGAACAGCAAGTTGATCATGGCCGCTGCTGTGGATAGCGTGAAAGAATATATCATGACTCATGACAGCGTTATGGCTGGTATCGTGAAAACGGTGGTTGACGTGCTTCCTCTCGACAACACCCACATGAACGAGGCTTGGAACAGAGTGCAGGCCAACACTCCTTTCTACGAAGCAATGAAAGCTATCCTCGACACCTGCATCTATTCTTATCTTGACACAGTTTATCGCGCTGTGAGCGACAGCAATTGCCACCCTGTTGACATTTGCCAGTTGAGAGACCAGATCCAATGGCTCCGTGGCCAACGCCATATCTCATGTCCGGAACTTCTTAGCGTGAAAATCAATGACACCGAAGACCAAATCACCATGTCTGGCCCGTTTACGTTGAGTGCTACGTTCACCAACAACAAACACGATGTTGATCTCGAATATCCCGGCGTTGATTATATGTTCGTCCTCAAATACCCGAACACTAATTATCCGAACGACACGCTTCATTCTACTTCCTATAATGCATCCACCAAAACTTATACTTATCACGTTGGTACTGTGGGCGACTTGGCTAAGTTTGAAGGTCGTAGCGTTGAGGTTACGGCTCTCGTTTCAGGTCTCCGTTGTAAGGCACTTACCGTTAGCAACGACACTCCTGCCATTGTTGAGAGCGCAGCTTACGAATGTCCTGCATTCGCTTCCTTCACTCACACCAGCCCGTCCGTTGCTGAGGAGTTAGGTAACAACCAAGGTGTGACCTTGAATGCTAAATTGTTCAGCAACTACGGAAATGTCACTGAACGCGGATTTGTGATTGTCACCGCAGAAGGCAATGATACTTTGAAAAGTACTACCCTCACAGGTCTGACATTCTCTGATAAGATTGACATGAGCTATTGTGGTCAAACCTTAACGGTTTACGCTTATGTGAAATGTGGTGAGACGAGCATTAACAGTGATGAATCCACCTTCACTCTCCGTGGTGTTGATTTGGAAATCGTTGCTAGCGCTACTTCTTGGAAAGCCGGTGACGCTGCTGTCGAACTTCAGGCAGTCAACTCATTCAGAATC
The DNA here is from genome assembly GCA_946409645.1 of uncultured Bacteroidales bacterium. GTDB lineage: Bacteria > Bacteroidota > Bacteroidia > Bacteroidales > WCHB1-69 > F23-D06. The sequence continues at coordinate 11,719 of CAMJXE010000036.1, forward strand.
TCTACACCATCCCTTGTGAATGAATTGGGTACCAACACTCCTTCTGTTGAACAAATCATAGATTATGCTAATGCACATCCTGCATACGCTGATTATTTGGACTATCTGACAGGTGTTCAATATGCATGGGAGTTCCCGACTGTAGATCCGAATTACACAACTGCTCATACAACGAGCACGGTTAGCGCCGCTCCTGAAAATGCAACTGCAGGTTCAGACGCAACCTACAAAGCAACCTTCACCGTCACCCTCTTCGGTGCTAATTGCTCTGTCTCCGCTACTGTTCAAATCCATCGTGACAACGACTAACCTAAGATTGTGTTGCTAACAAATTCATAGAATAATAAAAAAATAAAGATATGAAAAAGAATTTTCTGATTATGTTGTTAACAGTCTTCTGCGTGAGCTTCGCGTTTGCGCAGGACGACAACACAGTGCGCGGGTTTGTACCTGGTGCTGGCACTGGTGCTTCAAACGATCATCAGACTTACGCTGTTGTCGGCCAAGTCTTTGGTGCTCTTGAAGCCGAAATCTACGAAGTGGCTGAAGGCCTTGCTCAAATGCAAATTGTCGCTGACACCCTCGAACCTATCATCTTGACATGCGGTGATGCGATCAATGTCTATCCTTTCAATACGATTTATACAGCCGAAAAAATCCAGGAACTCATCCCTATAGATTCTCCACTGGATACATTTCTGACGGTGCAGTTCCCTAACAGAGCCATATACAATTATGACTCAGTGTATGTACTTCATGTTTTAGGCTGTAACTGCAAGGTTAGAGATAATGATGGTAATCAATACGATGTTATGCTGGTTAATGACATTTGCTGGACCAAACCCAACATGCGTCCTTCCACTACCTGCGACGGTAATACCATCGATAAGAAAGAATATTCTACCGATGTGACTCCGGAGTTGGATTATGGACTCTTCGGTTATCTCTATACATGGGCGGAAGCAACTCAAAATGAAGGTTGCGATTCTGTTTATATCCAAGGTATTTGTCCTTGTGGATGGCACATCCCTACCGCTGAAGAAATGAGTTACTGGCTGTCATTCAGCGCATCTGCTCTCCGTGACAATAATCCTGACAATTGGGTTGCTGGTGTGAGCACTAACGAAAGCGAATTCTCAGCTCAGCCTGCTGGCATTTTCAATTCTTCAGCCAATCGTTTCGAGGGTTATACCACTGAAGCTGATTTTTGGTTCGTTGGTGAGAACTGTACACCTACAGTTATGCAGATTCTATATTATTGCAATGTTCCTATGACCTTCCCACGTAATCCTAACGATGCTTTGAGTGTTCGCTGTGCAAAGGATTTGAATTATGATCATGCACTTGCTACCGGTCAACTTAACAATGAATCATACGTTCCTGCAAGTGCTGAAAACAATGTCAATAATGGTCGTCCTACCAATGGTCGTCCTACCAATGGTAACCCTACTAATGGTCGTCCTTAAGATGAGAATTCACCGAAATAAAGTTAGTTTATTCAATACAATAATTAAGATAAATTAATAATAAAAAAAATAAAACAATGAAAAAGATTTTAACCTTTTTAGTGATGCTTTTCGCAACAGTAAGCATCCTTTCGGCCCAAACGACGCCGAAATTCAATTACCAGGCAGTTGTGCGTGACGTGACTAACGACCACAACTTGCTGATGTACACTGACTGTCAGGTTGAGGTGAAAGTTTATAAAGTGGGTGAAACGGAAACCCTTTACGAAGAAAACCTCAGTGGCACTACCAACCGCAACGGTATGATCTCTCTTATCATTGGTGAGAATCCTACCAAAGGCCAATTGGATACGATTGATTGGTCTGAAGCTTACATTCAAGCTACCTTCACGGCTAATGAAAAAGTTGTTTCTACTGTTCAAACTCCCATCACCGCCGTTCCCTACGCTATCCATGCAAAGAACACTCCTCGTGAGATCACTACTCAACAAATTGTTGATTATTTGAGCAGTCCAACTACCACCCCTGATGATTTGAAAGCTATTGAACAAGCCCTTGTTGACAATCCGAATGGTGTGAAACAATACCTCAAGGACACTGTTTACAATTACATCAAGGCTCACAAGGGAGATGTAAAGGCTTTGGCTCTCTATTTCCTCACCCAAGTTGATGAGCAAGATCTTAATGATGCCAATAACGCTGTTAGCCCAGAGGTGAAGAACAAAGTGAAACAACTTATCAAACAATATGCAAAGTCTGATGCAGGTAAGGAAATCGCTGTTGATGTTTTGAAATATTATGTTTCCAATGCAACTCTTCAAGATGCGCAAGATTTGTGGTTTGCTGTTAGAAACAATCCCAACTTCAACACTGTTTTCAATGCGGTAAAAGACAGTGTGATTCATTACATTGAGACTCATGAACAGCTTCTCGTTGACATTGGTTTGCATTATATTGACAATGCTACTGCTGATCAAGTTACCAGAGTTTACAATTATCTGAAGACCAACAAACCCGAAGCTTATAACTTCTTGTTAGGTAAATTTGAGAACTATCTCAACTACTATTTGTCCAATGTTTATCATGCTGTTTCAGATGCTTGTAATGGCCCTGAGCGTATCGACATTTGCGAGCTCCAAGCTCAAGTCAACCAAATCATCGACACTGACTGTGATGATTTCGAGAGCTTTAGCGTTTCTACATCAGGGTTTGCAATCACAGCTACTGTTACATTGAATAGTGCTGCTACCTTTGATGCTACCGAATTTGAATTCTTCTACACCGAGGGTGGTTCTGATGCTTTGAATACCATTGTTGCTACTCCTGTTACTGGTAATGACGGTGAGTTTACGCTTGATATTCCCACTGGTGTTACTGTTGACAAGTATGTTGCTAAATGGCGTGGCATGTGCGTTAAAGAACAATAATCCTTATAGGAGTTCAATAGAAAAAGCGCTGCATTGCGGCGCTTTTTTTTATCTTCGTAATTCAAAGAAGGTGCTTGGTTTTTGTGTTGAATTTGGAGGTTACCGCCAAAATCGTTCGGTGATATCCACGGTTTTGCCGTTATGGTTGTGGTAGAGACGTTGGTTGGTGGTGCGGGTGCGGAGGCCGCCTAAATCAGCGCGATAACCGCCGATTTTCACGTAGTCGAAGAGAGTGGCGTTGGCTGGCAAAGCGGCATTTCCTGAATACCAAGCCACTTTCAGTTGCGTGTGTTGATGCAGGTGGCGAGCGAGTTTTTCTACGTCTTGCGGGTCGCCGTCGCCCCCCATGAAGCAAACGCAGGTGATTTGCCGGCCATATTTGGTGAGTAGTCGGTCCAGGGTTTTGGTGTCCAGCTCCTGCCCGATATCCTCTCGTAAATGCGGGCTATGGCATCCCACGCACCTGTGAGGACAATGGGTGATGTTTACCGCAAGGGTTACCTCGTCGGGAATTTCCTGGAAGACGATGTCGTAGTTGTAGTATTTTAACACGGTTACACGGTTATTGGGTGTAGAGACACGATTCATCGCGTCTCTACATTGTGTCTAACAATTTACCGAGGCATTCTCATAATGCCGGCGTGATGCTTCTTCTTGCCGGGCTTTGGAGAAACTGCTGACGCGCTTCATATAGCCGATGACGCGGGTGAGATAATCGACGTTTTGGCTGTGGCATTCGGGGCATTCATGGAGGTAGCGTTTGTCGATGTGCCCACAATCGTTGCAAACAGTGTTTGGAATGTTGAAGGTGAAGTAGTTACAGCCTTCTTGTGCGGCAACGCGAAGTAGTTGTCGGTATTGTGCTTGCGAGAGGTGCTCTTCCAAGTTGGCGTGCAGAGCGGAACCACCGGTGAGGTGCGAGATGTAACGAGACCCGTGCAGACGGAATTTGTCGAGCAGGTTCAGTGAGTCGTCTTCCACGCGATAGAAGTAGCTGTTGTAGCAGTCGCGGGGCACGCGGTAACCGTCCTCTCGGTCCCATTTCGCGTGTTTCACGCCGACATTTTCTGCGGGGATCATCTCGCAGTTGAAGAGCAGTTCTTTGCTCTTGTACTGATGGTTGTATTTCTCCACCAAACCCAATACGCTTTCCACGAAGTGCTGGTACTGTGGGTTGTCGTCAATAGGGATGTTGAGAAATTCAGCAGCCTCCACCAGACCATTCACACCGATGGTGAGGTATTGGCGGTTGATGGCGATATAGCCAGCATCGAAGAGCGGCAGCATGCCTTTGGATTGCAGGTATTTAAGGTTTTCGTTGTAGCAAATCTGCACTTTATGCATCAAGTCGATGACCTCTTCCACGAATTGGAATTGCGGGATGTTATTCCGGCATTCGTATTGGATGCAACGGTTGATGTTGATAGTGAGCACGCTTTTGGAGCCCGTAGAGACACCGCCGGCACCGAGGGTATAGCTGAAGCCGTTGTCTTGGATTTCGTTGCGAAGGCGGCAGCAGCTGCTCAGAGAGTCTGCATTGTCGCTCACGTAGGTGAAGAAAGAGTGACCCGCGGCGTACATTTCCGCGGTGAAGTCGGCATATTCCGTGTCGATGATGTCACCGTCTTTGGAGAGCAAAGCCATGGTTTCGACGGGGAATGTGAGTACAGTACGGGTGCGCTCTTGGTTAAACCAGCGCATGAACCGTTTCTGCAACCAGCTGAGGGATTCCCAGATGGGTTTTGTGCCGTCGGGGAAGCGGAACTCGCCGAAAAGGCTCTGGAAGTAGTAGCGGTCATAGTAGGCCACGTTCCAGAACACGGATTGGAAGTTGCGTGCGCCTGTGGGTTGGTTGATGGAATAGACCACTTGTTCGAAACTGTCGGTGATCATCTTGTCGATGGTGCGTTGCCGTACGGAAAGATCGACCACTTTGTCGCTATGTTCGTAGTAGTCGTCGCCGTATTCTTTGCGGATGAAGTAGTCCATGTACATCAAGAATTCCGGTGTTGCGCAGGCACCGCTGAGCATACTGGAAACCATGAATACCATATTGATAAAGCCGCCGCAGTAAGATTTGATGTTAGTGGGTGCGGAGGCGTTGCCGCCGATGCTACGAGTGCCGTCCAGAAGCCACGGGTACATGGTGATAGAGGCGCAGTAATTGGCGATACTGGTCTCGTCGTTCTTATAGATAAAATGGTGGTTTAGCAGGTATAAGTATTTGTCGGACAATTCCTTGCCGTACATATCTTTGATGCGGTCGCAGAGCATTCTGCGGTTGAGGCGAATGAAGTTCGACTTTGGCAGTTCGCCGATGAGGGTGGCGATATTTTTCTTCTCCACGTTGGCGTTTGCATCGTATTTGCTGCCAGTGGCCGCGTTGGAGGCATTGCAATAGTTGATGAGGAAGTCGAGTTTTTCCTTCACTTCGCGGTCCTCATAATGGCGTTGTCTGTACAAAATATAGGCTTTGGCCACCTCGTAGTAGCGTTCTGCCATAAGGGAAACCTCCACTTGGTTTTGGATCTCTTCCACGGAGATGCCGTCATGGATTTTGAGGCGGCTCATGACGTTGATGAGCACGTCTTGGGTGGCAAAGCTGTTCACGGAAAGGAACGCTTTGGCGATGGCGTTTTTGATTTTGTCGGCCGAGAAAGGTTCCCGCTTGCCGTTACGTTTGATGATGTACAATTGGTCCATTACTGGTTTTGGTTTTGGTTGTTAATAAAAACAGCTCAGGGAGAAATAGCACAAATGCTGTTCTCGTTTGCTCTTAATCCCGAAAGCTACGAACATTGGTTGCAGGCAGGTCTTCTGGCTCGTTCCCGCTTTTCCCCGCCTTCCCGACCCTGAAAAAGTCAGTGACATTTTGGAGAAAGCGCATATCGGAACTCACAGCTACGGGTATAGCCGCTGATTCTCACAGCGTTCCCTTTTCATCTGTTCAGAACCTGAACCGCTGCAAAGATAATAATTCCCAAAGCAGGTTTTCTAACCCTCCGGATTAGTTATAAACAGTGTTATTAACAGTATTGATTTTCAATAAGTTATGAGATTTTGCAATTCCACCCGTTAACTTCCTAACTACCTAATATTCCACCCTTTTAAAAGTTAAAAGGCATAACCTATGGCCAGCTTTAGACCGTCCATTATGCGGAAACCACGAGGGTCTTTTATTATCCAGTCGAGGTTGATGAAATGTCCGTATAAGTCATCTCGGGTGGGGTCGTAGATAGGCAAGGCGAAATCGAGTCGGATAACGAGGAATTTGAGGTCCAGCCGCAGACCGACACCGGCATCCATGGCCAGTTCTTTATAGAAACGCTTGAAAGAGAATTCCGCGCCGGGCATATCCTCCTCTTTCCGCGCCAGCCAGATGTTGCCCACATCGACAAAGACACCGAATTTGACAGAACGGTAAATGGGACCGCGGTATTCGAGGTTCAACTCTATCTTGATGTCGCCGGTGTAGAGCGAGTCGCTGCCGCGTTTGTAACTGCCTGGTCCAAGCCCGCGATAACCCCATCCGCGCATACTGTTGCTCGTACCCATGTAGAAGCCCTTTTCGTAGGGAATGTGTGAGAATTTGTCCAGAGGGATGATGCAACCAAGGTCGGTGCGCATCGCGATGGCGTTGTTATTGTCAATGGTATAGGTGTAGTTCCACGTGAAATTCACCTTTTCGAATGTGGTGTAATCGTAGCCCTCGCTGTCAAGTACGTTCTTGCCGAGTACCCAGTGCACGGTTGGGTCGAAAATGGCATTCAACCCTTTGACCAACAACCCTGACGACTCGCAAATAAGGCTGATGTTCATGTTATGTCTGTTGGATTCTTGGGAGATAGGTACCAGGTAGTTCAGGGTATATTTGGCGGAAATTAGCATGAATTTGCCGAATTTGTATTGGTAGGATTCCGGATAAGCGTCAAAGTTCAATAAAGCCGAGGTTCTTCTGTCGCTATTGTCGATAGTGCTGACATCCAACGGGCTGAAACTATGTGAGATATAACTGGTTGGAATCCATTTGTAGGTCAGGGCAGAATTGTAAAGCAGTCGATTGTACAGTCCAGAATAGTTGACACCAAAGTTGATGGAGGTGCTTCTTGGAGTGCCATCGCTACTTCGGTGGCGGTTAAACAGAAAGAGACGGTTCGGGATTTCCAATTTAATAGTGGCACCGAATTCGGGATAGGAATAAACTCCGCTGTTCTTGAAGAGGTTGCTTAGTGAATAGTAAAAGTAACCACCTGATAAACCAATAGATAGATGCTCCGCGCCTTTGAAAATGTTGCGATTGGTGTAGTTGATGGACAATGCCGATTTGTCGTTGCGCAGTTCCACCTGTCCCCCCACGCTGTGCTGTTTTTTGCGGTTCAGTTGGTAAAACACATCGAGGTAGCCAACCTTCTTGATAGTATCAAGGAGCGCCTCGTTTTCGCGGTAGGAGATGCTGATGTAGTCGAAATTGTCGAGACTGTTGAGGGCGCGGCTGCTTTGGTTACGTGATAGTTGCGAGTAAGGGTACCCGCTACAGCTGTAGATGGCGTCCGCTAACGTTTTGTAGGAGAAATAGGGCTTCAGTATTTTGCCGTTGAATCGTTCGTCAATGAAGTAGAAATGGCAGGTGTCTCCCCGCTCATGCCAGCGATAGTAGGTGGTGTCGAAGATGGGATCCGGGGTGGATGCCATTTGGGCTTCGGGGTTAACATAGTTGTTGTTATAGTAATATTTGTAGAGATATCGAGACGCGTTCTCGTTTTGTGGGATGTTCAGCATAATGGTGATGTTCACCGTTTTTGGGTCGTTCCCAAAACTGTCGGGCGGGTCAAACATCACCTCGCATTGGATGATGGACTTCTCCACGTAGTAGTAACCCTCGTTGCGGATGAGGTTGATGATTCGGGTGAGTTCTTGATTGATGATGTTTTCGTTGTATTGCATCCCTGCTTCCAGCAGCTTTTCCTTCTGATGAATCACCACAATGCGCTTGTATTCAGGAACGGGAATGTCGTAATCTACTTGACTGATGAAGTAAGGATCGTGAGCTGTGACGAAGTAATCGACCTTAGATTTTTTACGATTTTTGCCCAAAAATTGCACTCGGTAATCGACTTCCGCATCGAAATAGCCGAGCTGTTTCATCACAATTTTCAGTTGGTCAAGGGAATTGGTTATTTCCACGGAGTCGAGTAGGGCAGGGGGTTCTCCGACCTTTTCGCGCAGGAATTTGCGGAATTTTCCGTCTTTGAGTTCCCCTTTTTTATTGTATTTAGGCGTTCCCCAGTCGTATAATACCGTTTTGACGCGGAAGATATCCATGAATTTCTTGTTGGTGACGGGGCGCACGTAAGAAGTGAGATTGTCAAAGTTTGGACTTTTAGCATCCACCACTTTCACCTTGTTTCTCACCAGCATGCTTTCATCTTCGGAAAGATGCCTGACGGAGCTACAGGAGTATATGCATATACTACTGAAAAACAAGACGATAAAAAAACGTATCTTACGACTCAGTCTTCACGCGGGGATGGAAAATATATTCTATGCAGAGGATGACAAACACAGTGAAAAAGGTGTTGCCAAAGATAACGAGCAGGGTATGCCCGAAATTTCTGAAAGTCATGGTTTCGAGGAGAATAGCAGTGATTTGGTAAATGGAGGAAAGTATGAGAGTGTATAGGAATACCCATCGGAAATCTTTCACGCCGGGGATGGGGCGGTCGATATTTTCGAATTTGACGTTGTTGCTGCCGTTCAACATGCGGGCAATATGTGGACGGATGAACATCGTCAGGCTGCAAGCAAAGGAGGAGACCCCCAGCGTGTGCGCGAAGGCATCTACAACGAAGCCCGTCGCGAAGCCGATGATGTACTGCAACGACAGCGGAAGTTCCAGCGGTAGCAAGAAGAGGGCAAGTAGGAAGAGAGCAGGGGTCATATAGCCGAACAGACTGATATGTTGGCAAATGGCGACCTGCGCAACGAGTAGGAACAGGAATCGTAATATGTTGAATATGATATTATTCATCTTTGAAGTGTGCTTTCAGGGTATCGAGTTCTGCTTTGTAAAGATTTTCAACGAGATAGACGGTGTAGATATCCGTATATTTCGTGGCCAGGCTCACCCTGATGGTCAGGAAGCTGGCGTTATTGCCCACCTGCACCTCCTTGACAGTGCCGATGAACAGTCCTTTGGGGAAAATATTGGAGAATCCGTTGGTGAAGACGGAGTCCCCGATGTTGATTTCGGAGTGTTGCGGAATGGCTTCAAGGTTGGCCACGTGTGGGTCGGTGCCCTCCCAAATCACAGTGCCGTTCTGGTTGGCTGGGGTCACTACGGCGCTTATTCGGCATTCAGGATGCAGGATAGGTCGCACGGTGGAGAAATTCGGGGAGACATCGGTGATGACCCCCGCCACGCCTTCCGGAGACAGCACCGCCATGTCGCGGGAAATGCCATCGTTGGAGCCCTTGTCGACAATCATGTAGTTGAACGTGCGATCGGTGGTCCGGAAAATCACGTGTGCGTAGGTGTAGTCGTACATGCGCATCCGTTTGGTGTTGGTGGAATCGGGCTTGCTCATTTCGGTCAGCATGGTGTCTGTTTTCTCGATAAACATGTTGTCACGCTCCCGCATGAGTTCGATGTTCTGTTTCACGAGTTGCTCGTTTTCCGGTCCCAAACGGAAACGATGAATCATACTCGCACCGCTCTTCTGAATCGGCCCCACGATGCTTTGCACAACCCTTGACAGACTATAGTCGTTGAAGGCCAAGGACTTGCCAAGCATCACGATGCTCACGATCAGAAGAACGGCGAGTACGATAATATGAAATGCCTTTTTGAAAAATTCTATGAGATTATTCATCAGGCAGGGGGAAAACTATTTCTTTTCGGCGAGTTCGCGGCCGGCCTTCAGGCAGGCGAGGTTCACGTTCACGACATCTTCACCTTTGCGGGCGAAGTTCTCGCGCACGGCGTTCTCTATCTCCTCGTAAGGCAGTTGCAGATACGGGGAAGCGGCACCCAAAATCACCATGTTGGAGCTGCGGGCGGAACCGAGGTCCTTGGCGATTTGGTCGGCGTTGACGGCCACGCAATTCTGCACCTTGGCCAACTCGGCCTTCAGTGCGTCGAAGTCGGGATAGTTCGGGATGTTTACGAAAGGTTGGTCGTTGGTGATCAACCAGCCATCCTTCTTCAGCCATGGCAGATAGCGCAATGACTCCATGGGCTCCACGGAGATAATCATGTCGGCCTTGCCTAACGGGATCAAGTCGGAAGCGATGGGATGGTCGGAGAGACGGAAATGGGACTGCACGTCACCGCCGCGCTGGCTCATGCCATGCACTTCGGCCTGTTTCATGTACATTCCTCTTTTGATGGCGGCTGCGCCCACTATCGTGGCGATGGAAAGGATACCTTGGCCGCCTACACCTGCTAATATAATGTCGATTTTCATATTTTTATTCGTTTTTTGTTGTTAATTCTTATTTCGGCTATCGGCATTGAATAGCTATTTGAATCTTCCTGCTCTACCGAGCTCTTGCCCCTGCCGGGGCCGCTTAAGGAATATGATTCAATTCACTATTGCCTGTTGCCTATTGCCTATTGCCTACTTTTTCGCGGCTTGCTGTTTTTTCATTCTGCGGCTCAAGGTCTGGATACATTCGCGGGTCGGGATAATCACGGAAACGCCTTGGTATTCCAGCTCTTTCTCGATGATGGCCACGTTTTCTTCCAGATGGCCTTTCAGTGGGTTGATGCGATGGATGTGGTCTTCCTTCACGCCAAGGCCTTTGCAGATTTCACCGAGCACGCCGAGAGCGTGGGAGTCTTGACCGCCCGTCATACCGGTGGTGCTGTTGTCGAGAATCAACACGGTGATGGGTGTGTTTTCGTAGATGGCATCCAGCAGGGAGGTCATGCCGCTATGGGTGAAGGTGGAGTCGCCGATGACGGCCACGCACGGGCTGAGGCCTGCGTCAGCGGCACCCTTGGCCATGGTGATGGAAGCGCCCATATCGACCGTGGTGTAGATGGCATTGTAAGGGGGCAGAGCGCCGAGGGTGTAGCAACCGATGTCGGAGAAGACTTTGCCTTTTCCGTGTTTCTCCATTGCTTTGTTGAGGGCGGTGTAAGAGTCGATATGCGGGCAGCCGACGCACAATGCGGGCGGGCGCGGAACGACCAATTCGGGAACGGGAGCGCCGTAGGTGTCGGGCAGACCGATGGCCTTGGCCACGAGGTTCGGGTTAAGTTCGCCGTCGCGAGGAAGTTCGCCGCTCAAACGGCCCATGATATTGCCGGTGCGGTTCAGCACGCCGCGGACCTGTTCCTCGATGAAGGGATAACCCTCTTCAGCGATGAGCACCTTGCCACATTCATCCACCATCTTGGCGATGAGCTTGGTGGGCAACGGATATTGGGAGATTTTCAGCACAGGGTACGGACATTTGCCGTCCTCGAAGTTCTCCATCAGGTAGTTGTATGCGATACCGGAAGCAATGATACCCATGCTCTTGTCGGCGCCGTCGATGTATTTGTTGAACGGAGAGTTCAGCGAATCGTTTTCGAATTCGGGCTGTTTGTCTAACAGTTTGCGATAGTGACGGCGGGCGTTGGCGGGCAGCAGGATGAATTGTTTCGGGTCTTTCTCGATGTTGAGCGGGTTTTGCGGACGCTCGGCTTTGCGCTCCACGCCGGAACGGGAGTGGGAAAGGCGTGTGGTGAGGCGAATCATCACGGGAGTGCGGAATTTCTCGGACATCTCGAACGCATAGTAAGTGATGTCGTAAGCCTCTTGTTGGTTGGAGGGCTCGAAACAGGGGATGAGGGCGAACTTCGCGTAGTAGCGGGAGTCTTGCTCGTCCTGTGAGGAGTGCATGGAGGGGTCGTCGGCGACTACCACCACAAGACCGCCGTTAGCGCCAGTGATGGAGGAGTTCATGAAGGGGTCGGCAGCCACGTTGAGGCCGACATGTTTCATGCAGACCATGGCGCGTTTGCCCGCGTAGGACATGCCGATGGCAGACTCCATGGCCGTTTTCTCGTTGCCAGCCCAGATGCTGTGCACCTCACCGGCTTTGCCCTGCTTGGAGTTCTGGATAAATTCAGTGATTTCAGTTGAGGGAGTGCCTGGATAAGCATACACTCCAGATAATCCGGCATCCAAAGCGGCCTGAGCCACCGCTTCGTCGCCTAAAAACAATGCTTTTGACATAATCTAAAGTACTTTATTGATTGTATAATAATAACTTAAGTTTCTAAATAAGAATGGGCAAAGATACAAAAAATACGCTTATTGTTCCACGTTATTTTTGCTATAATAATTGAGATCGACGCGCTCGGTCCAGCCTTGCATTCGCCAGAAGGTGTTGCCCACTTCATTGTTCTTCAACACTAACAGGCCGTTTTTCTTGATGCCTTCCGCTTCAATGGCGTGATAGACCATGCCGAGGAGCGCCTTGCCAATGCCGCGTTGACGAAGGTCTTTGCGCACGACAGTGTGATAGATGTAGGCGCGACGGCCGTCCATCCCGCATAAGATGACGCCCACGATTTCACCGTCCATCACAGCCACGAAGTTGGAGGTGGGGTTCTTTTTCAGGAACTTGGCGATCCCCTCAGCGGAATCGTCGTACCCGCGCAATGCCATGCCTTCCGTAATCGACCACAACGCATACACCTGGTCGTAGTCGTCCATAGTCATCAGTCGTATCTGGTATTCTTGCATATTTTTGCTGTTTTGGAATTTTGCGGCAAATATACATTTTTTTTGGGCTTACAGGCTTACAAGCTTACGGGTTTCAGGGCTTACGCATCAACTCCTCCAAACGCCCAAATGTCAGAGCATTGAGCTGCATCATGTAATGGCGTCAGCCGTTTTTTTGCCTTTAGCTGCATTTTTGCTTTTTTCGCAAAAAAAGCACGTCGAATCAGCGTTTGCTGATTTTCAGGCGATTACAGACGACAAGAAACAGGCGAGGGTGAGCATACACGGCCCCTCGCCCCAACCGCGTTAGCGGTTGCATATCTGTAGGCGATGGTGAGGCGGATGCGGACAACGGTGAGAAGGCCGGATCGCGGGGTTCGCGGCGCGGGGAAAGTTTGCAGGCGAGGGGGTTGGATGGTTCGCCGCGAAACGCGATGATATTGCGGACGGGCGCGCGAGAGGGATTGAAGTGGAAATGTTTTTGGCCTATTTTCGGCATTAAAACATTGTCGTACAACGGATTGTAGGGGCGAATCATTATTCGTCCCTACGGGAACGGATGGCCAAAAACATTGTAACGGAAAGCCCGACGGCGCGGCGGGAGGGGACAACGTTTCCAGACGTTGGTTCGTGAATGTGTGTTTGCGACGCTTGGAAGGGTCTGCTCCTGAGCCGCGCCGGCTCGCCCAAATAAAAAAGTGGATGCGTAAGCCCTGTTACAGACTTACAGGTTAATGAAGTTTGCCCTATTGCCTATTGCCTAAAAAAATGTATTTTTGCGGGTTGTAATGAAATAGAAAATGACAAGCGATAAAGGAATGTATATCCCTGTAGTTGAGGAGTTTTATTCGTTGCAGGGTGAAGGTTATCATACGGGGAAGGCGGCTTATTTCGTGCGCGTGGGCGGATGCGAGGTGGGCTGCTCCTTCTGCGATGAGATGCGGGCTTGGAATGCCGACAAGTATCCGAAACTGGATGTGGACGACATCGTGGCGCGCGCGGCGAAGGTGCCGGCCCGGGCGGCGGTGGTCACCGGCGGCGAACCGTTGCTCTACAACATGGACTACCTTTGCGCGAAGATGCATGAGCGCGGGATCAGCTGTTTCTTAGAAACTTCCGGTTCTGAACCGCTCTCCGGCGACTGGGACTGGATCTGCCTCTCCCCGAAATACGGCGCCGCCCCGAAGCCCGAAATGTACGCAAAAGCCAACGAACTCAAGGTTGTCATCGGTTGTGAGGAGGATCTCGCTTGGGCTGAAGAGAATGCGAAAAAAGTCTCCAAGAATTGTCTGCTTTTCCTACAACCCGACTGGAACCGTTGCAATGCCATCATCGGCCGTCTGGTGCAATACATCCTGGACAACCCGAAATGGCGTATGTCATTGCAAACGCATAAGTATATGCAGATTTTGTGAGAGGATAAGAGGATAAGATAATGGAAAGAGATAGTCATGAAATGAACTTGAAGGAGCTGATCGGGCGGTTTGTGAGCCAGTCGGGGAAACAGCATCTGATGGACAAGCAGATGCTGTTCGAGCGGTGGCCGGAATACGTTGGGCCGATGTGTGCCCAATTCTCGAAATGCGAAGACCTTCGGAACGGCATCCTTCAGGTGCGCGTACAAAACGCTGCCCTCAAATTCGAACTTTTTGGTCACAAATCCCAGATAATCAAGAAAATACAGGCGGACTTCGGCCCATTGGTCACAGACATCATGTTCAAAAACTAAGCCTATAAGCCAGAAAGCTTGTAAACTAAAAAAAAGAAATATGAGAATAGGAATGACAGAAATCATCATCATCGCCCTGATTGTGCTGCTGTTGTTCGGTGGTAAGAAAATCCCCGAATTGATGAGCGGACTTGGCAAAGGCGTGCGCTCTTTCAAAGACGGCATGGAAGGCAAAAGTGAGAAACCTGCCGATGCTGATAAAACGCAGAAAGAGCTCGAGAACAAGTCAGAGTAGATGTCTGAAACGACGGAAAATAAGTCTTTTTGGGAACATTTGGAGGATTTGCGTGGAAGCCTCATCAGAATTTTGGCAGCCATGTTCATCTTCTCCATTATGGCCTTTTGCTTCAAAGACTGGCTTTTCAAGATTGTGTTAGCCCCTAAAGATTCCTCCTTTTTCATGTATAAACTCTTCGGTGGTGGCGATTTCAGCATCCAGCTTATGAACATCGGGCTTACCGAGCAGTTCATGATTCACCTGAAGACGGCTTTCGCTTTCGGCATATTGATGGCATCACCGTACATCATCAAAGTATTGTTTGATTTCGTTAGGCCTGCCCTCTATGAAAAGGAACGGAAACATTCCGTGAGCATTGTTTTCGCGGCTTATCTGATGTTTTTGGTAGGCGTGGCGGCCAATTACCTCTTCATTTTCCCGCTCACGGTGCGTTTTCTCGGAACTTACCAGGTGAGTGACCAAGTAAACAACATGCTTACGCTTCAATCCTACATGGATACCCTTCTGATGATGAGTATCGTGTTCGGTGTCATCTTTGAAATACCGGTAGTTAGTTGGCTGTTAGCGCGTTTTGGTCTGTTGAAAGCAGAATGGATGACCCGTTATCGCCGTCATGCCATCGTGGCCATCCTCATCCTCTCCGCCATCATTACCCCCACGGGCGACGCCTTCACCCTGATGATTGTCTCGCTGCCGATCTGGCTGCTCTATGAACTGAGTGTGCTGGTGGTGAAACGGGT
>CAMJXE010000037.1 GCA_946409645.1 uncultured Bacteroidales bacterium
TCAAGGACAAGTTCCAAGGATATTACAGGTATTTGTATGATAAAGAGTCATATGGAACGTTGAACTATCGCCACAACCATATCGGCTTCGAGCTCGCTTACGTGCACTGTTTTGAGAAAAGAACGAAGAAATCAAAATAACGGGCCATACCAATCAAAACAACGGACGAGGAAAACTTAAAACAATGATTATGAGATTATATAAATCGCTTTTGATTTTAGTTCTGCTAAGCGGAACGATGGCGTACGCCCATAATGACACCATCGGGAAAAGACAGTTTTCAGGCAAGACTGTCCACTCATTCACAATACAGTATAACAATGTCATTCGACCCAAAGGGCATTTTGACTATCATTGTGATCCGTCGTTAGGTTGGGCGCCGCTGATTTCATACGGGAATGAATTCTCCTTAAGCTATCAATTCACAACGAAATCGGGTTTTGGAGGCCGCGCACCCGCATTATCTGTCAACCGAGGACACATCTGCGCGGCCTTGAGGCACCCAGCGGAGGCTGAAGGGGGCATTTGCGGAAATAAGGTATATGTTAATCTCTAAAGAAGGGGTGCTGCTCAAATATAACAATGGATATGAGTTGTTAAATCTTGTACAGTAGTGCATTTATTTTCGTATCTTCGCCCGAACAAAAGCAATAACGAACATATCTCGCACATACAGCACTTTGACCCTCTACAACTACATCTATGGCACCACTGGCCTCGCCACCATCTGCGTGCGCCGCAACGGTATTGACAGTATGTACTACGTGCATCCCGGCTGTGGTCGTTGTTGTCGTGGATGAGCATACACGGACCCTCGCTCCAACCGCGTTAGCGGTGCATATCTGTAGCCGGTGGGTGAGGCGGATGCAGACAACGGAGAGAAGGTCGGATCGCGGGGTTCGCGGCGCGGGGAAAGTTTGCGGGCGAGGGGATGGGAAGGTGCGCCGCGAAACGTGATGATATTGCGGACGGGTGCGCGAGAGGGATTGAAGTGGAAATGTTTTTGGCCAAAAACGAATTGTAAATTATTGTCATATAACGGGTTGTAGGGGGCGAATGATGATTCGCCCCTACGGAAACGGATGGGCCAAAAACATTGGAACGGAAAGCCCGACGGCGCGGCGGGAGGAGCCGACGTTTTCCGACGTTGGTCCGTGAATGTGTGTTTGCGACGTTTGGAAGCGTCGCCCCCTAAGCCGCGCCGGCTCGCCCAAATAAAAAAGTTGAGGCGTAAGCCCTATACGGATGGTGATAAAGAAGTGATTAATCCGTAAAAAAGTTGTATTTTTGCGCTTCCGTATAAAACCCTAATACGCCTTAGATGCAGTACGAGTACGACCGTTTGAGAAAATTTGTGGCAACAGCCGCCATCGCGCTGCTGTTCACAACGTTGCTGTCTTCCTGCAAGACCAAGTTCGACCATCCCGACAAGCAGATTTTCCACTATAATGAGTCTTCCGGCATATTAAGTCTGGACCCGGCGTTCTCCTCCGGACAATCCACCATCTGGCCCTGCAACCAGCTGTACAACGGGCTGGTGGATATGGACGAGAACCTGCAGGTGGTGCCCGCCATCGCCAAAAGCTGGACGATTTCGGAGGACGGAAAGACCTACACCTTCATCCTTCGTGACGATGTGCAGTTCCACCAAACGGAGTATTTTCCGTTTGAAAAGCCGCGGTACGTCACAGCAGAGGATTTCGTCTATAGTTTGGGGCGGATTCTCAACCCCGAAGTGGCCTCGCCCGGCGCATGGGTTTTCCAGAAAGTGAAACGCTACGCCGACGGTTCCCCGGCCTTCAAAGCGTTGAATGACACAACATTCCAAATCGAGCTTTCCGAGCCGTTCCCACCATTTTTGGGTATCCTGACGATGAAGTACTGCTCGGTAGTACCGCACGAAGTGGTGGAACGCTATGGCAAGGATTTCCGCAAATATCCCGTCGGCACCGGCCCTTTCCAGATGCAGCTGTGGGAAGAGGGAGTGAAATTGGTGATGCGCAAAAACCCGAACTATTTCGAGAAAGACTCTGCAGGCAACCGGCTTCCCTATATCGATGCTGTCGCGGTGTCGTTCATCGTGGACAAACAGTCTGTGTTCATGGAATTTATGAAGGGAACTTTGGACTTCATGTCGGGCGTGGACCCGAGCTACAAAGATGCTCTGCTAACCAAAGACGGACGACTGAATCCCGAATATGCGGACAAAATCGCCCTGATTACGGGCCCCTACCTCAACACCGAATACTTAGGCTTTAACCTGAAAAAGACGGACAAACGGAACCCTCTGATGGACAAGCGCATACGACAAGCCATCAACTACGGTTTCGACCGCAACAAGATGATGAAATACCTGCGCAACAACATGGGTTATGCCGGAGACGGCGGTTTTGTGCCGCGCGGAATGCCCTCTTACAATCCCGAGCGCACGGGCGGCTACGACTATAACCCACAGAAAGCCTTGAAATTACTGGCGGAAGCGGGCTTCCCGAACGGCAAAGGGCTTCCCGAAATCACGCTGACCGTATCCGCGCAATATGCGGATTTGTGCCAGTACATTCAGCACGAATTAGGGGAAATCGGCATCAGGCTGAAATTAGACGTGGCACAAGCGGCCCAACAGAGAGAGATGATGCGCAGCTACCAACTCCCCTTCTTCCGTGGTTCATGGATCTGCGACTACCCCGACGCGGAAAACCAGATGTCGCTCTTCTATTCCAAAAACCTGCAGCCCAACGGTTCCAACTACACTCATTACGTCAATCCGAAATTCGACCAACTATACGAAAAATCACAACGTTGCACAGATGATTCGCTCCGCACCCAATGTTACATCCAAATGGATTCGCTGTTGGTGGCTGATGCGCCGTTCGTCATCCTCTACTACGACAAAGTCGCGCGTTTTGTGCAGAAGAACGTCGAAGGACTGGGCACAAATCCTGTCAACATGTTGAATCTAAGACATGTGCGTATAAACAAGTAGAGACGCGCCAAGGCGCGTCTCTACAAAAGGGCGTATGCGATACGCCCCAACAATGACAGGGGATATCGCAAGATTTCTTAATATTATTGCACAATCTTCAGTTCCTGCATCAGGTTCTGAGCATTGGCCATCTTATCGATGATAAACAGCAAGTATCTGGCATCCATGCAGATGGTGCGCTGCACTTCGTTCTCGAAGGCGATGTCGCCGCTCATGGCTTCCCAGTTGCCGTCGAAGGCTAGTCCGATGAGATTGCCTTGTGCATCAATAACGGGGCTACCGGAATTGCCGCCGGTGATGTCATTGGTGGTGATGAAGTTGACTACCAAATCACCGTTCTTGTCGGCATAGCGGCCGTAGTCTTTGTTCTCCCACAGCTTAATCAGCTCCTGCGGCACGTCAAACTCCCAGTTGCCAGGGATGTACTTCGCCATCACGCCGTCCAATGTAGTGTAGTAGTTGTAAGTCACACCGTCCGCAGGTTGATAATCCTTCACACTGCCGTAGGTGAGGCGCATGGTGAAGTTGGCATCCGGATAGAAGTTGCGGTCTTTTTGCATCTCCATCAAACCTTCCATATACAAGCGGTCGGCGCGGCCGCAATCTACTTTCTCAGCTTCTTCGCCCAATGTGATGTATGAGTTCACAATCTCCTGCATTAAGGCGAAAATCGGATCTTTGGCAATCGATTTCGGATTCTCCAGCCAAGCAGTGAGTTTGGCCTTATCCACAAAGATCGATTTTGCAAAAGCATTGTTCACAAAGGCTGTGAAATCGCCACCCGTTTTATCGCCCACTTTTTTGATGGTTGCAGGCAACTGACTGGGATCCACATCTTTATAGAACAAGTTCAGCAATGCAATAGTGGCATCGCGGTCTAATTCTTTATTGTAATCCTTGAAGAAATCCTCCACGTCGCCCTTCATTTTCTTGGTGAAGGCGGCAATATTGTCATGTGGGATTTTTTCTGCAAATGCACGCTCAACGCTTCTGAATCTCATTGAAAAGCGGACTGCTTCGCCACCGTTCCAACCCGCTTCGCGGTGGTAGAGCAACGCTTTGGTATATTTGGACTGATGCGCCCAATATTTGTCAAAATCGTCGAAAATACCAGCATATTTGGCCTTTCTCTTAGGATCGACATTCGCCCATTCGCGGAAAGCCTTTTCCTGTTCCTGACGTTTCTCATAGACTTTGTTGCGTTTCAGCTGTTTGATCTGTCCAATAGAATATTTCCAGTAGTTGCTGACGCTGGCCTGCTTGGAAGCATATTGGATGAAGACGGCAGGATCGGCATCCATGTGCTTGCGGTACTGCTCCAATTTGGTGGTGCGACAAGCGACGATGGCGGGATCTTCAAGCTCAATCAGATTTTTCACAGATCCGGAAGTGGAATAACGGTCGGTGGAGCCAGGATAGCCCAAAATCATGGTATAATCACCTGGTTGAACACCTTTTAAGGAAATCGGCAGGAAGTGTTTTGACTTCATCGGGACGTTGTTCTTGCTATATTCTGCGGGGGAACCGTCGGGAGCGGTATAGACACGGAAGATGCAGAAGTCGCCCTTATGGCGCGGCCAGGTCCAGTTGTCGGTATCAGCCCCAAACTTGCCGATGCCCCACGGCGGACAGGCCACCAAACGTACATCTTTATACACGTCATAGACAAACAGTATATATTGATTATTGTGATAGAAGGGCACGATTTCCACGCGCACGTCGCGAGTGCCTTTCTTCTCTGTAGTCAGCCGTTTAATGTTTTCGGCAATCTTATCTGCACGGGCGCTTTCAGTCATATTGTCGGTCACGCCCTTCAGCACTGCCGTCGTCACATCCTCTATGTAGTTGAGGAAGAGGACGGAGAGGCCTTCGTTCGGGAGTTCCTGGTCTTTGCTGCGAGCCCAGAATCCGTCCTTCAGATAATCGTGTTCCACGGAAGAGTGTGCCTGCACCTGACCAAGGCCGCAGTGGTGATTGGTGAGCAGCAATCCTTCCGGGGAGATAAGCTCGCCCGTACAACCGCCGCCGAATTGCACGATGGCATCCTTAAGGCTCGGCTGGTTGAAACTGAAGATTTGTTCGGCCGTCAGCTTACAGCCAAGTCGTTGCATGTCAGCTAAATTCTGACCATTAATAGAATAGGGAAGCCACATGCCCTCATCGGCACGCGCACCCACCACAAAAAGCATCATCAAGATGCAAAACAGGTTGATTTTCTTTATCATGATGGCAATATTTTTGAAAGTGCAAAGGTACGAAAAAATTTCAAATCTTTGCCAAGGATGAAAAGAAACAGAAACTTATTTTGCATTAAATGTTTCCCAGAATTCAGCCCCTTCGATATCCAGTTTTTTGGGATCAAAGTGCGGTTTTTCACCTTTTTTATTGGTTTGCTCATAGTCACGAAGGGCGCGTAACGCTTTTGAAGACAGCAACATTATAGCAATCAAATTGATCCAAGTCATAGCACCCACCCCAATGTCGCCAAATGACCACACAACACCGCTGCTGCTCATGGTTCCGAGGAAGACCGATACAATGAGACAGACACGCAACACCCCCACTACAACCTTTTCGCCGCGGTTGTCGCCAAAGGTTTTATCGGCAAGTTCCATTATCTCTTTCTCCTTTTCAATCTTTTCAGGATCGTGTTCTTTTTGCTGCAGTCGTTGCAATCGCCATCTACGAAAACGGCTGAAGAGATAAACGAGGTTGGTCTCAGCATAATAATAGTAAGCCATGATGGAGGTAAATGCGAAGAAGAAGAGGGCTATAGATATCAGAGCTGTGGCAGCATGAGGGCCTAACAGCGTGGCAACGGCATCGATGGTGTAAAAAACGCCAGGTTCACCGAGAGGAGCGTCAGGGTTTTGTTGCAGATAGGTGACCGTAGTTTCGCCTGTTTTCGTCACCTGCACACTGTCGATGACATTGTAAGTTTGGCAAGCAAGAATCATAATTGCGGTGGCGGTGCAGACCAACAGGGTGTCAATATAGACAGAAAAGGCTTGTACAAGACCTTGCTTGACAGGGTGATCCACCTTGGCAGGTGCGGCCATGATTGGACCTGTACCTTGTCCGGCCTCATTGGAATAAAGGCCGCGCTTCACGCCCCAGGAAATCGCAGTGCCGAGAATGGCAGAACCTAACGGACCTGCCCCCACCGCATTACGCAGCATCTCATGAAACACATGCGGAATCATCTGATAATGCACCGCAAGCACCACTAAGGAGAGCAAGATGTAAAAGATAGCCATGAAAGGGGTGATAACCTCCGCCACCTTGGCAATGCGCTTGACCCCACCGATAATCAGCAGACCGATGAGGAATGCCACAACAAGGCCGGCCACCCATGTGTTGATTCCGAAGGCTTGCGACATGGAAAGGGCTATGCCGTTGGATTGCACGGGAGGCAGGAAAAGCCCGCTGGCGACAGCCGTGATGACAGCAAAAATGCAACCAAAAATAGTGCTATGAAGACCTTTCTCAATGTAGTAGGCCGGACCGCCGCGAAGCTCTCCGTTATGGCTCTCTTTGAAGATCTGCGCCAAGGTGGCCTCCACAAAGGCCGTGCCCGCCCCGAAGAAAGCGATAACCCACATCTATACGATGGCGCCGGGACCGCCGAAACCGATGGCGGTGGCCACGCCTACAATGTTGCCGGTGCCCACACGTCCCGACAACGCCATGGAAAAGGCTTGGAACGAAGTGACGCCTGTCTCCTGAGACTTGTCGGTGCTAAACAGCATCCGGCACATATCCCCTATCCGGCGCAGTTGCACGAAACGCGTGCGGAAGGTGTAATAGAAAGCCGACAGCAGACACAACCCCACCAACACCGGGCTCCACACCCAGTTATAAACGGTGTTAACGATTTCCGTAAAAAGTAATGTGTCCAATAAAACCATAATCTTCTGTATTTCAAAGCTGCAAAAATACAATAAATTACAATCGTTTATCGAACTGTTAAAAATAATGCAAAATACTTACACCAAAAACATGGTTGATGTAAGGATATTGTGGCTAAAGACACAGTATCAGAAGTTTCTTCATAGGAATTGATTTTAACAGGCAAAAGTACAAGATTCCCGAAAATGTTTTACGCATGAGATCCATTCTGATATCCGAAATAAAATGCTACCTTTGCCCCCTTCAATAAAAACACCAATACTATGTTGCAAATCGGAACAAAAGCCCCCAGTTTCGAGGGCGTTGATGAAAACGGGAACACCGTGAAACTGAGCGACTTCGCCGGGAAGAAGCTCGTGCTCTATTTTTACCCTAAGGACAGCACGCCCGGCTGCACCGCCGAAGCCTGCGACCTGCGCGACAACTACCAGCGGTTCATCGCACTCGGCTACGAGATCTTGGGTGTGAGCCGCGACTCCGCCGCCTCGCACCAACGGTTCATCGCCAAATACGAGCTGCCCTTCCACCTCATCGCCGACACCGACCTCACCATCCTGAAGGCATACGAGGCCTGGGGCGAGAAGAAAATGTACGGCAAAGTGACCGAAGGTACGCTGCGTACCACCTACATCATTGACGAGCAAGGCGTTATCATCGACGCCATCGGCAAGGTGAACACCAAAGCGCATACGGCGCAACTGCTGAAATAACGGCATTTGCCCCCCATTCATCCGTATCTGTATAGACGCGCCATTGCACGTCTATATTGTGCTGTAGAAAAAAAATAATTTTTATTGTTGTTGGTTTCAAAAAAAGTGTATTTTTGCAGCCGAATTTAATAGATAAAAATTTATCGATATGTCTAAACAGAACACCTCTTCTTTGGTGGTCATGAAATCGACCTTAAGCCGGCTGCCGTTGTACTACAGCTACATCAGCAAACTGGAGAGCGAGGGGGTGGAATCTGTCTCTTCCGTACTGCTTGCCGAACATTTGAATCTCAATCCAGTATTAGTACGCAAAGATCTGGCGCAGGTGAGCAGTGTGGCCGGATATCCCAGAACCGGTTTTAAAGTGAAGCAACTGCTTGTCGATATCGACAACTACATGGGTTATAACAAGCTGGACGAAGCCATTTTGGTTGGGGTCGGAAGTATGGGACGCATTCTTCTCACCAACTCCAAATTCGCCAAATTCGGCTTGAACATTGTTGTGGGTTTTGACAAAGACCCTTATTTATGTGGACTCCAGCTCGAAGGTAAACATATCCTCCCCATGGAAAAAATGGAAAGCCTCGTACAGCGGATGAGGATTCGTATTGGCATCATTACGGTTCCTGATGACCAAGCGCAGCGTGTATGTGACCAAATGGTGAAGTGCGGCATCAAGGCCATCTGGAATTTCGCTTTTGTACCATTGAAAGTTCCGGAAGGCGTTCTTGTGAAAAATGAAAACTTGCCTTCCTCGTTGGCCGTTCTTTCCCACCAACTCGCCAAATCAATAGCTTTACAAAGCAAACAATAAACTTTCATCATTATATTTAATTAGAAATGAAAAAGCAAAAAGAAATTTTAGAAGAAAATATCGATAAAAATTTATCGGTAGTGAAAGAAATTGACTCATTGGTCCGCAATGCAGAAGAGGCGTTGAAGGCATACGTTGATTTCAATCAAGAGCAAGTGGATAAGATTGTCTATGCCATGGCGCTTGCCGGGTTGGAGCATCACAGAGAGCTCGCGCGCATGGCTGTTGATGAGACTCACCGTGGGGTTTATGAGGACAAGATCATCAAGAATATTTTCTCCACCGAATATATTTGGAATTCCATCAAGAACGAGAAGACAGTGGGCATAGTGGAAGACAACGAGATGGAGGGTTATGTGGAAGTGGCCGAGCCTGTCGGCATTGTGGCTGGCGTGACCCCGGTGACGAATCCGACGTCCACCACCATGTTCAAATCGTTGATTTGTGCGAAAGCCCGCAACCCCATCATCTTCGGATTCCATCCATCGGCGCAGCAGTCGTCGTTGGCCGCGGCCAAGATCCTGCGTGACGCGGCGGTCGCTGCGGGAGCTCCTTCGTCATGTATCCAATGGATCGAGCACCCTTCCGTGGATGCCACCATGGCTTTGATGAATCACCCGAAGGTGTCGCTGATCCTGGCCACGGGCGGCGCTGGCATGGTGCGCTCCGCCTACAGCTGCGGCAAACCTGCCCTCGGCGTCGGACCCGGCAACGCACCCTGCTACATTGAGACTTCCGCCAACGTGAAACGTGCCTGCACAGACCTTATGATGTCTAAGACCTTCGACAACGGCATGATTTGCGCCTCCGAACAGGCGGTCATCGTGGACAAGGTCATCTCCAACCTTTTCGAATCCTACATGAAGGAAAACGGTTGCTATTTCCTCAACGACGAGGAGATCAAGAAGGTGTCCGCCTTCGTCATCAATTCTGAAAAAGGTGCGGTGAATCCCGATGTGGTGGGCAAAACGCCCTTCTGGATCGCGCAACAGTCCGGCGTGCAAGTGCCTGAAAGAACCAAGATTCTCATTGCTCGTCTGAAAGATGTGGGTCCGGAATACCCGCTTTCCCGTGAAAAGCTTTCCCCTGTGCTGGCCTACTACGTGGTCAACAACCATGTGGAAGGTTTCGAGATGTGCCGCAAGATGCTCGACATGGGCGGCCTCGGCCATACAGCCATCATCCACAGCAGCAACAACGACTTAATTGAGAAATTCGGCAAAGCCATGAAGGTAGGCCGTATCATCGTCAACTCCCCGTCATCACAGGGTGCTATCGGAGACATCTACAACACCAACACCCCGTCATTGACCCTCGGTTGCGGCTCCTACGGTCACAACAGCACCACAGCGAATGTCTCCACCGTCAATCTTATCAACAAAAAGAAAATCGCAAAAAGAAGAGTTAATATGCAATGGTTCAAAATCCCGCCGAAAATCTATTTTGAGTATGGTTCCGTACAATATCTGGAGCACATGGAAGGCTTCAGCAAGGCATTCATTGTGAGTGACCCGATGATGGTGCAACTCGGCTATGTCGATAAGGTCACCTATTATCTCAACAAGCGCAGCGAGCCTTGCCACTACCGGATTTTCTCCGACGTGGAGCCGGATCCGGATGTGGAGACCATCATGCGCGGGGTGGCCGAAATGCGGTCATTCCAACCTGATGTAATCATCGCGTTGGGCGGCGGTTCCGCCATGGACGCTGCCAAGGGCATGTGGCTCTTCTACGAGCACCCTGAGACCTCTTTCGACGGTTTGCGCCAGAAGTTCATGGACATCCGCAAGCGCGTGGTGAAATTCCCGCATTTGGGCAACCAATGCAAGATGGTCGCCATCCCGACCACTTCCGGCACCGGCAGCGAGGTGACGGCCTTCACGGTGATCACCGACAAGAAGCGGGGCATCAAATATCCGCTGGCCGACTATGCCGTGACCCCCAACGTGGCCATCATCGACCCGCAGTTTGTAGTCTCGCTGCCGAAACGCGCCACCGCGGACACCGGCATGGACGTGCTGACCCACGCCATCGAAGCCTACATCTCCAACATGGCCAACGATTACACCGACGGTCTGGCCCTGCAGGCCATGGATCTCATATTCTCCTATCTGAAACGCGCTTACGAAAACGGACAGTTCGACCTGAAGGCTCGCGAGAAGATGCACAACGCCTCGTGCATCGCCGGCATGGCCTTCACCAACGCCTTCCTCGGTCTCAACCACAGCATGGCCCACAAGTTAGGAGGCGACTACCATATCCCGCACGGTCGAGCCAACGCCATCCTGCTGCCCTACGTTGTGAAGTATAACTCATTGAAACCGAACAAATTCGTTCCTTTCCCGAAATATGAACATTTCATTGCGGACGAGAAATTGGCCAAGGCGGCCCGCTTCCTCGGATTCGGTGGCAAGGACAACGAGGAGAGCATCGACAACCTCATCAAGGCCATCCGCCAGCTGATGAAGGACATGAACATGCCGATGAGCATCCGGGAAGAGGGTGTGGATGAGAAATTGTTCATGGAGAACGTCGCCGCACTGTCTGAAAAGGCCCACGACGACCAATGCACCGGCGCCAACCCGAAATATCCGCTTGTCAGTGAAATCATTGACATTTACAAACAAGCCTACTATGGTGAATAATAAAATAGATTTTCGCTCGTTAAAAAAGGTTAATTTTGAGTGAAAGAGGTTTTGCGGCAGGCAGCCCCGTGAAACCGGGGTGCCTGCAAGCAAAGCCGACAAATAGGGAAAACAATCAATTTTAGAAATATATTAAAACAAAAACAATGATGAATATTAAAGTTTGTGTTGGCAGCTCCTGCCACTTGAAAGGTTCTTACGATGTCATTCAAGCCTTAAAAGACATCCTGAAAAAATACGATGTGGAAGATCTGGTGGAATTGCAGGCCAGTTTCTGTTTGGGACATTGTGCCCAAGGCGTAAATGTCAGAACAGACGGACTTTCCGACAGCATGAAGAAGAAAGCCACCACGCTTGCCGAAGACGGCAGCATCATTCTTCACAACGTCACCAAGGAGAATGTGGAAGAGATTTTCGTGAAAGAAGTTTATCCTTTAATTGAATTATAAACCAAGGAAATGTCATTATATTTGGAGTTTCGCAATGCGAAATGTAAAGATTGTTACAAATGTCTGCGCGAATGTCCGGTAAAAGCCATTGACATCAAGGGGCACCAAGCGGAAATTATCGAAGACAGATGTATCTTGTGCGGTCATTGCACGCTCGTGTGCCCGCAGAACGCGAAAGTGGTGCATAGTGAGATCAACGAAGTGCGCGCCCTGTTGGCGGGTTCCGACAAGGTGATCGCCAGCGTTGCCCCTTCCTTCATCTCCAGTTTCGGACTTTCCGACTTCGGTGTGATGAAGCTGGCGTTAGCCAAACTGGGCTTTTTTGACGCCGAAGAGACTGCGGTGGGTGCCCAGGCCGTGACCCAGGAATACGCTAACCTGCTGAAATCAGGTCAGTTCAAAAACTTCATCACCTCCGCTTGCCCAGCAGTTTGCCGCATGATTCAGGAATACTATCCGATGGCCCTCAAATATCTGGCCCCCGTGGATTCCCCGATGGTGGCCCACGCCAAAATCCTCAAGAAACAGCATCCCGAGGCCAAGATTGTTTTCATCGGACCCTGTATCGCAAAGAAGCGAGAAGCGGAAGAGTGCCACCTTATCGACAATGTCTTAACCTTTGAGGATGTCATCCAACTTTTCGAAGAAAAAGGTGTACAACTCGACGAAATCACCAATATCGTTTTGCAGAAGCGGAACGGGATGCCGAACTTGGCCAAAGAATATCCCATCCCCCAAGGTATCATCCATTCTTTCCCGGAACTGCCGGAAGGCTATGACTATATCGCCATCGACGGCCCGATGAAGTGCGTCAAGGCATTGCAGAACATCGAGCACATGGACCACGTGGTACTGGAAATGAACCTGTGTGAGGATGCCTGCGTGAATGGACCGTGTTCGTTGGAAAAGGACGGGGGTTCCGTCAAGGCCATGTCGGACATCCGCAAGTATGTCACTGCCGAGAAACACCAGTTCACTGCCACGCAGACTCCCGTGCAGGTGGATGTCCCACTCGCCACCGCCCATGCTCGAATCCGGAGCCACAGCATGCCCGCCAGCGAGCGCGAAATCGAAGCCATCCTGCACAGAACTGGCAAGTTCAAACCGGAGGACGAGCTCGACTGCGGCTCCTGCGGCTATGCGACCTGCCGAGAGAAAGCCTGGGCCGTCTATAATGGCTATGCCGACATTGACATCTGCCTGCCCTATATGCGCCAGCGCGCTGAGTCCTTCTCTGTGGAGGTGATCCAGAACAGCCCGGAAGGCATCGTGGTGCTCGACTCTGACATGAATATTTTGGAAATCAACCACCGCGGGCGCGAACTGTTAGGCATCGAAGACCCCTACGCCAAAGGCCATCCTGCCATCGACTACTTCAACCCCATCGACTTCTGCAACGCATACGCCCAGAAGAAGAATATTGAGCTGAAGAAGGAATTTGTCTCAAACACAGGCAAATATGTGGACGTGTCCATCAACTATTTAGCCAACCAGAACCTTATCTTTGGCATTCTGAAGGATGTCACGGAGACCGTTGACTATGAGAAGCGGATTATGAAGGTGAAGATGGAGACGTTGACCACGACCGACGATGTGATCAAGAAACAGATGCGTGTGGCACAGGAGATTGCGTCATTGTTGGGAGAGACGACTGCCGAGACCAAGGTGGCACTGTTGAAGCTAAAGAAAACGTTAACCGAAGAAAAAATCTCGGAGTGATGGAACTTTGTTTAGAAACAGGATGCACTTCGCTGAACCATTACGGCGAAGAGCTGTGCGGCGACAACGTGGCCTGCACGGTGAACGGCGACTATACCACCCTGGTGCTTGCCGACGGATTAGGGAGCGGTGTGAAGGCGAACATCCTCTCCACCCTCACCTCCAAGATTTTGTGTACGATGGCAGCCAACGAAATCGACATCTACGAATGCGTGGAGACCATCATCCAAACGTTACCCGTTTGCGCAGAACGCGGAGTGGCCTATTCCACGTTCTCCATCATCCACGTCAACAAGGAGGGCAAAGGGGAGCTGTTTGAATTTGACAATCCGGAAGCCATCTATTACCATAACGGCAAATGCCAGAACTTCGAGCGCGAGGAACTAAATGTCTGCGGCAAGCGGGTCTATCGTTCCGAGCTGAATCTCGAGGAGGACGACATCATCGTTGTCATGTCCGACGGCACCATCCATGCCGGCATTGGCATGATCCTCAACTTCGGCTGGGAGCGTCCACAAATCATGGAACATCTCGACAACAACATCAAGCCCGGGATGTCGGCACGTGCGGTGGCTTGTATGCTTGCCGCCGCTTGCAACGACCTCTATGCCGACAAGCCCGGCGATGACACCACCGTGGCCGCCGTCAGAATCCGTCAGCGACTCGATGTCAACATCATGGTGGGACCGCCCGTAGATAAAGAGAAAGACGACTATTACATCAAACATTTCCTGGAAGGGCATTCCAAGAAGATTGTCTGCGGCGGCACCAGCTCCACCATCGTGGCAAGGTACCTGAAAACGGAGCTCAAAACCAGCTTCGACTTCCCCGACAAGGAGGTTCCGCCCATCGGATACATCAAAGGCATTGACCTGACCACCGAGGGCGTGCTCACCCTGCGCAAGCTGCTGCAACTGTCGGAGAAATACGTCTCCATCGACGACCTCACCCCCAAGACCTTCACCAAACAGGATGGTGCCTCGCTTTTGGCAGACTTCCTCTTCGAAAAGGCCACCCACATCACCTTCTTCGTCGGACAAAGCGTCAACGTGGCGCACCAAGGCCTGCCCATCGACACCACGATGAAGCTGAAACTGGTGGAGAAAATCACTGAAAACTTGCGCAAGATGGGTAAGATCGTCGAACTGAATTATTATTAATCCTCAACAAAACAACAATCAATATGAATTCAAATCGGATATTTGACACTGATGTCCAGCTAATTAAATACAAGGTCCTGAAGGAGGTCATCCGCCGTGCCTACGAGGGTGGTCTCGAGGATGCTTACATGGAGATTCCCAAGCTCCTCAGTCCCGGACCCAAAGCAGAGACCCGCTGCTGCATTTACAAGGAGCGTGCCATTCTGCAAGACCGTATTCTGCTGGCAATGGGCGGCAACAAGGAGAACCCCAACGTGATCGAGGTCATTGACAGTGCGTGCGACGAGTGTCCCATCGACGGGATTTACGTGACACCTGCCTGCCGCGGATGTATGGTTCACAGCTGTAAGGAGGTTTGTCCAAAAGACGCCATCACCATCGTGAATCACAAGGCCACGGTAGATAAGGAGAAATGCATCGAGTGTGGCAAATGTACGCAAGCGTGCCCCTATTCGGCCATTATTCTCCAACATCGTCCCTGCATGGTGAGCTGCAAGGTGAAGGCCATTTCGATAGACGAGAACCGCAAGGCCACTATTGACAACGAGAAGTGCATCTCTTGCGGGGCTTGCGTCTATAAATGCCCGTTCGGTGCCATCTCCGACAAGTCGCTGGTACTCGACATCATCAACATCCTGAAAAAATCGGAGAACAACACGAAATACAAAGTCTATGCGGTCATCGCGCCCGCCATTGTGAGCCAGTGCCGCTTCGGACGCGTGACGCAGGTGGTCACGGCCATCCGCAAACTGGGCTTCCACCACGTGGTGGAGGCGGCCCTCGGCGCCGACATCACGCTCTACCGCGAAGCCAAAGAGTGGGAGGAGAAGAAGCTGCTCACCACCTCTTGTTGTCCGTCGTTCGTCTCCTTCGTGGAGAAGAACTTCCCCGAACTGACCCAGCATATCTCCAGTTCAGTGTCACCGATGGTGGAGACGGCGCGACTGATCAAACGTTCCGACCCCACGGCGAAGATCGTCTTCATCGGACCGTGCACCTCCAAGAAGTTGGAATACCGGTTGGAGAAGACCGGCGGGGCCATCGACTGTGTGATGTCGTTCGAAGAGTTGCAGGCCTTTCTGGACGCACGCGGCATCGACACCACGCAGATGGAGGACTCGGAACTGAACAACGCCTCCTATTACGGCCGTATCTTCGCCAAATCAGGCGGCATCGCCCACGGCGTTGCCGATGTGGCTGAGGCGATGGGCGTGCACGGTGTGAAACCGATCGCCATGAACGGCATCGCGGAATGCAAAGCCGCGCTGACCAAGTTGAAGTTCAACAAGGCCACCGAAAACTTCTTCGAAGGGATGGCCTGCGACGGCGGCTGCCTCAACGGCCCCGTCTGCATCACCCACAGTCCGCGCAACATCGTGGATGTCGATAAATACGGCAACGAGGCGCGCGAGAAGACCATCTTCAACTCCGTGAAATTACTCGAATCTTTCTAAACAAACGATTGTAGAGACGCTATGCGTAGCGTCTCTGCTATTGGGACATACAGTAGGTAGAGACGTTGCGCGCAACGTCTCTACTCGTTTTGGCATTTTAATTCCCTGCGGTAGAGGACAAAGGCACCCAAAAACAACACCCAATCACAACAATTGGCGACATTGTCGAATAACATCCCATTTTGGGTGGTGACCGTGTTTGCCGTGCCATGTTCAAACAGGATGACTCCCAAATAGTTGGAAATGAAAAAATGAACGGCAACCACCGCCAAGATCACCGCAAGCGGAAAAACTATCGTCCGCCTTTTGGCCAGCAAATAGATGGCTACACCTGTTACCAAGGCCATCAGCAGGCAAAGAATGACCTCCATCAACACCGGATGATGCACATAAAACCACAACATGCCTCCTGAAATGGAAATGGCATAGAGCATATATCCGATAGTCATGACAAATAATATCCCTGCGTAAAAACTTCGCGATTTTCCTGCGGAAACTTCCGCATCAGCTTCCGTATTCTCGGAATCATAATGCCACCACAAGAAACCGATGAAAAGGAGCGAAACGACCAGATTCACCCACTTCCGCACATTTCGCATCGTTGACATAGTAACGTCACATTCCATCCGTTTGTCCGCGACAGAATGAAGGTCAAAGAAGCGGTCGAGCAGAAAATAATCCAGCGCCGTCATCAGGATAATAAAACCGACCAACATCGCGAGATGTCCCCATTTGACATCGAAGAGCCTCGGTTTGCGGAACAGGAGATAAAAAACCAGCAAGAACAGCAGGGATTTCCCGACGACTATGGCTATCGGATGCAGCACGGCTTCCAGCGCGAAGAAAAACGAAGCGAAAGATCCCCAAACGGCATCAAACATCCAGTAAAGAATGATTCCGAGCAGAAAGCAGCGGTAATTCAATGGCTTTTCGGTGGTGGTATTCATATTATAAGATTTTTGTTTTTTTCACGCCGCTCCTGCGAAGGATGCGACTCCGGGAACACCATCCGAGGACAACGGCGCGACAAAATTACAACTTTGTTTTATATGTACGATGCAAAAAATCCAAATGGTTGCAGTTTGATAAAAAAATGTATTTTTGCATCGCGTAAAAATACTCATTGCATTGAGTAAAACGTTTGTATATGTATAAAAGAGCTGAATATCAAATTATCAAATCCAGGTTAGAAGAACCAAGACGTTTCATACAAGTGTTGATGGGACCGCGGCAGGTGGGAAAGTCGACGGTGGTGAAACAGGTGCTGCAAGACTATGAAGGGGAGTATTTGTTCTTCTCTGCAGACAATGTGCCCGCAACCAACAGCGCGTGGATTTCTGATTGTTGGTCGTCAGTGCGCCGACTAATGATTGCCAAAGAGCTGACATCCATAGTATTAGTAATTGACGAAATTCAGAAAATCGCCAATTGGAGCGAAGTAGTGAAAAAGGAGTGGGACCACGACAGTTTCCACGAAATAGGAATCAAAGTGCTGCTTTTAGGAAGTAGCCGGGTATTGTTGGAAAAAGGCTTGTCAGAGTCCTTGTCCGGGCGTTTCGAGGAAATCCGGATGACACATTGGAGCTATCCTGAAATGAAGGATTGCTTCGGCTTCACACTTGACCAATATCTGTTTTTCGGAAGTTATCCAGGAGCGGCACCGCTGATAAAGGACGAAGACCGCTACCAGCAATACATCCAGTCTTCCACTATTGACGCTACCATCAACAAAGACATACTGATGGACACGCCCATCGGGAAACCCGCCTTGCTACGTCAAACATTCGAACTGGCTGCAGCCTACTCGGGCCAAATTCTTTCCCTAAACAAAATGCTGGGTTCCCTGCAGGATGCCGGCAACACCACCACTTTGGCCGGTTACATCAACCTTCTGAATGAAAGTGCTTTGCTTTGCGGGCTTCAGAAATTCAGTATAGATACCGCCCGCAGAAAAGCCAGCATCCCGAAATTTCAGGTTTACAACAATGCGTTGAAAACGGTTTTGAATCCGCTCACTTTTGAGCAGGCACTCCTCGACCGTAAGGCGTGGGGGCACCTTTTTGAATCCGGCATCGGCGCCTATATTGTCAGCCAATCTTTTGTCCATCGGTTTGAGGTATATTACTGGCGGGAGCGCAACGACGAAGTGGACTTCATCCTTAAGAAAAAAGGGACCGTAGTAGCCATTGAAGTGAAAAACAATGCGGAGAAGAACACGGCAGGACTATCAAAATTCAAGGAGATGTTCCACCCGACGGAAGCCCTTGTCGTCGGGGAAGGCGGATTCCCGGTGGAAGAGTTTCTCTCTTTGGATTTACGAAAACTATTTTAGGGAATCACTCATCATAATTTCATTAGTAAAATCAACAAAACTATGCACCAACCCGTTATCAACATCCTGCTTTGCGACACGTTCCCCGGACTGCTGCCAGAGAGCATCCCGAGCCACGAATATCTGTTCGAGAAGCGGTTCCATTCCGTGAACCCAAACATCATCTTCAAAGTATATCATACGTTAGACGGCGAATTGCCAGAAAATCCCGCTGCGGATGAACTCCACCTCATCACGGGTTCCAACAACGCCGCCTACGATACGCTGCCTTGGATTTTGGCCTTGCAGGAGTGGATTCGGAAAGCTGCGGAGCAGCAAATCCCCCTAATCGGCATCTGTTTCGGGCACCAGGTCATCGCGCAGGCGCTGGGCGGACAGGTGGTGCGCTTCCCCGGCGGCTGGGGCGTGGGCATCCGCGAGATGGAGGTTTTGGACGCGGACTTGCTCCTCAGGTTTCCCGACAAGAAGATGCGCCTTATCGTCAACCACCACGACCAAGTGACATGCCTACCGGATGGTGCCATCCCCCTCGCCACCAGCAACTTCTGCCGTTACGAGGGTTTCCGCATCGGCCGCCACATCGTCACCTTCCAGGGACATCCGGAGTTCAAGGTGGACTACGAACGGCATCTTATCCTCAACCATGCTGAGGACGAGGACGATGCGGTGAAACGGCGGGCATTGGCGACGTTGGAAACGATGGAACACCAGGGGAAAACGGTGGCGGAGTTCTTGTTAGATTCCTTTCGAACGCTTTGGGCGTGCAAGTAATTCGAATATCTGAAATAAATTTGTACCTTTGCCGTCCGAAACGAATCACCTTTTATCAGAACGATGACTGAATTATCCGACAAAGAACGGGCCGCCCAAATGGCGAGCATGAAGGCGTTTGACGAACAGATGCCGTGTGTAGGCATTTTTTGGTACGACTTGAATGACAAAACCTTTTTCGGAGTCTGCAAACAAGAGCTGACTCCAAAGATGGTGGAAGAGGCCGCCGACAAAGGGATGCCCTTCATCAACTATCCGAAACTGCACCGACAAATCTGGGCAAAGGAGTTTTTCAAGGCCCAAGCCACGCATGAGGATACGAAATTCAAAGGCGACTACACCCAAATTCCACGCGGAAGGGTAGCTTGGAACATCAATAAGTTCATCGTGCTTGTGGGACATTGGGCTGAACCTATTCAAGACGAACTGACCGAATTGCTCGAAAAGGAATTCTCGTTGCCTTATTTTGAGTTTGTTTATGACGAACATTGGGATTTGGGACACGGTTGGTCAGGAGACATGTAATTATCGACACATAATGAGACCGTTCATAACCAACATCATCCTTTTGCTCCTGCTCCACGCCGCCGTCTTCGCACAGGCGCCGAGAGCGGAATGGAAACTCAACACGCTGCATTTCCATATCGCGGATGACG
The DNA here is from genome assembly GCA_946409645.1 of uncultured Bacteroidales bacterium. Classification (GTDB taxonomy): domain Bacteria; phylum Bacteroidota; class Bacteroidia; order Bacteroidales; family WCHB1-69; genus F23-D06. The sequence goes on from CAMJXE010000037.1 coordinate 19,603, forward strand.
AGTCGTGGTGCTTAGAAATTAACGGGTTGCCAGAGCTTACGGAATACGGGGCGCACCACGAACTGCCCGACTGGAACCTGCAGGAGACCGCCGCGCTGAAGCCCACTTGCAACGGGCGCATCGGCTACAGCACCTATTACACGGCGGAGGAGTACCAGCGGATTCTCCGTTACGCGTGGGAGCGGCGCATCCGAGTGGTGCCGGAATTCGACACGCCGGGGCACTCGCGGGCCTCCATCAAGGCGATGCAGGCCTACGAGCGACGCACGGGAGACGCAACGTACCGCTTGCAGGATCCTGCCGACACCTCGCATTATTGGTCGGCGCAGGACTTCACCGACAATGTGCTGAGTGTCTATCTGCCAAGTGTTTACACATTCTACGGAAAAGTTTTCGACGAGGTGATCCGGCTGCATCGCGAGGCCGGGGTGCCGTTGCCGGCTATCCACATCGGCGGCGACGAGGTGCCTGCTGGCGCGTGGTCGGGCCGCGACCGACGCGCGCTGAAGGAGCAGTTCATCAACGGAATGTTAGACTTGGCCGAGGAGCGCGGCATCAAACTGGCGGGTTGGGAAGACATCGCCCGCAACCTTACGCCCGAGACGCAGGAGCGGTTGCGAAAGTCGCTCTATTTCCTCAACGTATGGAATACCAAGGGGATAGAGGGATTTCCCGTGGTGGTTTCCCCCGCGGACCACACCTACTTGGATTTGGCCTACAACGACAGTCCGTTCGAAATCGGCCTCAACTGGGCCGGCTACGTGGATGAGCGGAAGACCTTCTCGCTGCAGCCCAAGGAGTACCTCGGGGATATTCTCGGGGTGGAGGCCGCGCTGTGGTCGTCGCTGCTCCGCAGCTTCTCCGACGCCACCTACCAGATGCTCCCCAAGGGCCTCGGCACAGCCGAGCGCGCTTGGAACGCCTACCCCGCTTGGCCCAACGAAGATGCCTTCAAAGCTGATTTCGAGCGGTTTTACGGCATTATCATGGCCATAGAGAGTGCGCGTTGGGAGGAAAAGGGGTATAAGAGTGCGATGAGACGTTAATCAACATTTTTGTATTTTTGTGATTTCATTATTCAAATAAACAACTTATGGCAAAGAAAAAAGAAACTATCCCATCTGACGATATATTCGAAGGAAAAGCTGCTATGTTAGGCTTCATTGACATCTTCCGAAAGGCAATCCAAGGAGACAAGCTTGCCGTGAAACTTGCCAACAAAATATTGGACGAGTGGCAGAAAGAGTGCGACAATCTTCCCGGCGGGGACGCTGTGAATGACAATTTCGCCTTCTTGCCTCCCTTGGCGAACGGCAGCATCAATGACGACGATGACGACTTCGATGACGACGATGACGTCTATTGTCCCTACGAAAAACCGACCCTCAAGCGTCCGAACGTGTCGGAGTACCATCTTCGCATCAAGCTCAAGGACATCGGTATCGATATCTGGCGCGAGTTGAAGGTCCCCTCCAACGTGGAGCTCGACTTCCTCGGGCATCTCCTGATTGACATCATGGGCTGGGAGGATGTGCATCTGTTCCATTTCATGCACAACAACACGTTCTACAGCGACGAGGAGAGTGTGGATATGAGTTTCCGCGGCAACGTGAAACTCTATTCCGACTACACGCTTTCGGATTTGCTAAAGACCGAGAAGGACAAAATGACATTCGAATACGATTTCGGCGACAGCTGGTGGCATGAAATCAGCGTGGTCGGCATCCGTCCCTACAAGAAAGGGGAAAAGCACCGCATCACATTCGTGGACGGCCAAGGTGCGTGTCCGCCGGAGGATTGCGGCGGCGTGCCGGGTTACGAGCGCCTGCTGGAAATGGCAAAGAAGAAGAGGAAGAGCTCCGAAGAGAAAGAGGAACTCGAATGGTACGGCATCGACAAGAACTACGACCCGAACGATCCCGATATTATAAGTTGTCAAGAAGCGGCGGAAGAGTGGGATGAGGCATTGAGAGAGAAATAACGAGTCTATGGCTCAGAGATTCGGCCTTAACACCAACCTCGGCCAACGATAAGGTTTGAACTGTGTGAAAAGGCGACACAATTGTTCCAACATAATTTTTCCGCCGCGAAACTACAAAATAATCCGATATGAAAACCGGGCGCCGACCGCGATGGTCAACGCCCGGTTTGGGGATTGTAGAGACGTGCCATGGCGCGTCTCTACAGATCGTACCGCATTCAAGCCTCGTTTATGGCAATTCTTTACCGTCGTATCGTTTCATCAGCGTCCGCGCCTCGTTCCGAAACTGTTCTCGTAACCATTTCGGGTGCGTGATTTCAATGTCTGGACCGATGGAACGCAGGGCTTGCAGAAAGTCTGGGGTGGGAACAAGGCGCAGCTCAAACTCACCGGGGCGAATCTCTTTCTGGCTATGGTGCAAGGGTAGTGAACGGAGATAGGGTGTTCGGAAATCGTTGGCTTTCAGACGGATAGTTTCTACTCCGGCATCGGTAATCATCGCTCCGAAAAAACGGGAGAAGTAGTCTGAAGCATCAAAATCCTTGGGGAGGCTGAAGGTTTTGTTCGTAGCCGCTACTGAACTCATGCGGTCAAGGGCATAGAGGCGCAGGGTTGTGTGAAAGTCCGCCTTGGCAAGCAGATACCAGCGATGATTGGCGTAGCGGAGGGCATACGGGCAGACCTCGAATTCACGGGACTTCTGCATCTCGAAACTCTGGTAGGTGATGGCGATGCGGCGGTTGTCGCGCATGGCGGCAGTGATGTCTTCCAAGAAGGTGTTGCCCCCTACCGACACATTGTCCATCAGGATGCGTGGCATCAGGTTCCGGTTCTCGCGCAGCAGATGGTTCACGGAGAAGGCGGAGAGCAGGAACTTTCGGACATTCCGGGTCTGTTCTTCCAGATTGTCAGCGATGTAATAAACGTTGGCGGAGCGGTCGCAGGCAATGCGGATGCCGAACAGCTCCTCTATGGCATCGCGCATCCGTGCGAACGTGCGGCGCGGAATCACCTTCTCGCCACTCTTGTTGAGGGTGGATATTTCCCAAAGCCGGTCTATTTCCTCCTTGGTGAGCCTACGGTTAGGGGAAAGTTGCTCCAAAAGCCAAAGGTAGCGGTTGAAAAGATTGGTCGGGGTCATAGGTTTACCAGTAGCGGGTTTGGAGGTAGGTGATGAGATCTTTGTATTTGGCATTGCTTTCGAGCGGGGAAAGGAGGGATTGGGGGTCGATGATGCGAAATTTTGATTTGTTCTGCAATGTTGGAATATACTTTTCTTCAATAGCGTTTTTCAATTCGGCATGGTCATTTGGTACAACCATAATGTGAAAATAATCATCTGCTTCTATGCCGCTTGTCTCCTTGTTATGGATGATTTGTTCTATCAAAAGAGTTTGGCGTATCAATTCATAATAGGGGTCGGCTTTGTATAAATTGGTCCATCCATTTAAGTTGGAATCCGGCAAAATTCTTTTAGGATAGCGATCGAGACTTTCTTGTTTTGCTTCTGTTCCCTGATATGTTTCAGTATATTTCCATTCAACAGGTATCAACACCTTTTTCTTTTCCATAGTGAGAACGTAAACTAAAGCATCTACAGAAGTGCATTTTGCCCCTCTTGTTTCATTTTTCTCACCTAATAGTTCTTTGTTTTTTCTTGCAAATTCAAAAGTGATATAACCTTCATCTTTATCTATAGGGGACGGAAGTACTTTTTTTATTTGTATGCCTGTTACTTTTTCCATCATCATTCTTACAGCACTATCGTCTGTTCTCAAAGCAAAAAGATGATTCAGACAGTTAATCTGGGAAGAAACAAGATGACCTGATGGCAAATGCATGGATTTATTTTCTCCCCACCAAGTAATACCCTCTTGCTCAAAATATAATTTACAATTCTCTTGAATGCCCCCGAAAAGATTGAAAATTCCATTCTTCAAGACAAATTCTCTTGGCTTACCTCTAAAGATGCCATAATTCTCTGCTGTATCTTCTAAATGATGATAGTAATACTTGATTTGATTTTCTCTTTCGTGATAATAATACATTTTATTCATAATACTGATTTTTATAATTTTTTAATAAATAATTTCTATTGCCCGCTCCGCATCCTTCTCCGTAATCCCCACGATCGGGTCGATTCGGATGAAGTGATCCTCCTGTTCGGGCAGAACATCTTTCAGGTCGTCCAAGATGACGTATCGCTGCATGGCGGCATCAACGCTCAGCACCTCCTCGAAATAGGCCTTGATGTCGTTGCCTCGGCTGGAGCAGAACATGTCGGCGGTGATCTCGTCCAACTGGCTCAGGTCTGTTTCCAACAGCTTGTCATCGTCCGTGTGCAAGGGCGTGATACCCACGATTTTGCCTGGCAGACCACGGTCGTGCCACATCCGCTGCAAATCTTCCAAACCCATGTACCGCCATGAGGAACTGGCCACAATCTGCGCACTCGTAACATCAATGATTTTCTTCAGGTTTTTCACTGCTTCGGGATCGAATAATGGACCATATTTGTCCTTGAACGGCAGACCTTTCCCTTTCAATTCGGCAAAATGTCTTTCTGTGTTCAGTACCCCGTCAAAATCGAGAAAGACAAGAGGTTTACTTTCGTCATCAGCTTGATTTTCAGATTCTTTCTCCTTTGCAAACAAGACATCCGCCGTCGTCCTGAACAATTTCTGTTCGCCATGCTTTCCGCTCTTTTTCCAATCCAACAAAGCCGGTTGCTCTTTCTCGGTAAGATAGTCCGAGCATTCCAGCAGGTCGCTCGCGTCTGTGTCGAAAAAGATATCGCTGGAAATGGTGGGCATTCGCCGGAACAGGTCACGACTTCCTTCAAAGAGCTCCTTGTTTTCCAGATATTCAGTCAGCGTTCCCATGATGACAAATTTCTTTTCCTCAATATGATGCAAGACCGCCTCTATTAAGAAATCGTCAATCTCGTTTTTCAGAGCTTGTAAATTGCATTGTGCGCCGCCGGCCTCTAAAAACGCCTCCAAATGGGGCAAATCATAAAAAATTTCAATGTATCCTCTCATAATAACTGTTTTTAATTCGGCGGCAAAGAAACAAAATGAATGTGCCATTACGTGGCGCAAATAAATTTTTTCGCAAAAAAATAGCCACAAACGCTATCTATATTATATATGGTCGGTTTTCAGTCTGTTTTTTTATTCGTTTGGGTTTCGTTAATACTATTCAATTACTTTCAGATATAGATTTTATTCTTATTTCGTAGTACAATTATTCTGCAAAAGCGTTTCAACCTCTTGTTGGAGCAAAGGGATATGTTTAATGATCAAACTCCAAAGAAATTCTGGGGTGACGCTGTCATATCCATGAATGACACGGTTTCTTGTGGAAACGATGGCCTTTGCATTGGTAAGAGCTACGTCAGGATTACGCTTGAGCATCTGATTGATGGCTTCTCCCATAATTTCCACGTTACGTTCCACTGCGCGTTGTCGTAATGTGTCATCTTTGAAATTCTCGAAAAGTTTGGGTTGGTTTCCAAAGAAGGAGGAGACTTCCTTGCAAGCGGTTAAGACATCCTCAAGATATTTTTGTGTATAATTATCCATAAATAACCTGTTTGCTGTCATTAATTGTCTGGAGAAGTATAGAATTTCTAATGGCTTTGTTTTCTAAAAGATCTATTTCGCGACCCAAAAGGTTCTGAAGCGATTCCTGCATCTCAAGATAGTTGTCCGCATAGTCTCTCTCATCAACATCGGAAAAATCGACTACGAAGTCAATGTCACTGTCATCACGAAACCTGTCGGTCAGCACCGATCCGAAAACAGCGAGGGTCTTAACCTTGTGCTTTTGACAGATATCTATGATGCTTTGCCTGTTTAATTCTATGATGCTCATTGCTCTTGTTTTTCAACCCCGCAAACATACAAAATATTCGAATATGAAAAACCGGGCGCCGACCGCGATGGGTCAACGTCCGGTTTGGGGATTGTGGAGAAGTGCCATGGCGCGTCTCTACAGGGTTCCGTACACATCAATCAATGTTTGAGGTCCGGATGCATTGCGTAGTATTGTGCTTCGCCCAACGCATCCGCCTCGTCCGCCTTGCTGTGGTATTTTGGCGGGACAAGTTCGCAGAAGGAATCACCGATTTCGTCGTGGAAACCATATCCGCAAGGCCAGCACCATGCCATTATCTGCACCACGCGCGGCATCATCGCTTCCAGCATATCGTTCTTCACAAGGAACTTCAACATGGAGCGGAAGTTGCTGACCACCGAATCATAGTACTGCTCCCACAGGTCACCGGCATAAAACGAAAACTCGCAGACACGTTCCACATAATAGA
>CAMJXE010000038.1 GCA_946409645.1 uncultured Bacteroidales bacterium
AACTCGCGACCCTAACCTTGGCAAGGTTATGCTCTACCAACTGAGCTACTTCCGCTTATTTTTTTTCGTACCTCGGGCGGGACTTGAACCCGCACGCTCGCAATGAGCAAGGGATTTTAAGTCCCTCGTGTCTACCAATTCCACCACCAAGGCATCCTTCAAAGAACGAGTTGAACTTCAAAATTGAGGGTGCAAAAATACGACTTTTTTCAATACGATTTGCACCCTCAGTGATTTTTTTTTATAAATTCATCATTTCCCCATAAAATTTGTAGAAATAAGGGATAGTTTCGATGCCTTTAAAGAAGTGTTCAAGTTTGTAATTCTCATTGGGTGAGTGAATTGCATCAGAGCCTAAGCCAAAACCCATCAGGATGGACTTCACCCCCAAAATTTTCTCAAAACCGGCGATAATGGGAATACTTCCACCGCTACGGGTCGGAATCGGACGTTTTCCGAAGGTAGTTTCGTAAGCTTTTTCGGCAGCTTTGTACGCTGGCATGTCAATTGGCGACACGTAAGCCTCTCCTCCATGGCATGGGGTGACCTTCACTTTCACGCACTTTGGAGCCATCGCCTCGAAGTGTTTTTGGAACAATTCGGCAATTTTCTGCGAATTCTGGTTGGGTACCAGTCGCATCGACACCTTGGCATGGGCCTCAGAAGGCAAAACCGTCTTGGAACCTTCACCCGTGTAACCACCCCAAATGCCACATACATCCAAGGTAGGACGGATACCGGTGCGTTCGATGGTAGTATAACCCTCTTCGCCATGAACTTCCTCTATATCCAATGATTTCTTGTAATCTTCCAGATTGAAAGGGGCCTGGGCCATCAAAGCACGCTCCTCGTCAGAGACCACCAAAACGTCATCGTAGAAGCCAGGGATGGTGATTCTGTTTCTTTCATCAGTCAAAGAGGCAATCATCTGGCAAAGGATGTTTATGGGGTTGGCCACAGCGCCACCGAAAATACCGGAATGCAAGTCGGCATTCGGACCCTTAACTTCCACCTCCAGATAAGTCAGGCCGCGCAGACCTACCGTGATAGAGGGAGTATCCGTGGCAATCATCGAAGTGTCGGAAACCAGAATAATATCCGATTTCAGCAGTTCTTTGTGTTTCTCGCAGAAACCATACAAACTGGTGCTGCCGATTTCCTCCTCGCCTTCGAGCATGAATTTCACATTGCAGGTCAGCTGGCCGGTTTTTACCAGATATTCAAAAGCCTTGGCATGCATAAACGACTGTCCCTTGTCATCGTCGGCACCACGAGCCCAGATTTTGCCGTCCTTGATGACCGGCTCGAAGGGTTTGGTATGCCATAGCTCTTCGGGATCAACGGGCATCACATCGTAATGGCCATATACCAAAACAGTGGGAGCATTCGGGTTAATCATTTTTTCGCCATACACCACGGGATTGCCGTCGGTGGGCATCACCTCTGCCTTGTCGGCGCCAGCCGCTAAAATCAATTCTTTCCAACGCTCGGCGCAACGTACCATGTCGGCTTTATTTTCCGTTTTCGAACTGATGGAAGGGATTCTGATCAGACTGAAAAGCTCTTCCAAAAAACGATCTTTGTTTTGTTCGATGTAATTTTTGAGGTCTTTCATATTTTATTAGTTTTTTTGATTATATAATATACGAAACTTTTCCATGAAAAGGTGAAGTTGTCAGATTCGTCATTTCGCGGCGGTTTCGTTGTGTGTTTCAGTGCAAAGGTACCCTGCGCCGCGAAGAGGGTACCGAGCGGTCTTTTGCCCCCCACATTGCGCTTCGCTTATGTGGGGTTAATGAGATGCGACCTCTTCGAGGTCGTAGCTGCGGACTTGGGCAATTCGACCGTTTCATGCCCTATTATATCCGCCTTTGTCCCCAGCACCCCACTTTCGCCACGTGCTGGTTACTGAGATGCGACCTCTTCGAGGTCGTAGCTGCGGACTTGGGCAATCCGACCGTTTCATGCCCTATGGTATCCGCCTTTGTCCCCAGCACCCCACTTTCGCCACGTGCTGGTTACTGAGATGCGACCTCTTCGAGGTCGATGCCACGAGCTACACTCAATTAGCACACTAATAATTTCCCCTCGAGCGTAGCGAGACTCCCCTGATGCAATACATCACTCCCCTCGAGCACGCAGTAGCGAGACTCCACCTTTCATTTAATTAGCACATTAACTAATTAACTAATTAACTAATTTACTAATTACCAAAGATCTGCTGCAAGGCTTTGGTAAGGGCTTCGCCGCGAAGGTTCTTGGCGATGATGCGGCCATTCTGGTCGAGCAAGAAAGTGCTCGGAATCGAGGACACACCGTAAGTACGTGCAGCTTCTGACGACCAGTATTTCAGGTCGCTGACATGGTTCGGCCACACCAGACCGTCGGCGGCAATGGCACGCTTCCATGACTCTTTGTCACGGTCCAATGATACGCTGAACACTTCAAAACCTTTGTCGTGATATTTCTGGTACATGGCCACCACATGCGGATTCTCGCCACGGCAGGGGCGGCACCAGGATGCCCAGAAATCAAGCAACACCACCTTGCCTCTCAAATCAGAGAGTTTGCGGATATTGCCATCAGGATCCGGGAAGGCCAAATCCGGAGCGATAGCGCCCACAGAGGTGGCTGTCGCAGGTGAAGTCTCCACGGCATATCTTTCCTTTACCAGCTGATGATTGGGATACTTGGCATACAAAGCCATCACAATCTCATTATGCAAAGCGGCGTTTTTCTCTCGCGGGAAATTATCCAAAAACATCAGCACGGCGATATCATCCTTGTTCCGTTTCATCAGGTTCTGTATCGCTTGCGAATTTTTCTCACTCTCCTGGTTATACAGGGTCTGATATTGCTGCACAATGCCGCTGATTATATTCTGTGATTGGGTATAAATGTTTCTGCCTTCCTGAATGGCAGTGTTCACATTCTGCTCGAAAGACGCTTTGTTTTTCTGTGTCTGATGATAATTGTTGTTGATTAAGGCAGCCACTTGATTACACCAATTCGCCTTGTTTGACTTTTTTTCGAACAGGCCACTGAAAACCATGCTGTCGCGTGAGGCCAGCAGCTGTGAAGCCTTTTCAACGAAGGGCTTATAGCTGTTGTTGATGTCATTTTTCATAACATCAACCTTATTCAGATACTTGTCAACATCCTTGAAGAAATCGGCATTGGAAGCGACGCGTTGGCTCTTGAAGTCATACAGTGTATATGAAGTCTGGCCAAAAACCTCAGCGGCGGCAAATGATTCCGTCAATGAATGTAATATTCTGTTGGCATAATAGCTGAAGTCATTCATGGTTTTGGCAGCCACTTTGCCATTGGGACAATACTTGTCGGTATAAGTTTTCAGGCTGTCAATCTGCTGGGCCGTTTCCACCATTTTTTTGCCAACATCGGTATTTGTTTGGTAAAAGCGGCTGAAATTCTGTGAAAAGCCATGGAAATATATCTGGTTCTTATCCGTTTGCAACGCATGGTTGACACTATCCAGCAACTTCTGGCTTTCAGCCAGCTTTGTTGTCATCTCCTTAGCGAAGCTCATGGACTTTGAGCCGGAGATTGAAGGTATCTCCCGCAGGTTTTCGGCGTCAATAACCACCTCTATCTCCTCATCGGGAGCAAGTACCATCAGGAAATTCTGTTTCTCCGCGAAAGAGAGCACATAAATATCATTGTCTTTCACCGTTGACTTCAGCACAAAATTGCCGTCTTTGTCGATGACAGCCTCCCCAAAAGTGGCGGAATTATTGCCGTATGCCAGTTTCAGCGTCACCTTGGTGAAAGTGTTATTCAGCACCTTGCCTTTGATGACCGGTGACTTGGGAGCTGCGGCAAGTGCGGCGAGATCAGTAAAATTCGAAGCAACACAGGGCATCGGATCGGTCAGCACAAGCGTAGCCACAAGGAAAATAAGAGTAAACAATTTGAAATTTTTCATAGCAGGTTAATCCTTTGAATTAGCCTGCAAAGATAATGAAAAAAAAAATACAAAAGGTTACTTTGTGGAGACGTTTCATGAAGCATCTCCAAAAAAAAAAATCCATACCACGAACTTACATGGTCACCAATTGGACGGTTGCCCTACTGCGTTGTTCCACCAGCACATCCTTTTTCGCAACTACCTTTGACACAATGTCATCCGTGTAATGACGAATTGTTATCAGTTCGATATTCAGATTATATTTCACCCGATACTTGACAGAAAGGTCTTTGATGAGTCTTTCAATTTTATGCACTTTGTTGTCGCAGCATATAGAGAAACTCAAAGCGGAGTTCTGCATCAGGTTGATTTTTATTTTATTCTTCGAGATGACAGCGAATATCTCATCCAGATTTTCCACCGCGATAAAAGAGAAATCTTTGGGATAAATGGAAATCAACACCTGGTTGGTCTTGAAGATATAGCAAGGAACATGCTTTTTCATTTTTCCCGCATCAATGCGGCTGCCGCTTTCCTCAGGATGCATAAAAGGCTTCACATACAAGGGTATTTGCTTGTTTTGTAGGGGCTTCAGTGTTTTCGGATGGATAACACTGGCACCATAGTAAGCCAACTCTATGGCCTCCTCGTAGGAGATCTGATCCAGTTTCACCGCGTCAGGGAAGAATTTCGGGTCGGCGTTCAGCAAACCGGGCACATCTTTCCAGATAGTCACACTTTCGGCATTCAGCACGTAGGCGAAAATCGCCGCTGAATAATCGGAGCCCTCGCGGCCCAAGGTGGTAGGAAGCATTTCTTCCGTTCCTCCAATAAAGCCTTGGCTGATAACGATATCCGCTATGTTTTCAAAAAGTATTTTTCCTACTTTTTCCTGAATCAGCCGAGCAGACTCATCCCAGTCCACCTTACCTTCGCGGTAGTTATGGTCGGTACGTATCAACAAGCGGGCATCCGCCCATTCATTCTTGATTCCTTTCAGGTTTAAATATGTGGAAATCAGTGTTGTGGAAAGGATTTCACCGAAGCTGACCACGCGGTCGTAATCATAGTCAAAATTCCCCGAATGCGGTCCAGACAACAGCTCATCCAACTCCTCAAAAATACCATTCAGTTTGTTCATAATCAAACTGTTGTCATCCAGTTCCAACTCTCTGACAATAGTATAATGATTCTCTCGCAGTCGTGCCACCAAATCAGGCATCTGGCTTTTATCGTAATAAAAAGCATCCAACACCTGTTCCAGCAGATTAGTGGTTTTACCGATGGCTGAAATCACTACCACTAATTTTTCTCCCCCAGTATAATTTTTCAGTATTCTTTCCAGATTGCGGACACCATCAGCATTTTTCACGGATGCACCGCCGAATTTATAGACTTTCATCTTAATAATTAATAGTTAATAATTAATAGTTAATAATTAGAATCACATCGTTATTGTTATACATTACTTTATTATCATTATTCGATATTCAACCATCAACCACCTAACATCAACTATTAACTATTAATTATTAATTGTTAACTGTTCATCTCTGATCACCGTTCTCAACACACTTCCCACTGCTCCCAAAGTTTTGGCATCGATATTGTCGATATTGTCGTAGGTGGTGTGCCAAACAGGGCGGAAGCCTGTGCCAGAAGTGTTATCCTGATGGATAATGTCTATCATCTTGATATGGGCCAACTTATTCACATAATAATGGTCGTCGGTGATAGGATTGGCCTGTTGATTGATAAAATAGGAGCCATAGCCTAATTTATAAGCGGTTCCCCAAACTTTCGACACTATATCCTGTGCGAAGAAAGAGGAGAAATACTCATGATAGAACTTGGCATCGGGTGCACCCACCATATCCAACAAAATGCCATAGCGGGCATTATAATCAGGCACATGCAGGTTCTGAGCCCAGTACTGTGAGCCGAGGCACCACCAGTCGCCCGGCAGATTCACACCCGATGGAGTACCATAATCCTCAGCATCGAAGAAAATGATATCGATTCCTACATTAGGCCGGTCATCCTGCAGCTGGCGTGCCAGTTCGAGGAGCACACCTACCCCACTGGCACCATCATCGGCCCCATCGATAGGTTTGTTACGATTGGCCTCCAAAGCATCATGGTCGGCCATAGGTCGTGAATCCCAGTGCGAAGCCAGCAAGACCCTTTCCGTCTTGTCGGGGTCGAAACTGCCAATGATATTCTGTGATTTCAGCTGTTTCCCATCGTAGGCGGTGGCAGTGAAATGTTGCACATATACCGTATCACAATATACTTGCAATTTCGACACTAACCATGCCGCGCATCGGTCGTGAGCCTCACTGTTAGGAACACGTGGTCCGAAGTCGGTTTGAGCCTTTACGAAGGAAAAAGCGCTGTCGCTGTTGAAAGCGGGAGCCTCAAGGGTTTGCTTAGGTTGATCCTTTTGTTTCTTATCCTGCTTATGGGTGCAAGAGAAGAGCAAAAGGGAGAGGGAGATTATGATGATTATTTTCCTCATTAGAATCATATTAGAGATGAAGGATTAACTTGAAATTTATGTCACTACCCCGGCCTTCGGCCACCCGTTGAAGTCTTACGACTTCGTTTCCTCTTCGCTCGGCATAATCAAAGTAAACTTTGTTTCTGCACTCGCTCATTCGTCAACCCTAAAAGAAGGGGAATTTTAATCTGAATTCTGTAACCTAAAAACTACATCACCGTCAACATACCTTTATACAAGTATGTTTGTCCACCGCTGACAATCCACAAGGTATAGACATAGTTGCCGGCACGCACATCGCCTTTGACCCTACCATCCCACAACACCAGTCGATCATTCATACTTTCCGGCAAATTGGCGTAGGGTACAGGGGGGAAGAATTCACCTGAGGGGGTTTTCTTACCCTCATAATGATATAGCTGCTCACCATTGCGGGAGAACACCGAGAACTTCACGTCTGTAATAAATCTCAACACAAACTGGTCGAGATAGAAATAATCGTTTTGGTCTGGTCCTTCGTTCAGTGTCTTAGTAGGAGTGATGCAGTTGGGCAAGAAAATATTAGGAACACAAGGATCTATTTTGAAAGTAGTGGAAGCTTTGCAATCTGTTGACACATCAACAATTTGCACCGAATATGAGCCATCGCTCATAGCCCATAACTCATCGGTTTCGCTCAGCACAGTATCGAGATATGTCCATGTGTACTCCACATCTTCTTCATCACTCACATTGGCCACACTGGCCACCAACAGGGTCTGGGCACTGTCACAGAAATCCCCGACCTGATTTATGACAACCGTTGGGGTAAGCACATCGAACTTCACACGGGCAATACTGTCGCAGCCATTCCAAGCTATGATAGGGACAACACTGTCACGGATACCTGTCGAGGGTCTTATCAGGGTATCGTTGTAGCCCGTGAATTTCACTGTCCGTATGGTTCCGGCCACATTCATATTCCAAGTTGTTGCGGTATTGCCAATGTCATGGCCAAACACTGCCGGCCTATAATAATAGGGCAAGTTGCTTTCGCAAGTGACAACGGTATCCTTCAAAGTATCAGTTGTCATTATGTATTCTCTTAAAATGTGCACCGTGTCGATAGTGTCAAAAGAGGTACAGATCCTGTCAAAGTCTTGTATATGCAATTTAATGGCATATTTTCCTGTATCCTGATAGGTATGTGTTGGTTCAAAACCGTGCACTTCAGGAGTGCCATCACCGAAATCCCAGGTACACTGCTCCGGATTCAACCTCAGATTTTGCCATGTGGTATCCACACCACTACCGTCTGCCTTGGGACTGATAATACCAATCTGGCTATGATTATGAACAACAACACTATAGTCACAAGTACGCATGTGTCTGGGGACACTGTCACTTATAGCCTTGGGCTCCGCAAAAAACGCAGGCCTCAACAGGTAGTAATTGACTGTGGCCTCGTATGTAAACGGCACACCTGTTTCTGAGACCACTTCACAACGGTAATAAGGTTTTTCAGGATTAGGTTTAAGAAGTGGATGATATATGGTACTACCACCTAAAACTCTTGAATCAAAAGGATCATCAGGATAGAAACGGTTACAATTAGTTGAATCTATTCCATTATACCATTTGTATGAAATTTCATCGTTTTGATCAAATCCCCATGGAATATATAGTTTCAGCGAGTCTCCACCACAATACTCCACCTTTAGTTTTGCCGGTATCATTTTAGCGGTAAAATAACAATTCGACTTATGAAGAGTTGCGTTACATGACCACTCCCTCACACGAAAATCAACGGCCTGATGATTTCGAGCTTGTTCAGACAAGTCGAAAGCTACAATAGTATACGGGAAAGTACATATTTCATGAACATCGTATGTACCAGAGCCACAATCACATTGACAATTATTTGAGTAAGGCAAGCGTATCAAAGCTTTATTAGACGGTGTATTTCTCGGATCCGGATTTCCACAACACGTATAATCATTATCACTTCCCATTGGCGTCCCAAACCAGAATTGTGAATATGGGTGGATTCCATCATTATTGTAATATCCTAATTGTAAATAATTATTGGTACCATGTTCCAACACAGCAAACTCAACTCCAGGATTTCGAGGAGCAAATCCACCTTGCCAACCACCAGATCTATGATATGCCCCTTCCGTATTAAAGGCGAAATGCAACATAAGCACAGGAGTGTCTATAGAAGGTACAAAAGAATACAATATTTCCTGAGCATGTTGTCCCCTGTTGGTTGTAAAACCACCCATTTGAATCACCTTTGTTTCGTAAGTTTCTACATTATAAAGATCTGAATTCCATGACAGTGGCAATATTCCCATGTTACGTAGCATATTATTACCATCTAGCATACGGAAACAATCATCATTAGCCACATTAATGAGTGAATCTGAAGTGGTAATAAAACGATGGGAATAGTTGGCTCCTGTCTGTACACCTAATTGTCCATTGGAACCCAAATTGGATTGTCCAGTACTAGAAGAAATAAAATCTTCACCGTCATCATAACGCCTCGGTTTTACCCACGAGTCGCTCCATTGATTATTGTTAGGGTTGCCTGTCTGGGGTGTCAAAAACATAAAACTCGTGGGTGATCCCTGATACACACCATTGATAACCTGCTGAGCGCTCACCAAGCCAAAGGACAGCAAACATACCGTTAAAAAACAAATTTTTTTCATAATATTCTGATTTTATTTTTTCCTATTTTCCAAAACAAGTTTCTATATATTTATAGACGACAAAAAGATTTTTTTGTTGCATATCATTCTGTATATTTTTCTTTCCTGAAAAAAGAAACTATCGGAACCCTCTCCAAATCAATTGTATAGAACGCACTATCCGTTTGTTTGAACAAGCCTGTCTGATTGCCAAACAGAATGTAATAATCGCCTTCCAACTCCTCAATGGAATGCACTTCTGAACGATACACCCTCAATGTCGGATTATCGTTGGCCAGAAAATGGCAAAAGGCCTCATTCCCATTGGTATAGACCTCGGCCGTATCGATCTTGAGCGTATAGAAAAGCGTATCATCCGGATGGTAGATGCCCATCGAGTCGAGTTGGGCGCGAAGCACATCCTGTCGCTGTTTCTGAGAAGCCAACAGGCTGTCCTGATGCGCCGTATAGTATTGGGTAAACCACTGCTCCGCCACTTTCGACGACTGGTTATTCACGTCTAAACTATACCTTTCGGCAGCATTGTGGATACCTCCTGAAATTTCATTGAAATAGCATAAGGTCAATGGACGGTTGAAGATAATATGTCGCAAGGGTAAACAAGTCAGGAAGAAGGCCATAGCCACAATCACCGCATTGGTATAGCGGTCGTCCACTTTCCACAACACCGCCTCATAACCCAAAGTGGAGAGCATAATAATCAAAGGCAAGAGCATGAACATCACCGAACAAATAATATCAGAACCTACATACTTGGAAGAGAAAGCGAAGAAAATATACAAAGTGGTGACAATCAATGCGAAGGTGGCAAACAAAGAAATCCCCTTCAAGATGGTTCTGAGGAATATGATATAAAAAAACAGTCCGAAAATCACCACGAAAGGCGTAGTGATAAAGATATACTTGAACACATAACTGGCAGGACTTTCCTCCATGCTGATCATGCGTCCATCAAAAAACTGAGGCAACTGCTGGGATGTGGCCACAAACATCTGTATGAAATTGTCACTGTTGCTCAAGTCACGGATACGAAAGCCCGGTGAAAGAAAAACATTGGCCAAAACCGCCAGCAAATAAACCCCTCCCACTATCATCACCAAAGTAAGCAGCGATACCCAATACCGCCCCGTAAAGAATTTCTTTATGGGATTTTTCACCACAAAATAGATTAGCGAGAAAAAGAAGAAGAAAAAGCACAAGGAGAAACCACTCAGAGAGGTTGTGGTGGCCAACACTATACCTAAAAAGATGGCCAGCACCCGTATCCACCTGATTAAAGGAAGTTCGTAACAGAACTGCCAAATCTGCATCAGCGTGAAGAAAAACGCCAAGGCAAACAGGGTATCGTTGAAGTTGCCGAAAGAGTAACCCAGCCATCGCGGTGTGCAAAACATCAGTACCGCACAGAAAAAAGCGCTGCGCCAACTGATATTCTTCGCAAAAAACAAACTGATTATGAGAATCAACATCCATCCCCAAAGGGCCGACAGACGGTGTTTGAAGCGGAAGATATTCTTAAAGCCTAACGCATGGGTTACCGATACCAACAACACATCCATAGCCTGTCCTTTGGTAACATACTGCGGCATCGTCTTAAAGGTTTCATCCCCTGTCTGATAGTACTTATATACAGCTTCAGAATACTCGTTTTGCTGCCATTCGCGCGTGGAAATGCCTACATTGCGACTGAGATACGGCATCAGGAAAAGCAATGCCAAAATAAAGATAAAAAAAGCATACTTGAACCCATCGTCTTTGGTCTTGATGGTAAACGAGAAAAAACTGTGTTTTATGTCATAACGGACCTTAGGGCGGCGGATATTGACAAAACGGAACTCCATCGGTTCTTCCTCAAAAATAGGATAAGGATAAAACCAATGGAAGATCTTTCGTAAGACGAGGAAGATCTTTTTCCCTAATATCTTCAGATTCCTATTCATCTGGCTTTCTCACAAACATTTCTTCTTTCACATCATCATAGTCCAGCAACACCTTGGTCCCTTCCGGGAACGACTGCATCAGGATTTCTTCCGCCAGTACATCCTCCACATTTTTCTGGATAGCGCGTTTCAGCGGACGGGCACCGTAATTGGCATCCCATCCCTGGTTGGCCAATATTTCCTTGGCTTTATCTGTCACTTCCACCTCCAAGCCCATAGCCTGCACACGCTTCAGCACCTTAAGCAACTCTATATCAATAATTTTGATAATATCAGGTTTTTCCAAACTGTTGAAATAGATGATATCATCAATACGGTTCAGAAATTCCGGGGCGAAAGTGCGTTTCAGCGCATTTTCCAGAATGCCCTGTGCCACCTTGTCTTTGGCCGCATCGGTAGCGGAAGTGCTGAAGCCCACACCCGTGCCGAAATCTTTCAGCTCGCGGGAACCGATATTGGAGGTCATGATGATGATGGTGTTTCTGAAATCCACTTTACGTCCGATACCATCGGTCAACTGTCCATCGTCAAACACCTGTAACAGAACATTATAGATATCGTGATGGGCTTTTTCAATCTCATCAAGGAGCACAATGGAATAAGGTTTGCGACGGATTTTTTCGGTCAGCTGGCCACCTTCTTCGTAGCCCACATATCCCGGAGGCGCGCCAATAAGGCGGGAAACGGTATGTTTCTCCATGTATTCGCTCATGTCGATACGGACAATAGACTCCTGAGAATCAAAGAGATACTCTGCCAGCACCTTGGCTAAATAGGTTTTACCCACACCTGTAGGACCCAAGAAGATGAAGGTTCCAATGGGCTTGTTGGGGTCTTTCAGTCCGGCACGGTTACGGCGTATAGCCTTGGCTATCTTAACGATAGCATTATCCTGACCGATGACCTTGCCTTGCAGTTCATCAGCCATTTTCAGCAGTCGCTCACCCTCATTTTTGGCGATACGCTGCACAGGTACTCCTGTCATCATGGCAATCACCTCTGCCACATGCTCTTCCGTCACCGTCGGGCGTTCCAAATCCTCTTTTTCCTCCCACTCGCGCTTCATTTCCGCCAAGCGGGAATCCAATTCCTTGATTTTGTCACGATAACCTGCGGCGGCATTGTACTGCTGCTCTTTGATGGCATCGTTTTTCAGCTGGTTATACTGCTCGATTTCCTTTTCCAACTGAATCAGTTCCTCTGGAATTCTGATATTCTGCAAATGCACACGCGAGCCAGCCTCGTCCAAAGCATCAATGGCTTTGTCGGGCAGACAGCGGTCGGTAATGTAACGGTTGGTGAGGCTGACACAGGCCTGCAGTGCCTCATCGGAGAAACGCACCAAATGATGGTCCTCGTATTTATCCTTGATATTATTCAGAATGACGACAGTTTCTTCCGGGGTGGTCGGTTCAAGCATGATTTTCTGGAAACGGCGTTCCAGTGCCCCGTCTTTTTCTATATACTGGCGATATTCGTCGAGTGTGGTGGCGCCGATGCACTGCAGTTCACCACGGGCCAAGGCCGGCTTGAACATGTTGGAGGCATCGAGGCTGCCAGGAGAGCCACCTGCGCCCACCATGGTATGCAATTCGTCGATAAAGAGGATGACATTCGGATTCTTTTCCAACTCGGTGAGTATGGTTTTGATACGTTCCTCGAACTGGCCGCGGTACTTGGTTCCGGCCACCAGAGAGGCCATATCCAAGCTGACCACACGCTTGCCGTGCAGGGTGCGTGACACCTTGCCTTGTACTATCCTCAGAGCTAATCCCTCAGCGATGGCCGACTTGCCGACACCGGGCTCACCAATGAGCACGGGATTGTTTTTCTTGCGACGGCTCAGAATCTGGGCAATACGTTCCAATTCCTTTTCACGGCCCACGATGGTGTCCAACTTGCCTTCCGCGGCATAGCGGGTCAAGTCCTTGCCAAAGCTATCCAACATCGGAGTAGCGGAGGCTTTGGCGCCTTTGGTTGAGCGGGTGCTGCCGCGGCGGTCATCGTCATCGTCGTATTCATCTGTTCCCGCCGACATGGGAGCATCCTCACCATGCCGTGACTCATGACGCATTTCCGAAGCCAATGAATCGTACGACATGCCCGCGCGTTTCAGCAACATCTTCACCACACTGTTCACCTCGTTGCCGCTATCACGCAAAATAGCCAGCACAAAATGCTGAGCCTCAACTGTTTCACTTCTAAACTCCCGGGCTAACAAAAAAGCACGTCTCAAGGTATTTTCCGCCTGCACGTTCAGTTTCATGTTCTCCGCTGGCATTTCCGTCTTGTTCTCATCCTTCTCAATCAGTTCCTCCAACTTGGTCCGGATATTCACTTTATTGATTTTGAACACGTCAAAAAGCTGCTGCAGTTCTGTATATTGGTCATACTTCAACAATGCCACCACTATATGCTCAACACCCACTGATTGCGACTTGTTGGCCAATGCGATCTTCTTGGCCTCTTCTATAGCGGTTTTCAGTTCTTCAGAATACTTTACCTCCATAATAATAATTTTTTGCAAATTTACATAATTTTCTTGAATTACACACAGACTGAATTAATTTTTATCATAGAGAGGCAATGAATCGAGTCTGCGAAAAAGACAAAGGAAAGATTCCATTTTCCCATGTACACTTTTTGGAACTAGTACAATTATGCCAAAAACATACATTTTATCGTATTTTCAACAGTAAAATTATGCAATTTATCGTATTTTACAATTTTATTATTTGCATTTTATCGTAATTCAAGTTTTTTTTTGTATCTTTGCATTTAAATTCACAGTGCTATGATTGACGAAAAAATAATACTTCAGGTACTGTCTGAGCAACAGGAGGAAATCAAAAGCTACAAGTCTCAGAAGTTGGTAGCACGTAAGGAGGAATCGCTCTTTGAGTTCGACACCAAGATGGCTCAAGTGGTAATCGGTGTGCGTCGAAGTGGAAAATCCACACTTTGCCACAAGGTGCTGCTGGAACACGGCATCAGGTATGGCTATGTCAACCTAGACGATGACCGCCTGGCTGATATGAAGACCGAAGACCTCAACACGGTGCTTTCATGCATTTATCAGCTATATGGCACCGACATCCCTTATTTGGTTCTCGACGAGATACAAGATGTTGACGGGTGGTACTTGTTTGTGAACCGCCTGCTGCGAACAGACCTACATATCTTCGTTACAGGCAGCAACGCCAAATTGCTCAGCGGCGAACTGGCCACGCATCTCACTGGACGATACAACGAGATTCACCTCTACCCATTTTCCTTCTCTGAATTTTGCCAATATCATCAAATTGATACCCAGGGCATCACTACCAAAGCCGACGCCGACCGTAAGCGTGCTTTTATGGAGTATGTACATAACGGTGGATTTCCCGAAATGCAGGGTCTTCGCAATAAGCGGGCATACGTGCAGAGCTTGATAGAAGCCATCTTGCGAAAAGATATAAAGAAACGTTTCAAGATACGAAATATAGAAGCACTACGCAAGCTGGCTCATCACCTCATCAACAATGCCTGCCAAGAAGTTAATTATGATGAATTGTCAGGATTGTTGGGCATTGCTGACAAGACAGTAAAAAAATACGTGGATTATCTCAGTCAGGCATTCCTGATACAGATACTGACACGCCACTCCTTCAAGAGCAAGGAACGAATACGCAACCAGAAAGCCTACATCGTTGATACTGGATTGCAAGGGAACCGCGACAATGTGTTAGCTCCCGAAAACCTTGGTTGGCGATTGGAAAACGTTGTTTATATAGAGCTCTTGAGACGTCACGCTCATGATTTTCTGGATGTGTACTACTACAAGCCCGCACCAAGGGCAAAGGAGATTGATTTCATCGTCTGCGACCAGAACAAAACTGTAGAACTGATACAGGTGGCATACGAGATTGACAGTCATAAGGCATACGACCGCGAAATCTCATCGCTTGTAAAAGCGTCCAACGCACTCTCCTGCAACCGATTGACTCTCATTGCATTCTCTCCAACACGCAATGTAGAAATAGAAGGGAAGACCATCCACATTGTTTCTGCATTAGAATGGTTATTGCTCCAGTAAAAGAAATAAACAGATAGAACAAAATGAAAACAACATTACTTTCCACCGCTTACTTACCCCCTATTGAATACATTTTGAAATGTATGCAAGGTCCAGTAACACTGGAGGTTTGCGAGCATTATATCAAGCAATCATACCGCAACCGGGCTTTGATTGCCACGGCTAATGGCATTCAAGTGCTCTCTATTCCCGTGGTGCATGTTTCCTCCAAAATGCCCATTCTGGATGTCCGCATCGACTATGCCATGCCCTGGCAACGATTGCATTGGAAGAGCATTGACACGGCATACAGCGGAAGCCCGTATTTCTTGTATTTTCAAGATTATATCAGACCTTTTTACGAAAAGAAATTTGATTTTCTCTTCGATTTCAACTTGGAACTGACACAGGTCATACTGAAACTTTTCGGCAAGGATTTCCAACCTCAGCAAACTAAAGAGTTTATTGCCGATTACACGCAAAGGAAAGATATTGACGACCTGCGCAACATCATCCACCCTAAACGCTGTCGCGAGGCCGGCTATCCGTTCCCCCACAAATCCTACACCCAGATTTTCGAGGACCGCCTCGGCTTCGTGCCAAACCTCTCCATCGTGGACTTCCTGTTCAATGAAGGAAACAGGATAATTAACAATTAACAATTAACAATTAATAATTAATAGTTGATAGTTATTGATTGTTTGTGTCGTTAAAAAAATAGAGACGCGATTAATCGCGTCTCCACAAATATCTGTATTCTTCGAAAATAAGTATAGACGGGGCGTGTCCCGTCTATACATGATGATTATTTCTTCACAATCTTCCTGACTTCGTCATTGGGACACCCAAAAATTTTCGTCAAAGAGTTTTTCAATGGGTTTGTGGCGTTTCATGACCATTGTCCTGGAGAGAAGTTGTCCGTTGAGTGGCAGACGGACTTGTATGGTCGTCACTGTCTTAGCCATTCGCAGCACCTTGTCTATGCTTAATTTGATGCCGTTGAGTTTGAGGATTCTGTCCAGTTCCTTGTAAACCTTCAGTGCCACGAAGCAGATGCAGATGTGCGCCTCTATACGCTTGCGGGTGAAGTGGAACATTGGGCGCACTTCCAGTTTCGATTTGGCGATGCGGAAGGCCAGCTCCACGGTCCAAAGGTTATGATAGGCCGCATAGATTTGTTCTGCGGGAAGTTCGGTGTTCGTCAGGTAGCCTTTAAGCCCATCCCATGCGGCATCCTCCTTGATTTTCTCGTAATCGATGGATACCTCCACTTTGTCCTTCATCTCCAGGAACTTGTTGTAGCCATGTCTATTGATGTTCTCTTTGCTTAGCCTCCCGTTCCTGTATGCCTTCTCAAGTCTTCGAACCCCTTTCTCCCTGTTGTATGAGTCCTTTCTCGCCCTGTTGTCAGTGTAACCTACCAGAAGCCGTCTTCCGTCCCCCTTGTCGTATTCCTCCATCTGTCCGTCCACCCATGAATGTGACAGTATCCATTCCGTGACTCTTTTCGATTCGGTCTTTATACGTGCCCCGATGATGTATTTGTAGTTGTTCCGCTCCAAATCAGCGACGTTCTGCTCGTTCATCAGTCCCGAGTCTGCCACGACCACAAAGTTGTCGAGTTGGTACTTGCGCACGAACCCCTCTATAACCGGTATCATCGTGTGCCCTTCGTACTTGTTTCCCTCGTGTATGCAGTAAGCCAGCGGATAGCCGTTCAGACTCACCAGCAAGCCCAGTATGATTTGTGGGTTCTTGTGCCGTCCCTCCTTCGAGAAGCCCGTCTTGCGAAGGTCATCCTCCCTGTCGGCCTCGAAGTACAGGGTGGTCACGTCGTAGAACATCACACCGATGTTGCCGCCCAACAGCTCTCTGGTATGGCGCACACTGATATCCTGAACCTTCTCCTGTTGCGTATGGTTCAGCTTGTCCAGATAGCGGTATATCTTCGACAAATCCACATCCTCGTCGAAGTGGTTCTTCAGGTACTCCACCGTCGCAGCCTTGCTTGACGGGCACGAAAGGCGTGCGACGACCAGCTTCCTGAATACATCATCCTCGATCTTGTCAAAACCTATCCTGTCAAATATGCGGTCCAGAATGAGGCTGTCCCCGTTGACCAAAATGTTCTCTATGCTGTCTATGAACCGCTCTATCTCCTTCTTCTCCATGTCTTTGCCCTCGGCATCGGTGAACATGTCCGCCATGCCAGATTTGCGTCTTATCCATTCTTTCCCTTGTCTGCTGAGATTATCTATTTCTTGCGGATCAGAACTGCTCCCCATCGTTTTGACGAGCTTATATCTGCCTTTGTCCTTTCTGACAACGACAACGCTCGTCGAACCTGACTTGTTCTTTTTTTGTCGGACAAACATCACTTGTAATTTGTTCGCAAAAATACTCAAAAAAAGCATCGGGACACCCATTTCGGGTGCCTCAACAAAAGTATTCTACTCATTATAAGTAGATTATAAATTTAAAGATTTTCTTGTGACGAAGTCAGGAGCAATCGTTACCTTCTCACGAAATCCCACTTCCCAGAACCAATCCGAAATAGCAGGCGACACCCGAATCTACGGGCGTGAAGATACGGAAAAGCGGGAAGCCGCCTGGCTTGGAGCCACACCGAAATGCCGCTTATAGACGCGGCTGAAATGCTGCGGATAGCTGAACCCGAGTGCGTCGGAGACTTCGCCCACAGTTTGCCCGCCAGCCAACATTTCGTTGGCCCGCGCCATCAGAAACCGTCGCAGGAACACTGTGGCCGAGTCGCCGGTCAGCTCCTTCACGAGGTCGCCGAAATAGTTGGGCGACAGGAACAGTTCCTGTGCGCAGTAGCGTACTGTGGGGAGCCCTTTCTCATGCTGTTTCCCCTCCCGATAGTAGTGCTCCAACAGCGACTCCAAGCGACGCAGAAGGTCGGGGTACTGACCGAACGAGACCTGCATCTGCATAGAATAGAAGCGGGCGATGTACTCCAACACCAACGCCAACCGCGCCACCACAATATTGATAGTATGGTGGTCCTGCTCCGGCCGCAAAAGCTCCGTTCGCATTTCTTCGAGAAGCCGCACAAGGGTGTCGCGCTGCCGGTCGTCCAAAGCCAGCGTCTCACTGACATTATAAGAAAAATAAGTGTAGCTTGACATCCGCCGTCCCAACTCGCGCCCGTTCAAAAGGTCGGGAGAGAAAAGCAGTGCCCATCCTTCCGCCTGTATCTCTTCGCCAGTGTCGGTCTTGCCCCCGATCTGGCCGGGTGAGACGCACATCAACGTGTGCTGCGGCATATCGTACTGCAGCTGCCCGTAGGAAAGAGCCTCCATGCGCTGGTCCGCGATGAAGATTCCATACACATCGTAGCTGTTCAGACTGTGGCGGCAATGCTCCAGCTCATCATAGTGTATCACACTGATGTGCGGGTGCAGCACCGGTGCACCGATATAGCGCGCATAGTCGTTGACATTGTGGACTTTGAGTATCTTATTCATCCCATTTTTCAGTTAGTGAAATCAAGAATGCAAAGTTAGAAAAAATTTCCGAATCCGTAAAAGTGTTTGATTATTCCGTAAACCATTTAACCCTATTCATTATTCTATGTCGTACTTTTGCAGCAGAAATAACAATCAAATTTATCAAACTTAAAAAGCTGGAAATATGAAAGATACAAAAATCGCATTAGGCACTTGGGCTTGGGGCTCTGGCGCATTCGGCGGCGACGCCGTCTATGGACTCAACACCAACGAGGAGACGCTGAAACCCGTTTTTGAAGCGGCAGCAAAGGCCGGCCTGGGTCTTTGGGACACGGCCACCGTGTATGCCATGGGCGACTCGGAGCGTATTCTCGGCCAGTTCGTTGCCTCCGTCCCACGCGAATCCGTGCAAATATCCACCAAGTTCACCCCGCAATTGGCGGAGATGTACGACAACTCGGTCGAGAAAATGGCCAACGCCTCAATGGAGCGCATGGGCATCGACTACATCGACATGTACTGGATTCACAACCCGATGGATGTAGAGCGTTGGACACCGGGACTGATCCCGCTTCTCCAGTCGGGCAAGGTGCGCCAAGTGGGCGTGTCGAACCACAACATCCGCGAGATTGAGCGCGCCAACGAGATCTTGGGCCAGGCGGGGTTCCGGGTGAGCGCCGTTCAGAACCACTTCTCGTTGCTCTACCGCTCGAGCGAGCGCGGGGGCGTGCTCGACTACTGCCACAGCAACGACATCCGTTTCTGGTCCTACATGGTGCTGGAGCAGGGTGCGCTGACCGGCCATTTCTCACCGGCCAACCCGCTGCCCGCCGACAGCGACCGCGGACGCAAATACAACCCTGTACTCGACCGTCTGCAAGCCCTCACCGACGAGATGAAGGCTATCGGAGAGAAATATAGCGCATCGTGTTCGCAAATCGGCATCGCTTGGGCCATTGCCAAGGGCACCATGCCCATCGTCGGCGCCACGAAAGAGCGTCACGTAGTGGAGGCTGCGGCCGCAGCCGACATCGCACTCACGGCCGAGGAGGTCGCCCGTTTGGAGACCTTGGCCGACGCCACCGGCATCGACACCCGCGGCGACTGGGAACACACGATGGAATAAACGAGGATAAAAACACTTGCGCACCGGTGACATCATCGGCGACTGCACGAAGATGGGGAAGCAAAGATAGTGTATTGCTGCCTATAATCCAATAAAAAGATATAATTTTCGGTTATATTCCAGAAATTTTATATTTTGCAATTTCAAATTTAAAATGAGAAAAACACTGATAATCAGCTTTATGACATTGCTTATGGCGCACACTTCAGCGCAAATCGACCTCCACAGCCACGCCATCACGCAGGGTTACCTCGACTACATCAAGGCCAACGGCGCCGAGATGGATGAGGGGTTTCCCATCCCGGGCTGGGACGTGGAGAAACACATTGCCTTTATGGACAAGGCCGGCATCCAGACCGCCGTGCTGACGATGCCTGCGCCACAGCCATTCTTCGGCAACGCGGAGGCTTCGGCAAAAGTGTGCCGAAAGTACAACGAGGAGTGCGCCGCACTGAAGGCCCGCTATCCAGGGCGTTTTATGTTCTGCGCCGCACTACCCCTGCCCGATGTGCCACACGCTTTGGAAGAGGCACGCTACGCCTTGGAGGTGTTGGGTGCCGATGGCATTAAACTGCCCACTAACAGCTACGGGCAGTACCTCGGCGACCCTGCCTTGGACACACTGATGGCCTACCTTAATGCGCAAAAAACCGTCGTCATCCTGCATCCGCACAAACCCTCTGCGGTCAACGCACAGCTGATTGCCGACGTGCCGTTAGCAAGCTACGAATACTTGGCCGAAACCTCGCGTTCGGTACTCAATATGATAGCACACAACGTGTTGGTTCGCTATCCGAATTTGAAAGTAGTGGTACCGCACTGCGGCTCGTTTCTGCCTAACGCCCTGCCGCGCTTCCGTTCGCTGCTGCCCGTGATGGTGAAACAGGGCATTATGCAGCCTGTGGATGTCGATGCCAACCTTTCGCGCCTCTACTACGACCTGGCCGGCGCACCCACCGATGACGTCCTCGACGCGCTTCTCACCATCACCACGCCCGACCATATCCTCTATGGCAGCGACTACCCGTATGTGGCCGAGCCGGTGCTCATCAGCGGGAAGCAGGCCCTGGAGGAGCGTCTCGCCTCGCACGGACTGAACCTGCAGGACATCTTCACCGACAACGCCCGCCGGTTGTTCGGCGAGAATGTGCCCCTGCGGCAATTCGGCGAGCGCATCGTCCGCCTCGCTGAAATAGAGGTGGTGCCAGAGTATCTGGAAGCGTATCTGGCTTACGCCAAAGAGGTTGGGATGACCTCTGTGAAGGTGGAAGCCGGTGTGCTGACCCTCTTCTCCATGCAGACCAAGGAAGACCCCTGCAAAATCTACATCCTCGAAATCTACGCCGACCAAGAGGCTTACCAGAGCCATCTCCAGACCGCCCATTTCAAGAAGTACAAAGAGGGCACCGCCCAAATGGTGAAATCGCTGAAGCTGATTGACACCAAACCGATGGTGGGGATGGAGATGATAGGACATTAAACGTACAGGAAGGTGCCAGCAACGAGTGGCTGGAGCCCATGGATGACGCGACATACAATAACCATCTGCACCCCCAATTCGAACTCCTTGACAAGCAGACGCTTATACACAGTCTCTTGTTGGTGTTCCGGTTTCAGTCCCTTCAGCACAAACCATTTGCCGTAACGTTGGGCTTTATACAATTGATTGAAACCATGCGACGGGAATTCGGTATATGTGGTGAACACATCCGAGATTTTCTCGATGGAGGAAGTGATTTCGCCAGATGAAGAGACAGCAGATTCCAAAAGCCACAAGTTGATTTTGCAAATTTACACAAATTTCCCGAATTATACACAAATGAGAAAATTTATTCCCAAAGTCAACGCAAGAATTATTTCATTCTTCACACCTTTACCCAAAACTTTCATGCATCCTTTTCCGATTCGACATATTCAAAGCACATAAAAACAGCAACTTACACTATCCCATACATATCCTGACGATTATCGTTTTTTTTTGATACAACATATCGAAAAAAACACTATTTTTGCACCATCAAACAAATAGATAAATTTTTATCGAATGGCAATACAAATGAACACCTCGCTGGTAATGGAAAAATCGACGTTAAGCCGGTTGATGCTCTACTATAGTCACATCAAAAAGATGCAGCAGCTGGGCGAAGAATATGTATCGTCATCCGCCATAGCTAAAAGCCTCAACCTGAATCCAGTCCTGGTGCGCAAAGACCTGGCTGGGGTTAGCAGCACGACAGGCAAGCCACACCTCGGTTTCAAAACCGACGGACTGATGAAAGACCTAAGCGAATTTTTGGGTTATAACAAAGTGAATGAGGCTATTTTAGTCGGTGTCGGGAATCTGGGAAGACTGATACTGACCAACAAGGAGTTTTCGAGCATGGGACTCAGGATCACCGTCGGATTCGACAAAGACCCCGACCTTCACGGCCTGCAGATTGGCGACAAATACATCCTACCCATGGAAAAATTAGCCAACTACGTCGAACGCACCGGAGTCAGAATCGGCATTATCACCGTGCCCGCCGACCAAGCACAAGCAGTGTGCGACCAACTGGTCGAATCCGGCATCTTAGCCATTTGGAACTTCGCCTTCACCCTGCTACATGTGCCTCAAGGCATACTCGTGAAAAACGAGAACCTCCCCTCCTCGTTGGTCGTATTGTCACATCAGCTGGCAAAAAAGATGGGCAAAGATAACAACTTGAATGTAACAAAAACAAGTTAAACATTTACATTTTCAATAATTATATTTCTATGAAAACTCAGAAAGAAAATGCAACATCCAAAATCGATAAAAAATTATCGATAAAAGAAGAAATCGACGTTTTAGTTAGGAACGCCGAAGAAGCACTTAAAACTTATATCACCTTCGACCAAGAGCAGGTGGACAAAATCGTCTATGCTATGGCATTGGCCGGTCTAGAACGCCACCGCGAGCTAGCGAAGTTGGCGCACGAAGAGACGCAGAGGGGTGTTTATGAGGACAAAATCATCAAGAACATCTTCTCCACGGAGTACATTTGGAATTCCATCAAGAACGAGAAAACGGTGGGCGTTGTGGAGGACAATGAAATGGAAGGTTATGTGGAAGTTGCCGAACCGGTAGGAATCGTGGCCGGCGTGACACCTGTGACCAACCCCACCTCAACCACTATGTTCAAGTCATTGATCTGCACCAAGGCACGAAACCCGATCATCTTCGGTTTCCATCCCTCCGCCCAGAAGTCGTCGGTGGCCGCCGCCAAGACACTGTATGACGCTGCTATTGCCGCCGGTGCACCCGAACACTGCATACAATGGATTGAACATCCCTCTGTCGATGCCACGATGGCCCTGATGAACCATCCGAATGTCTCGCTGATTCTGGCCACGGGTGGTTCAGGCATGGTGCGCTCCGCATACAGCTGCGGCAAACCCGCCCTCGGTGTGGGACCCGGCAACGCCCCTTGTTACATCGAGACTTCCGCCAACGTGAAACGCGCATGCAACGACCTAATGATGTCGAAAACCTTCGACAACGGCATGATTTGCGCCTCCGAACAAGCTGTCATCGTTGATAAGGTCATCTCCAATCTGTTTGAGGATTATATGAAGGAAAACAACTGCTACTTCCTGAACAAGGAAGAGATTGAGAAAGTGTCGAAATTCGTGATCAACATTGAGAAAGGTGCTGTCAACCCTGATGTGGTGGGCAAATCGGCCTACTGGATTGCCAACAAATCTGGCGTTAAAGTGCCTGAAAACACAAAGATCCTCATCGCCCGGCTGAAGGATGTGGGTCCCGAATACCCATTGTCACGCGAGAAACTTTCCCCGGTGTTGGCTTATTATGTAGTGAACAACCACGTGGAAGGCTTCGAAATGTGCCAAAAGATGCTTGACATGGGTGGTTTGGGTCATACGGCCATCATCCACAGCACCAACAGCGACCTCATCGAGAAGTTCGGCAAGGCCATGAAGGTGGGCCGCATCATCGTCAATTCGCCTTCTTCGCAAGGCGCCATCGGTGACATATACAACACCAACACCCCGTCACTGACACTCGGTTGCGGTTCCTACGGCCACAACAGCACCACAGCCAACGTTTCGACTGTCAACCTTATCAACAAAAAGAAAATCGCAAAAAGAAGAGTCAATATGCAATGGTTTAAAATCCCGCCGAAAGTCTATTTTGAATACGGTTCGGTACAATATCTCGAAAACATGGAAGGCATAAGCAAAGCCTTTATCGTGAGCGACCCGATGATGGTGCAGCTCGGCTATGTTGACAAAGTGACCTACTACCTCAACAAGCGCGAGGAGAGCTGCCATTACAAGATCTTCTCCGACGTGGAGCCCGATCCGGATGTGGACACCGTGATGAGAGGCGTAGCAGAAATGCGCTCGTTCCAGCCCGATGTCATCATTGCCTTGGGCGGCGGTTCGGCCATGGACGCGGCCAAGTGCATGTGGCTGTTCTACGAACATCCCGAGACCTCCTTCGACGGCCTGCGTCAGAAATTCATGGACATCCGCAAGCGCGTGGTGAAATTCCCGCACCTGGGACAGCAATGCAAGATGGTTGCCATCCCGACCACCTCTGGCACAGGCAGCGAGGTGACCGCCTTCACAGTCATCACCGACAAGAAAAAAGGCATCAAATATCCGCTAGCCGACTATGCGGTGACCCCCAACGTGGCTATCATTGACCCGCAGTTCGTGGTTTCATTGCCGAAACGTGCCACCGCTGACACCGGCATGGACGTTTTGACCCATGCCATCGAGGCCTACATCTCCAACATGGCCAACGACTACACCGACGGTCTTGCCCTTCAAGCCATGGACCTGGTGTTTGGCTACCTGAAACGCGCCTACGAAAATGGCCAATTTGATCTGAAAGCACGCGAGAAGATGCACAACGCCTCCTGTATCGCCGGCATGGCCTTCACCAACGCCTTCCTCGGCCTCAACCACAGCATGGCACATAAATTGGGCGGCGACTACCACATCCCGCACGGACGTGCCAACGCCATTCTTTTACCTTATGTGGTGAAATACAACTCTTTGAAACCCAACAAATTCGTTCCGTTCCCAAAATATGAACGCTTCATGGCCGACGAAAAATTAGCCAAGGCAGCACGTTTCCTCGGTTTCGGCGGCAATACAGACGAAGAGAGCATCGACAACCTCATCGCAGCCATCCGCCAACTGATGAAGGATATGGATATGCCGCTCAGCATCAAAGATGCTGGCATCGACGAAAAACAGTTCATGGCCAATGTGGAAACCCTCTCCGAAAAAGCTCACGACGACCAGTGCACCGGTGCCAACCCTAAATATCCGTTGGTAAAGGAAATCGTCGAAATTTACAAACAAGCCTATTATGGAAAATAACAGACTTCTATAGAATCCGGGATTTATCCCTAAAAGACAGACAACACATATAACTAACTCAAAAAAAAGAAAAAAATGAACAGATTCACATTACCTAGAGACCTTTATCACGGAGAGAACGCTCTCGAAGCATTGAAGACTTTTACAGGCAAACGCGCTGTCATCTGCGTGGGTGGCGGAAGCATGAAACGATTCGGTTTTCTTGACAAGGCCATTGCCTATCTGCAGGAAGCTGGCATGGAAGTCAAGGTGATTGACGGCATTGAGCCTGACCCGTCAGTGGAGACCGTAATGAACGGTGCCGCCGTGATGCAAGAGTTCCAACCCGACTGGATTGTGGCCATCGGTGGCGGTTCGCCTATTGATGCCGCCAAAGCCATGTGGATTAAGTACGAATACCCCGAAACCACTTTCGAGGACATGTGCAAAGTGTTCGGACTGCCCAAACTGAGAACCAAGGCCAAATTCTGTGCCGTTTCATCCACCTCTGGCACGGCAACCGAAGTGACCGCCTTTTCCATCATCACCGACTATGCCAAGGGTATCAAATACCCCATCGCCGACTTTGAAA
>CAMJXE010000039.1 GCA_946409645.1 uncultured Bacteroidales bacterium
CATTCTTCACTCACTTGTTTTTCTCCTTTTTTTTAACATGCGAAACTTGAATTATTTAGCATACCACAAAGGACATTGGCAGCGACAAGTATCATAACCACTCCTCTCGCCGAGCAACGTGCCATTGCCGACTACCTTGACCGCAAGTGCGCCGAGATTGACGAACTTATTACCATCAAGCAGCAGAAAATTGAGGCGTTGAAAGAATACAAGAAATCCGTCATATTCGAGGGAACAGATAAACGTCCCTGCCTCCCAAAAGCGTGCGGTCACCGTCAAGTGTGCTTTGGAGGAAGGTTGCACCTCCTGTGGCCAGAAACACGTAGTCGCTTAAGATCCCGTACTGCCTGCGGGCGCACTCGCAAAGATTTCGTGCCTCTGGCACGCGAGGGGTGAACAAGTCTGCTGATGCCGTGTTTCTCGGCAAACCGGGTGACTGAGATGTATTCCATACTATCGGCAAGATTCTAATGAAAACCGCGGCAAAAATACGATTTTTTGCCGATGACGGCAAAAACAGGAAAGTTTGAAACGGGTTGGGTGAATACTAAGGAAAAATCCGACAGAAAATACTGTCATGGAACCAGAATGACCCATGCTACAGCACCGAGGCGATCTTGCGGACGGCGGAGAGACGGCGGAGGAAGGAACGGTCGCGCTTGGTGGTGATCATGTCGTAACGTGTCTGTAGTGCAAGCAAAGGCTCGGCGTCCAGATCAAGTGCGGTGGCAATCAAAATGGCCATTTCTGTGTTAAGTGGTCGCTTGCCATTCAGGATTTCGTTTAATTGCGTGTAGGAAACACCTATTTCAGTCGCCAACTTCCGTTGCGAGATGCCGCGATATTCTATTTCGTCCTTGATTACCTCGCCAGGGTGTGTGGGGGTATAAGGGGTGAGATTGTTGGCGATCATATTGTCTTTAACTCCAGGAATATGTATCATATAGATATTCTTTTTCAAACGTCACAAACATAACAGTGGCAAAAGTACAATAAATTTCAACGTCTTCTCATTTTTGCGAAGATTTTTTTCCTTTCTTCGCATACTTCCCCTTCACAATCTCAAACGACCCTGCGACCAGCTCTTTGAGCAGTTCGTCGGCGATGGTCGGCAGGTGGATGCCAATCCAGTACTTGACGCTGAAGTGGCTGTCGGGGGGTGTCACGCCTTCGGCGGTGTCGAGCAGTTCGGGGATGCGTTCGGGCTGGCATTTCACCACCACTCTGAGGTCGTTGAGGTCGCAGTAGCAGAAGGTGTGCCCGCTGACGTAGAACACCAGCACGGAGTCGCCGCCGGGCATCTTCGCGAAGGGCAGCTTCTCCTCCACCTCGCCCAACGAGAGGCAATATTCACGGAATTCTTCGAGGTTCATGATACTTGCTTTTTTTATCGCGTATCTCACGTATCACGAGGAAATAATCCGTGCGGATCCGTGCGATACGCGGAGATTAAAACTTCCCGAAATAGTATTGCCCTTTCCCGACGCTCGCCTTGCCGTACTGGATGGCGTTTTTCGGGCAGTGGTGGAAACAGGCGTCGCAGTTGGTGCAGTTGCCGTGCCATTTCGGGCGACCGTCTTCCAAGGTGATGTTCTGCAACGGACACACACTCACGCATTTGCCGCATGAGATGCAGTCGTCGGTGCTGCGGAAAGGCTCGTCGGAAACCCATTTGTAGAAGCCTTTCCCTATGACGTTGGTCTTGAAGCGCGGGAAGATGCCCCTTCGCATTTCCGTCACGGATTTCTGTTCGGTGATGTTGGCGATGACCTCCGGCAGATGCGCTTTGGCTTTCTCGATTTTGCGTTGCGCCACCTCGGGCTTGTCGGTGCCCATGCCCGCCATGTTGACGTAGGTGTTGGGCATCTGGAAACAAAAGTCGGCGTTCAGCGTCAATCCGATTCCCTCCAATTGTTTGCAGAAAACCTTTTCGGCCACCCCGCCGTTGTCGCCGCAGGTGACCGCCATCCACACGTAGGCGGGCGGTTGCGAAAACTTCAGTCTTCTCACAAACTCCGCCACGAGATGTGGAGGCTGCCACGAATAAATCGGGAAGACGAAACCCACTCGCTCGCCTTCCGCAAGAGTGTATTCGAAACGGTTTTCGCGCTCGGCTTCGGGGATGAATACGAGTGGCTCGTTAATCGCTTGCGCGATGCTTTCTGCAATAAAACGGCTGTTGCCGCATCCGGAGAAATAAAAAATCATAACGATGATGTTTTTAAGTCGGCAAAAATACATTTTTTTAGTTTCAAGTTTCAAGATTCAAACAGCGCCTGAAACCTGAAACCTGAAACTTGAAACTAAAATAAGTAGCCTGAATAGTCAACAGCCAAAATTAATATGTTTTTTTTGTTCAGCGTGATGCCGTTTCGAAAAAAATCTTATTTTTGCACCCCGTATTTTTTAACTGTAAGCCATATTATTATGATGAAAATCGGTTTTGATAACGGGAAATATCTCAAGATCCAGTCTGAGCATATCAAGGAGCGCATTGCGCAATTCGGACACAAACTTTACTTGGAATTCGGTGGAAAGTTGTATGACGACTTCCACGCCAGCCGTGTGTTGCCGGGATTCCAGCCTGACAGCAAGTTGCGGATGCTCACGCAGTTGCAGGATGATGCCGAGATTGTGATCGTTATCAGCGCCGTGGATATCGAGAAGAACAAGGTGCGCGGCGACATAGGCATCACCTACGATGAAGATGTGTTGCGTTTGCGTGATATTTTCATCGCCCGCGGTTTTTTGGTCAGCGGGGTGGTGATCACGCACTACAATGGCCAGGCCAGCGCGATGGCCTATCGCGAGCGTCTCGAGCGCATGGGCATCAAGGTCTATTACCACTATTTGATAGAGGGCTATCCCACCAATGTCGATCTCATCGATTCTCCCGAGGGCTTCGGTCGCAACGAGTATGTGGAAACCACCCGTCCGTTGGTGGTCGTGACGGCGCCTGGCCCCGGCAGCGGCAAGATGGCGGTCTGTCTGAGCCAGCTCTACCAGGAGAACGAGCGCGGGGTGAAGGCCGGCTATGCCAAGTTCGAGACCTTCCCCATCTGGAATCTCTCGCTGAAACATCCCGTGAACATTGCATACGAAGCAGCCACTGCCGACTTG
Source organism: uncultured Bacteroidales bacterium (assembly GCA_946409645.1). Taxonomy (GTDB): domain Bacteria; phylum Bacteroidota; class Bacteroidia; order Bacteroidales; family WCHB1-69; genus F23-D06. The sequence goes on from CAMJXE010000039.1 coordinate 3,121, forward strand.
GACGATGTCAACATGATTGACCCGTTCCATCTGGAGGCTTACAACAAAATGGCGGTCAACTACAATCGCGATGTTGAAATTTTTCCCGTCTTGAATGCCATTTTTGAAGGCATATACGGCGAAAATCCATACAAATCGCCCACCGACATGGGCGTGAACATGGCTGGCTACTGCATTTCCGACGACACGGCGTGTTGCGAAGCCTCCAAAGACGAGATCATCCGTCGTTACTTCACCGCGCTGTGCAATGTGGTGGACGGAAAGGCTACCGAACAGGAAGTCAACAAGATATCATTGCTGATCAAGCGGGCGAAGATCACGGTGGAGGACCGCAAGACCATCACGGCTGCCCGCAAGCGCAAGGAGGAGAGCGGGGTGGCCTCGTCCGCTATCGAGCTGGCTGACGGAACCATTATCACAGCCCATACCAGCACGTTATTGGGACCGAGCGCTGCCTTGCTGCTCAACGCCACGAAGCATTTGGCGGGCATCGACCACGAGGTTCGGCTGATCCCGCAGGCCATGATTGAGCCGATCCAGAAGACCAAGGTTCACCTTTTGCACGGTCATAACCCGCGCCTGCACACCGATGAGGTACTGGTGGCGTTATCCATGCTCAGCCTCAACGACGAGAACTGTCGCAAAGCATTGGCTTGTTTGCCGCAGTTAGATGGTTGTCAAGCACATACCACCGTTATGTTGAGCGAGGTGGACCACAAGATTTTCAAGAAACTGGGAGTGGGATTGACGTGCGAACCCATTCGGAAAGGGAAATAGGATGCGATGAATGACGATGAAAACCGATGAAAAAACGATGAAAAAACGATGAATGAAAGAGGAGACGTGCTTTGCGCGTCTCCTCTTTCATAATTCATAATTTTGAATTAGAACACCCCCAGTATCCACGCGATTAAAACTCCGAGGTAGTTGCCGGCAGCGTAACCGGCGAGGCCGATGACGATACCGCTGAGGAGCACTTTTCGATTGCCTAAGGCCTCCACGATGGGCGGCACGAACGGCGGCGAGCAGAGCAGACTGATGTGGCCTACGGTGAAGAGGTCTCCTTCCACCTTGAAAATCTTGCAGATGATGAGGTGCAGGATGATGGAGGTGATCATCACAAAGAGGATAAACCAGAGGATATGCAGCGAGCCCTTGATGGCGTGGATGTCGAACTTTGAGGCCACCACCAAGCTGAATATCAGGATGAAGAACATGCCTAATTCGAAAGTTTTGGGCAGGTTGCGCACCTTCGGGCTGAAGGAGGCGATGATGGCGAGGGTGGTGATGGTCAGGATGACGACCAACTCGTTGAGTTTACCCGTGATGAGTAGCGAGAGCCCCGCGCCGATGGCCAACATGCCGAGCGAGAGCAGGAGGCCAAGCATCATGCGCCCGAAAGTCTTTGGCTTTAGCATACCGTGGTAGTCCTCAAAACTTTCAGTTTCAAATGTTTCTTCTGTTTCGGCGGTGTCGCCTTCCGTCTTGGCGGGCAGCAGCTTGCGGAACACCTTGTAGCCGCCGGCCACGATGAAGACGATGAACGGGAAGGTGGCAATCTCCTCGAAGGTCAGCGTCAGGGTGATAATCGAGGGATCGACCTCTAACATGTTGCCGAGGGCGGAGAAGTTCATGGTGCCACCGGTGTAAATGCCGGTCATCATGGCAGCCACGCGTTCGAACTGAGGGATGCCAGCATTGCGGAAGATGAAGTATCCCGACAACAAGGCGATGAGGATGGAGGCCAGACCTCCGATAAGCACCGCCATGGTCTTTGGCAACGACTTGGTCCAGAGTTTGAAATCCGAGTTGAAGAGCATCAGCGGGATGGCAATCGGCACGGCGACGTTCATCAGCGTCTTTTGCATCGATTCGAGTGCCTCCGCTCCAGGTTCCGCGCCCGTGGGCAGGATGCCCAATAGGGCGGCAACGATGCCGACAGCATACGCCATAATGACGGTGCCGACACTTTTTGCCCATTTGAAATTGTTGAATATCAAGATGATGAGGATGGGAATGATGAAGTATCCGATAAGGGTAAGGATTGTAACCATAGGCGTTTGAATTTTCGATTTTAAGAATCTGATTTAGGTAAAAGCCATTCGTCGGTAAGGGTTTTCATAGTTTGATACGTTCGTTAGATACATTGATGTAGAATGGAGAAATGCGGCTTCCCCACTGGGCTTTTGGAAGAATCAGCGGATTGATAAGGATGCCCGTGGAGAGTTCTATTTGATATAGTGGAGAAAAGATGGTGCTCTCCATCTGTGTGGAAACTATTGGTGAGTCTACCAATATGAGCAGATCGATATCTGAGTCTTCGCGTGCATCACCTCGCGCCTCACTGCCAAAGAGCCAACTTTCCAGAGGAAGCGGTAATGCTTTCAGTGCCGTTCTGATGGCATCGGTGATTTTCTTCCGTCTCATTTTGTTCTAATTTTTCGGCAAAAATACAAAATTTTTTGTACTTTTGCAGCCTCATTAATATAATAAAGAAAAAGAGTTAATATGCGTCCTGATTTTAGCAATATCGACTTCAAGAAACTCCCCCAGAATCCGACGGATTTCCGTCAGTGGGAGAAAGATAACAACATCATTTCCAATTGGATGACCTCCGAGCAGATCCCTGTTAAGCAAGTGTATGGTGCGGACGACCTCCTCGGTATGGAGCACCTCAACTACGCGTCGGGCATCCCGCCGTATCTGCGCGGACCCTACTCGATGATGTACGTGTTCCGCCCGTGGACCATCCGTCAGTATGCCGGTTTCTCCACCGCCGAAGAGTCCAACGCTTTCTACCGCCGCAACCTCGCCGCCGGTCAGAAAGGTCTCTCCGTGGCCTTCGACCTCGCCACGCACCGCGGCTACGATTCCGATCACCCGCGCGTGGTCGGTGACGTGGGCAAGGCAGGTGTCGCCATCGACTCCATCCTCGACATGAAGATCCTCTTCGACCAGATTCCGTTGGACAAGATGTCCGTCTCCATGACGATGAACGGTGCCGTGCTGCCCATCCTGGCCTTCTACATCATCGCCGCCGAGGAGCAGGGTGCCACGCTCGACCAGCTGTCGGGTACCATCCAGAACGACATCCTCAAGGAGTTCATGGTGCGTAACACCTACATTTACCCGCCGGCACACTCCATGAAGATCATCGCCGACATCTTCGAGTTCACGGCCAAGAACATGCCGAAGTTCAACTCCATCTCCATCTCCGGCTACCACATGCAGGAGGCCGGTGCCACCGACGACATCGAGCTGGCTTACACGCTCGCCGACGGTCTGGAGTACCTCCGCGCCGGTGTGAACGCAGGCATGAGTGTTGATGAGTTCGCGCCGCGTCTGTCGTTCTTCTGGGCCGTGGGTATGAACCATTTCATGGAGATCGCCAAGATGCGCGCCGCCCGTATGCTGTGGGCCAAGATCGTGAAGCAGTTCAACCCGCAGAACCCGAAGTCCATGGCGTTGCGCACGCACTGCCAGACCTCCGGTTGGTCGCTCACCGAACAGGATCCGTTCAACAACGTCTGCCGTACCTGCGTCGAGGCTATGGGCGCCGCTTTGGGACACACCCAGTCGCTGCACACCAACGCATTGGACGAGGCCATCGCGCTGCCGACCGACTTCTCGGCCCGTATCGCCCGTAACACGCAGATTTACATTCAGGAAGAGACGCAAGTGTGCCGCTCCATCGACCCGTGGGCCGGTTCCTACTATATCGAAAGCCTCACGCACCAGATCGCGCACCGCGCCTGGGAGCACATCCAGGAGGTGGAATCGCTCGGCGGTATGGCCAAGGCCATCGAGACCGGCATCCCGAAAATGCGTATCGAGGAGGCTTCCGCCCGCAAGCAGGCCCGTATCGACTCCGGCAAGGAGTCCATCATTGGCGTCAGCAAGTACAAACTCGACAAGGAGTCCCCGATCGAGACCTTGGAGGTCGATAACACGACGGTCCGCGAGGCGCAGATCAAGCGTCTGGCCGAGCTGAGAGCCAACCGTAACGAGGAGGATGTGCAGGCCGCTTTGGAAGCCCTCACCGAGTGCGCCAAGACCGGCAACGGCAACCTGCTCGACCTCTCCATCAAGGCCGCGAGAGTGCGTGCTTCCTTGGGCGAGATTTCCATGGCTTTGGAGAAAGTCTATGGACGTTATAAAGCAAAAATCAACTTAATTTCAGGCGTGTACAGTAAAGAACAACAAGACAACGCCGCCTTCAAACGGGCTTGCGAGCGTTGCAACGAATTTGCCAAGAAAGAGGGCCGTCGCCCGCGTATCATGATTGCCAAGATGGGTCAGGACGGTCACGACCGCGGCGCGAAGGTGGTCGCTACCGGCTATGCCGACATCGGTTTCGACGTCGATATGGGTCCCTTGTTCCAGACTCCCGAAGAGGCCGCCAAGCAGGCTGTGGAGAACGACGTCCACTTCTTGGGCGTCTCCTCATTGGCAGCTGGTCACAAAACCTTGGTCCCGCAGGTGATCGAAGAGCTCAAGAAGCTCGGCCGCGAGGACATCATCATCACCGTGGGCGGTGTGATTCCCCCGCAGGACTACCAGTTCCTGTACGACTGCGGTGTCGCCGCCATCTTTGGTCCTGGCACACGTATTGCGGATTCCGCAAATGCGATGCTGGACATCATCATGAGTGAATAATTCAGAATTAAAAATTAAGAATTAAGAATGGGAGTAGGCATTTGGACCTGCTCTCGTTTTTTGTTTGTTACAGAAGTTCTAAAATGAAATGGGACATAATAGGAAGGATGGGAAGCCGCCGCTTTACCGTAAGGTGAACAAACGGACGCACAACGGGTGGTCGTGGTATCAATTCGGGCATGATCGATACAGATATGATAGGGGTAAAAAACAGGATTTTCTACCGGAAAGATTGCCGATTAAGCGAAGTGGTTCCGTTAGTACGGGTTACGACTATACGCCACTGATCAAGTTCCTCCACGCGCACGTTGGTCAGCCATGGGATGGGATATATCAGGAGTGCCTTTCGCGCTTGGACAGCCCCGAACCGATAACCTGGATGGTGGTGAACGTCAATGAGCGGGGACTTGTGGTGAATAGAAGTCCCAATGGAAAGATGAGTGAATGGTGTTGTGTGGGCGGTGAAGAGAGCTACTGGTCTGCTTTGTGGGTGGATGACGATGGGATTTTGCAGTTTGTGGACCCTGATTATTCCTGGATTGAGGCAAACCGGAATCACGTGAATGAGTTCTATTCCGGCGAGTGGACAGTTTCGTGGAACGGCAAGCCCGTATGGCCGGAGGGTGCGGCGGAATCGGAAGCGGAGTGATTGTCACAGGGTATTCAATTAGACTGGCCGTGCCTTCTCTTTGGGTATTTCAGATTCCAAATAAGAATAAACATAACCCGGACTTTGGAAATAAAGCCCTGTTTCGGGATCGGAGAGTTTGGCGAAGGTGTCGGAATTATACACGATGTCGAACGCCTCGCGCAAAGAAACCTTTTCCCGTTCCATCAGCATGGAAATGAGGCGCTTGGTGATGTGCTCCTTCATATACTTAAATTCACGCGGACTGACATTCATCATATCGCAAAGCCTGATCATGGTCGGCGGACAAGTAGAAACCTCGTCCGAAATCCTTGTTGGGCCTTGACTTTTACAAGTCAATCTCAACTATTTCAACGTTGCTGCCGTGATACAGTATCATGCCAAATACCCTCCGTTTCTCGCACAATATTTTGCCAAGCTGTCCACCATGTCGGGGAACGACTGTGTATGCATCACGTCATAGAATTCGTCCATCAGCTCAATGCCCTGATACTGATTGATATAGCGATAAGCCTCCACTTCTGACAAATGGAAATGGCTGGCGAACATGCTCACCATTATCACCATGTATTCTATCTTGTCTCTTGTGCGTTTTGACATATCGTTTGTCTGTTTATGCCGCAAAATACAAAAATTTCGGAAATAGCTAAGACTGGCAACTTTCTTTACCTTAAAATAATATCTGCGGGAATTGTATCATTGCAAATTCTAATTAAGTAAAAAAGAAATGGGGAAGGGATTTTTTCGTGAAGATACGAGAAATACGCGGAGATTAAAGTCGGAACGATACCGGCACCTGGTAATAGCATTGCACCGGTTTCCCCATGTTTTTTCCTGGCTTCCATTTCGGCATTGACATGACGGCACGACATGCCTCCTTATCGCATTCGGGGAAGAGAGGGACTTTCACCTTGGCGTTGGTCACACGCCCGTCCTTCTCCACCACGAACTCAATCAAGACCGTGCCTGTGATGCCATTATCCTTCGCCACCTGAGGATATTGAATCTCCCTCGCCAAAAAGGCGTCCAAGGAATCTATTCCTCCAGGGAATTCGGGCATCTCCTCCACGAACATCATCGGCGGCTCATCGTAAGAAACATCGTCTTCGACGTCACCTACCACTATCCCCTCGGTAGTCCACCAATCATCTGGATCAGCCAGCTGTGAAGGTATTTGTGTGCAGCGGTTCGGGGAGGACTCGGACGAATTTTCCGGGATGTCTGGTATTTCTCCCACTTCTTCTATGATACCGTCCGCCACATACGGATCGGATTGTCCGGGAGGTGGCGGAACCTCTTGCCCCTCTGTCGTCTCCGGAACTTGCTGAGAGCTGGCCTCCACGGCAGGCTCGGGTTCGTTGCCGATGGCGGGCTCTGGTGCCTTCGGACTGTGGCATGCGCCCATCATCATGGAGGTGATGGCGATGCCTGCCACTGCGACGGCCTTGCCCAAACTCTTGCGACGTTGCAGCTCCCGTTCCAGGTAGCGCACTTCAGCCTCGCAGTAGGGACACGTACCGCGACAGTCCCCCTCGTGCGTGCATTCACGCTCCACCAACGGGATGTCATTCTCTTGCGCGACCTTCCGCCGCACATCTTTCAGGATTTCACAGGTTCGTTTGCCCTTTTTCATTTCAATTCAGAATTAAAAATTAAGAATTCAGAATTATGGGTGCGAAGATACACTTTTTAAGAAACGAAAGAGTTGAACGTTTAGTATGCTTCTTTAGGTGCACTTTTTTCACCTTAAAATTATCTGCGGTGATCAGCGAGTTCTGCGGGAATAATTTTATATCTTTGCGACCTGAATAAACGCAAAAATGAACATCAAGATCACAGCCATACGGAAGGCGGACTACCGCGATTTGCAGGCGCGGTTCGAGAACCCCATCGAGCACGCGTGCGACGTGCAGGAGGGACAGACGTGGATATCGGTCGATGGCGCGCAGCCCGAAGGGATGTGCGACAGCGCCTGGGAGTCGATGCGGTGGTTCGTGCAGGAACTGGCCGCCGGCCGCGGCAACTTCTACGACGGATGGATGAAAAACCCGCACTCCGCCATGATCAGCTGCAACGACGGGTTCCGGCCGGTGAGCTTCTATATTGAGTTAGCAGTTAGTAGTTAGTAGTTGTAACGAAAAGTCCCCATATATTGAAATCGCTTCTCTGAGCCGCCCCGGAGGGGCAAGAGCTCGGTAGCTCAGGGTAAGGCCGCAACCCTAGGATTAATGGACAAATTAATAAACAAACATTAGACAATGGACAGAATTCTGTTCCCGAAAAAGATAGCGATGACGCTACTCCTGTCGTGCGCCTTGCTCCTGACCTCCTGCTACAGCGGCAGCAAGTTAGTGGGCGGCAGTGTCAAAGCCGTTTCGGACAGCATTTGGGCGTACAGCCTCCGCCATCCCGACGGCTTCACGATGGACATCAACACGATGACGGAGCCCGCGGAGGGCGTTGTCGTGGCATACGCCGCCACGCAGGGCTGCCACTCCCGCAAACAGCTCGGCAGGGTGGTGCGCCACGCACTCCGCCACGACGGTTACGTGGGCGGCTGGCTCGACACTTCCGACAGTCTCTACTATTTCGACAGCTCCCGCCTCTTCCCCGAGGACTCCCTTGCCGCCGCCATCCGCTTCGGCATCGAGAACGGACAGATCGCGGTTTTCATCCTGTCGGAGGGGCGCGAAGTGCGGTTGAAATGATTCACCGGAAACATGGGTAATCTCCGTGGATCACGCGGATCGGCACGGAAAATGCTTTCCTATTTCGTTATCAGTTTTGAAGGAAGAATTCGGTCAACTATCACTGTGTCATCCTCGATGTGAAAGATATAGACCCAACGTTTGTTATGCGACACCATGCGACGGGCACGGGGATGATAACGGCGGATGTCCGCATAGTGGCTGGGAGGATACAAGTCTGCCAATATAGACAGGGAATTCACTTCGTTAATCATGTTTTGATGATATTTCTGCGCACCCTCAATAGACATGACTTTGCGCAGAAAAAGGGCCAAGTTCATCATATCAGCATCTGCTGCGGCATTGATTTTGATGTTATATGTTTTCATAGAGCTCCTCCACGATGTACCAAAGTTTCCCGAAATACTCTTCCACTGTCATAAGCTCCTTGTTGCCGAATTTTTCATCGGCTTCCGCTTTCAACCGGGCATAGCAGGCGTCAAACCCTTCCGGCTTGTCGCCCAAGGATTCAGATGACAGATTGGGAATGATAACATCGTTACTGTTGGCAGCCGTTGGACCGTAAGTGGCAACGGGCTCTTCCGCTTTGGGTAGAGGCTTTTCTTTGAATTTGTACTTTTTTGTCTTCATTTCGAATATTAAAATTTAGAGCGCAAAAATACAAAAATTACGGAAATGGCAGAGACTGGCCGCTTTTTTTGAGGCAATGGAAATTCCGTGCCGGTCCGCGTGAGCGCGTGATCCCCATCGCCTTCTACGCGCTGGTGCGGCCTTCGGAGGTGCGCGACGGCGACGACGCGAGCAACGCGCGCTGGTTCCCCATAGAGGATGCCCCGCCGCTCGCTTTCGACCACGACTATATCTTCCGAAAAGCGCAACAGCAGCTCCGCAAGGACATCCATTTCAAGCCTGTCGGGTTCGACCTGCTCGACCCTGCCTTCACGATGTCGGAACTGCAACGCCTCTATGAGCAGCATCGCCAATGCCGCCGTCTCCGGCTTCACCGCCAGGGAGATCGCCCCGCTCTTCACCCGGGCCATCAGCCTCCCCAACGTCCATCTGCCTCTCGACTTCTGGAAGGAACTCGTGCAGTACGACTGATATTGAAATCTGAAGCCTGAAGCCTGAAACCTGAAACTCAGTGTAGAGTTAGTGTAGAGTTAGTGTAGAGTTAGTGTAGAGTTACCCCAGAGTTGTACGTGAACCGGTCGAACTTCCCGAACCCTAACTTCGAGAGCCGTTCCACACTCCGCTCTCTGTCTGTCTCGTTGTTGAATTCCGGGATCAACGGCGCGCGGAGGAAAACGTGCTGGCGGTCGTAATTCGCGGCGAGCCAGGCCAGGTTCTCCCACACTTGGGCGTTCGATTTTCCTGTATAGGCTTTGTAAATCTCGTCGTTGGCGTCCTTGATGTCGATGATGAAGTCGTTGACGATCGGTGCGACCGTCTGCAGGGATTTCAGCGGCACGTTGAGCGAGGTCTCGAGGGTGATTTTCCAGCGTCCGGCGCAGAGGGCGTGGAACTGGCGGATGAACTCGGGGCGCAACAACGGTTCCCCGCCGCCGAAACAGACTCCGCCGCCCGTGGCCACGAAGTAGAGGTCGTCAATCAGCAACTGCTGGTAGAGGCTTTCCGGCGTGAACTTATGCACGCGGGCACCCGCATCCAAACAACTGGGGTTCAGACAGTAACGGCATCTTAGCGGACAGCCGTGGAAGGCCGCCAAGGTGGTCACGCCCTCGCCGTCCACCCCGATGCGGTGGCGGTTGACGCCGATAAAGGGAGCTTCGTTAGCGTTCATCTCGTCATTATTACAAGGTGTTGATATCTCACCAAATCATTCAAATTTGAAAATTGCAAAAGTAAAGAATATTCGCATAATTCAATGTCGTGCAGCTTTTTTTTGAATAGTTGATGTTTTTTTAACAAATATCAATAATTTTTGTATTTTTGCCGCTTCGAATCGGAATAAACTGTTAAGGATGGCAAAACGTTTACGAACCCCGTTACTGGTCAATTTTCTCCTGTTTTTGGCAGGAGGGCTCCAGACGCTGCGGTTACGACATGCATCTCGCCATCCCTATTCCGCATCCGAGTTGACCCTTCGTTCCATTTTGAATATCAGCAAGAATTCGGTTTACGGCAAGGAACATCATTTCGAGCAGATACTTTCTGCTCCTACTGGCAAGGAACTTTTCGCCCTCTACAACCATCTGGTGCCCCCCAATGATTATGAGGCTTTGCGTCCTTACGTGGAGCGACACAAAAATGGTGAACGCAACGTGCTCTTCCCGGGTCGTCCGATCATGTATGCCACTACTTCTGGCACCACGTCGCAACCCAAATGGGTGCCAATGACCCGTAAATACCTGAAGGACGTCTATGGTAAAATGTCGCATGTGTGGATGTGGAACTTCGTAAAGCACAAACCGTTAGTATTAGCCGGACACATTTTCGCGATAGTGGGGAAAGAGTGTGAAGGCTATGCGCCCGACGGCACGCTCTACGGTTCGGTGAGCGGTGTGTTGGTGCGCGATATGCTCCCCATCATCAAACGGCGTTACACGGCGCCCGCAAGCGTCATGTCCATTGAGGATTATGCCGCCCGAAACTACACCCTCATGCGTCTGGCCATTCAGCATTGGGATGTCACGTTGTGGGCTACAGCGAACCCTTCTACTATTCTCGAATTACAACGCTCTGTGAATGAGAATCTTGATGAGCTTATTGAAGATATAGAGAAAGGAACTCTGTCAGAGAAATTCAGTATTTCGTCGGAAATCAGAGACGAGCTACGCTCCTACATACACCCGCTGCCGGAACGTGCCGAGGAACTTCGCAAGTTGCGCGAAGAGCATGGTGGTCAGATACTCCCCAAACATTATTGGCCGGAATTGCAGATTCTCAGTACTTGGAAATGTGGCAACACGAAGATCTATATGGAGAAGTATCTTGATTATTTTGATTTCGAAAAGACTTTCTACCAGGAACTTGGATATATTGCCACTGAGTGCCGGTTCGGGTTTGCACTCGACGAAACCATCGAGTCGGTGATGTTTCCTCATCTGCATTACTACGAGTTTGTGGCCGAGGAGGAACTCGATTCACCGCAAAAGCATTTCTTGCAGCTTGACCAGCTGGAGCAAGGGCGCCGCTATTGCGCATACGTCACCACCTATTCTGGACTCTTCCGCTACAACATGAACGATCTCATCGAGGTGGGCGGCACCTACGAAAAGACTCCGACTATCCACATGGTGAGCAAAGTGAACGGTATAGTCTCTTTGACTGGCGAGAAACTATATGAGCCTCAGTTTATTGATGCCGTGAAACAGGCTGAAAAACAGACAGGTGTCAAGACCACTTTCTTCGTGGGTTTTGCGGATGTGAGCCAATCAGTATATCATTTTTATTTTGAGTTTGAGGATCCGGAAACCACTCAGGAGGTGGCGGATGATTTTGCCAAGGTGGTGGACGAGAAGTTGTGTGCCATCAATATGGAATATGCTTCCAAGCGAGACAGTTTTCGATTGCACGCCCCTGAGGCACACCGGCTTATCAGAAACGCATACGCCCGTTTCAAGGCGGCTTGTCTGTCGGACGGGATGCGTGACGGACAGTTCAAGTTCAACCAGCTGATGCAAGACGAAAACCGTCGGGGCAAGTTCCAAATGTTGATACTCGGAGATGTGCTCTCTGGCGTTGTCGGTAATGCGATGGTGCGCCGCGCCGACCGTGCAGACCGTCAACGCGAGCGCGAGCTGCGTATTGAGGAGCGTCGCCAGCGTCGTTTGGAAAGGCGGAATCAAAAACGTGAACGCCATAAGGCTAAGAAATAGCTCAGCAGTTCCCTTTTTTCATCATCGTTTTTGTTTACAGTTACCCCTCGCATACTATGCAGGAGATGCCTGTTGTTAATTATTTTTCAACCGTTGAAAATCGTACTACAATTTTTGTATATTTGCGACCTTGAAAAAATTAGGTTGAGAAAGTTATAAATATTTATAAATCAAATAATTAATAAAAGCAAAGATGAAAAACAAAGGACTAATTTTATTCTTTACCATCCTAATTGCGCTGGTGTGCATCTATTGTTTGTCATTCTCCTTCGCTTCTTGGAGAGTGGAAAACAAGGCGGATAAATTCGCCAACGACCCAGCTGCTATTTCGGAAGTGAAGAAGATGGCAAACGGTGACGTTATGCTGGAAAAACATTTGGTGGACTCTTTGGTGGACGCTCGTACCCGTCAGTTCTTGACTGGCATGAACGACTCAACTGTCTATCTTGGAAATACTTACAAACAATGTAAGTACAAAGAGCTGAACTTAGGTTTGGACTTGAAAGGTGGTATGAACGTGACACTGGAGATTTCCATGCCTGACGCTGTGAAGAGTTTGGCCACCAACACGGACGACCAGCTGTTCAAGAATGCTTTTGCCAAGGCTCAAACCGAGTATGCCAACACGGTGAACGGCGATTTTATCGATATTTTTGTCAAGAATTTCAATGCTGAGAAGAAGGCTTTGAATCTCAATAACGCCAATTTGCGCACCTATTTCGGTGAGCGTTCCGGTATGAAGAATGCCACGGACGACCAGATTATCACCTACATCCGCAAGGAGAGTGGTGAAATTGTGGATCGTACCTTCAAGATTCTCCGTACGCGTATCGACCGTTTCGGTGTGGCTCAGCCCAACCTGCAGATGTTGCAAGGTGGTCGTATCCTCGTGGAACTTCCCGGTGTGAAGGAACCCGAACGTGTCACCGACCTTTTGAAGAGCACTGCAAAACTGGAATTCTGGGAGGTTTATAACGACGTTGTGGGCGGCAAAGGTATTCAACAACGTTTTGCAGAAGCCGATGCCAAACTGGCTGAACAGCTGAAGAACCAAAAGACGGAAGAGCCAAAGAGCGCTGCCGACACCGCTTTGGAAGCCGCTATGGCCGACACGACTCTCGCTGCCTTGAATGCCGCCGCAGAAGAAGATGAGGACGAAGATGAAGACGATACTGAACTCGGCGAAGGCGCTATCCTCAGTCACGCTGTGACGGCAGGTGGTTATGTCATCGCCTATTTCAAAGAAGCCGACATGCCGAAGATTGACCAAATGTTGCCCGAGTTGAGCAGAATTCTTGGCGACCCGAACGTCGTCTTCTACTGGGGCTCTCCTGAGAAGTTCCCCAATATCGGTACCGCTTATCCGCTTTATCCTTTGAAGAAGAAAAACGATCGCATTGGACCTCTGTTGAGCTCTGAAACCATTGGAGGCAACCGCGTGGTGCGCAATGCCCGTCAGGATGTCGATCAGAACAACCGCGTGGTCGTCACCATGTCTATGGAAGACCAGGCTGCCGACGAGTGGCGCAAGATCACCCGCGATGCCGCTGCCAAAGGTTCTGCCAACAACCCCGTCTGCATCGCTATCGTGCTTGACCAGTTCGTCTATTCCGCACCTACTGTGCGCAGCGAAATCCCGAACGGCAATTCTGAAATCTCCGGTAACTTCACCATCGAAGAGGCGAAAGACCTTGCCACAGTCCTGAATTCCGGTAACTTGGAGGCTGGTGTCAACATCGTTCAATCCGAAATCGTCGGTCCTACATTGGGTAAGGAATCCATCCGTTCCGGTTTGCTCTCTTTCCTCGGTGCTTTCTTGTTGGTCATCATCTACATGTTCTTCTACTACAGCCGCGCCGGTCTCGTTGCTGACCTCGCCCTGCTGTTGAACGTCTTCTTCATCATCGGTGTGCTCGCCTCCATGGGCGCTGTCCTCACCCTGCCCGGTATCGCTGGTATCGTCTTGACTTTGGGTATGGCCGTTGACGCCAACGTTATTATATATGAACGCGTGCGCGAGGAAGTTCGCGCCGGCAAGGGCATGCGTGCCGCTGTCGATGATGGTTTCAAGAACTCCTATTCCGCTATCATCGACGGTAACGTCACCACCTTGATCACCGCTATCGTGCTCTATATTTTCGGTTCCGGACCTATCCAAGGTTTTGCCACCACGTTGATTATCGGTATCTTGTCCTCCTTGTTCACCGCTATCCTCGTGTCACGTATGATTATCGAGGCTCGCCTGAAGAAAGGCAAAGAGTTCTCCGTGGGCACCGCCGCTACCATCAATGCCTTCACAAACACCCATTTCGACTTCCTCAAGACCAGAAAAGTGTTCTACTGCATTTCCGGTGCATTGATCCTTGTCTCTATCATCTCCTTCTTCACCCTTGGCCTGCAACCTGGTGTTGATTTCACCGGTGGTCGTAGCTACGTGGTGCGTTTCGACAAGGATGTGGTGACAAAAGACGTTCGTGAGGCTGTTATCAAGGAATTTGGTGGATCTCCTGAAGTGAAAACCTTCGGTAGCAACAACCAGGTTCGTATCGTGACTAACTACAAGATCGAGAGTAACGATGTTAAGGACGATCAACTTTGCGAGAAAAAACTCTACAACGCTTTGAAGGGCTTCTATGACAAGCAAGACCTGAGCGAGTACGACTTCACGCACCTGACCAACGATGTCCGTGGTATCCAATCTTCCACGAAGATACAACCCACCGTCGCCCGCGAGTTGTTGCGCAACGCTTTCTGGGCAGTGCTTGCATCTTTGGTGTTGATTTTCATCTACATCGCTATCCGTTTCCGCAACTGGCAGTTCGGTATGGCCGGTGTCTTCGCTCTGTTCCACGACTCCTTCCTGACCATAGGTATGTTCTCCTTGCTCTACAAGGTGCTGCCGTTCACTATGGAGATCGACCAGAACTTCATCGCCGCAATCCTGACGGTGATCGGTTACTCCATTAACAACGTGGTGGTCATCTTCGACCGTGTCCGTGAGAACTTGGCTCTCTATCCGAAACGCAGCAACTACGACAACTTCAACGCCGCTATCAACGGCACGTTGGGTCGTAACGTGAATACTGCCGCCACCACCTTGGTCACCCTGTTGGTGATTTTCATCTTCGGTGGTGAGGTTATCCGCGGTTTCGTCTTCGCAATGTTCATCGGTATCGCGTTCGGTACCTACTCCGGTATCTTCGTGTCTAACCCGTTGGCATACGACTTGCTGAAGTACAACAAGAACAAAGGAAGCAAGAACGAGGAAGTTGCAAAGAAGTAAGTTCGGAATTATATAACCAAAAGAAAAAGCGTCTCTTTGACAGAGGCGCTTTTTTTTGCTTTTTAGTTAGATTTTAGGTTTTAGACTTGGGATTTTTGGGGGAGGTGATGCAGGGTTTCAGGTTTCAGGTTTCAGGTCTATGCCTTTAACGGTAAATATATCGTGAATGTGCTGCCTTTCCCTTCCGCGCTTTGCACTTCGATGCGACCGTGGTGGAGGTTCACAATCTTCTTGACATATCCTAAACCTAAACCGTAGCCCTTGACGTTGTGGATGTTGCCGTGCGGGACGCGGTAGAAATTGTCGAAAATTTTGGTGATGGATTTTTGGGGAATGCCGATGCCTTTGTCTGAGATGGAAATCACAAAATGTTTTTCGTTAGAGAGGGTGTTGACCAATATTTCCGGGTCGTTCATGGAATATTTGATGCCGTTTTCTATAAGATTGGTGATGGTGTTGGTCAGGTGGGTTCGGTCGCCAAAAAGCTGGTGTCGGTCGGCGTTGAGCGCGACGGTCAGCGTACCGTTCGAAGAGTTGATGAGCAGGGCAAAGCTGTCGGTGACCTTTTGGATGATTTCGTGCATGTCTAACAACTCGATGTTCATCTTGATTTGCCCTTTGCGCAGCTGCGCTGTCTCTAACACCGTCGTAACCATGTCTTTCAGTCGGTTGTTCTCGTCGTTGATAATCTCGATGTAAGAATTTCGTATGTCATTGTCTGCCAACATAGTAGGGTCAGCAAGTACCTCGCAGGCCAAGGAAATGGTGGCGATGGGAGTCTTGAATTCGTGAGTGACGTTGTTGATGAAGTCGTTGGTTACATCGGAGGTCTTTTTCTGGCGGTAGAGCGAATAGAGGGCGATGAATGCGATGGTGAAGGTGATGACGAAGAAGACCAAAATCAGGATGATGATGTTGCTCATGCGTTGAAAGATGATACCGCGTACTGTCGGGAAATAGATGATAAGATAGTGCGGCGAGCTCACTTTTTCGTTGTATTTAAGCATGAAGATGAATTCACTATTGAGGACATCTTGTGGCTTTGTGTACTGTGGCTCCACAACGAATTGTGTCGTGAAAGCGTTATATAGCGCAAAATCGAAGCGAGAATCGATGTTTTCATTGTATAACGCCTCTTTGATGAGGTTGTATAGTTTGTTGGCATTGAGCAACTCTCGAGTGGAACTGTCTAACTGGATTAGATTTATATCCCTGATATTGAAATATTTGGTTATATCACCTTGTACATTCTTCGGGTCCCAAGGGTCGTTGTAGAGGGGGAATATGCGACGGAAAGATGCTGTGAAGTACTCCGTGTCGCTGGCCACTACGCGAGAATCGTTCTCTTGGAAGAGAGTGGTGGTCTTGATAACTCCGATGGGTTGCTTGTTGATGCTGTCAATCAGGAATTTACGGGTTTGTTGCATCGAGACGACCACAGTGGGGTCAATGTACCTCCCCATGATTTCATCGGTGTCCATTTCAATCAGTGAGGTGGTGTCGTTCTTGATGGTGGCGTCGATGCGGTCGATGACTTCATTGCCCGCCGTCAGCACCTCGTTGACAAAGATGCTGCGCTGCACCTTCTCTGCCTCGGTATAAAGATAGAAGATGCCGAACATCAGCGGTATGGCCGACAAACCGACCAGGATGAAGAGGGTGATGATGATGCGCCGTTTCATAATGGGTTAGAAGTTTAGAAGTTTAGAGGGTTAGAAGGTAACAGTAGGGGTGTATCGCATACGCAAAAACTCATTGCCGACCAGGAGGACAGCCAATAGCTAATAGCCAAGACAAGGTGTCGATGCCGTCGGGATATTGTAACAGTGACGGGTTCTGGGCATTGCCGAAAGGTTCCGCGCTGTGGCCGATAATGCATTGCAAAGATTCCGCGTCGTTGGATAGCCGCTGTTTGACCTGGTTGATATTGTCGTAGTATTCGTAGTATATCATGCCGATAGGGGATGCATAGTTCTCATTTTCAACAAGAAGGAAGGTGCCGGCATCCATGTAAAAGATTTTGTTCATCAGATGTACGGCCTTTTGGTAGTCCAGATTGTTGTTGAATTGGTTATGGAGCGCGACAGGTTGGCTTTGTTGAGTTAAAATATGTAAAAAAGGCACGAAATCGTAACCTCTTGGGACGAAGAGTTTCGATACGGAACGGCAGCCCAGACCGAAATAGAGGTATATGTCGTCGGACAAAAGGCGCAGTTCCTCTTCGGTTTCGCTACCGTCAAGCACGGCCACGCTGTTTCGGTTTTTGCGTAGGATATGGGGGTATTTGTCGAAATAGTAGGAGAAATAGCGGGCGGAGTTGTCGCTGCCGGTGGCAATCACCGCATCGAAGTTGGCGATTTTTTCGACGAAGGAGATGCGCTCGGCGAAGCGCGGCTCGATTTCCGTGAGTACTTGTGCCATCAAGGGCAAGAGGTGCTTGTCTTTCGCGGAGAGCTTTCCTTGGTAGTCGTTGCCGCTGACGAGGATGCAGAAGAAGTCGTGGAAAGCGGCCATTGGAATGTTGCCTGCGGAGATGACAGCGATGCGTTTGCGTGGGTCTTCGGCGGGTAAAACGTCCTTATATCGAGCGTAGTACACATCCAGTGCTTCTGGGGTGAGCATCCTCGAGATGGCGGTGATAGCGTAACGGCTGAACTCTGGCGTGAACCAGCTGTTCTCGCGGTATTGCTGCTCAATGACCTCCCCAAATGTGCTTTCGACCCATTGCGGGTGGGCAAGGCGTTGGCCTAATTGCTTGAATGCTTGGATTTTATAATTCATAATTAACAATTTATCGTCATTTATCCTCCCAGGGATCGCTATCGATCACCTTGAGCTACCAAGCTCTTGCCCCTGCGGGGCTGCTCGAGGAAGAAGTTTTTGAATGTTGGGGTTGTTCGTTATTAATTCCGGATGGCTGTTACCACTTCCTCTAAAATCCGTTTGATTTCGGTTTCAGGGAATCGTTGGATGATATTTTCGTTAACCAACAGGTCCATGATGCGGTGGGTCTCGTCGATGTCGCGCTTGGCCAGTTCGTGGATTTCAGAGCGGGTGAGCGGAGTTCGGGCGAGGCCGGCTTTTACAGCGCATTCGCCTACGGCGGCGGCCACTTCGGGGAAGAGGGCGCTGTCCATCATCGTGGGCATGATGTGTTCGGTGGTAATGCCTTGACGTTCAGCGAAGTCGGCGATGGCGTGTGCGGCACATACGGCCATCTCGTCGGTGATTTTGCGCGAGGAAACCAACAGCGTGCCCTTCAGGATGGAGGGGAAACAGACGGAGTTGTTGACCTGGTTGGGGAAGTCGCCGCGACCGGTGGCCACGATGTGCGCACCGGCAGCCTTCGCGACGTGCGGGTAGATTTCTGGCACGGGGTTGGCGCAGACGAACACGATAGCCTTCTCCGCCATCAGCGAAATCCACTCCGGCTTGATGGTGTCGGGACCGGGTTTGGAGAGCGCCACCAAGACATCCGCACCTTTGAAGGCCTCCTCTTCGGTGTTGATGCACTGCGGATTGGTGATCTGGCAGAGGTTCCATTGCGGGTAATATCTTGGGTCGTTTGCGTAGCGGCTGCGGTTCTTGTGCAATGCCTCCTTGCTGTCGAAAAGGATGATGTTCTCAGGCTTTGCACCGTCCTCCATCATCAGTCGGGCGATGCTGCAATTTGCGGCACCGGATCCGTACAACACAATTTTCACATCCTCAAGACGTTTGCCGACAATTTTGAGCGCGTTCAGCACTCCGGCAAGTGTCACACAGGCGGTGCCCTGTGCATCGTCGTGCCATACCGGGATGTCGCAAGCCTCACGCAGCTCGTCCAGCACGCGGAAACAGTTGGGCTGGGAGATGTCTTCGAGGTTCACCGCTCCAAAACTGGGCTGCACCATCTTCACGAAGTCGATGATTTTCTGTGCTTGGTGCTCCCCGTTCTCGTCGCGACTGTCAATACAAAGTGCAGTGGCGTCAATACCGCCCAAATATTTCATTATCAGTGCTTTGCCTTCCATAACCCCAAGTCCGCCCGGCGGTGTGCAGTCGCCGTCGCCAAGAACGCGTGTGCTGTCACTGACCACCGCCACCGTGTTGGAACGGTTGCTGAGCTGGAACGAACGGTTGTTGTCGTCGCGGATAGTGGTGGAGATGGCCGAAACACCAGGAGTGTACCATGCGTTGAACCAGTTCAAACTTTCAATGGGGACTTTCGGCAGCGTCATCATCTTGCCACGGTAAAAATCGTGCGCAAAAAGTGACAATTTCTTGTAAAACAAGGTTTTGGCTTTCGCTATTTGTGCCTCGTCAAAATCTTTCGGGAAAAAATGTTCCAAGTGATTTAACATAACTTACAGTTTCATATTTTTAAGCTGCAAAGATAGTTTTTTTTTAGGACGAAAAGATGAGGAGAGGAAAAGTAAAAAAGTGTATTTTTGCGCACTTTTTGAAAAATAGATATGAAGAAATTTAGTGTATTATTGCTGGTTTTGGGTTTGATGGTAAATGTGGTTTGTGCTCAAGCCCCTATGAAATTGCATGTTAAGCTGTTAAATAACACATTTAATAAGGTCAGCCTGACCAGTGCTTACGGCAACTCGATCACAACTTACTCAACGGCCGATATCAACGGGGACGAGTTCAATATGAACATCACACAACCGAATGATATTTATCGTCTCGACTTCGGCAACGGCTCTTCCATGTTGTTGGTGGTGACTCCTGGCGAGACCGTGGATATGACTTTGGATGCCGAGAATCTTCAGCAGATTGTAGCCGTTACCGGTTCAGAATCATTGCAATACGTGAAAGATATGTCCCATTTGGCCTTGAGCAGAAAAGCGGCTGTGGATAGCATCAACAAGGAATTGCAGAATGATCCGGACAAAACCTACTGGAGCAATTTCTTCCAGAAATTCAACCTCTATACCCAGACCAATCAGGATGTGGACAACTATTTGCTGACCGCATACGACAATCTGGATAGTATTTATACCACTTTCAAGACTTATCTTTCCGGTGGAAAACTGAAAGGGAACGGGGCGCTTGAATGTGCCGATGTGGCCAATCGGATGATGAAGAAGACGGAAATCCATTATGCGCCGTTCGCCAATTATCAGGATAATGTGGACCGTTATTATGATTTTTCGGGCAAGAGAGTGAAAGATGCAGATGATTTTTACACTTTATTTGACCAATATGAGTCGGATTTGAACAAACGCCATGAGATTGCGAAAACTTCGTTAGGAACGGTCATGCCCAAAATCAAGGAACTGTTGGCAGAGCGTGACAGTATGGCATACTTGAATCTGTGGGATAAGAAGGGCAATCAGACCAAATGGGCCAACCGTGTGGCGGAGGAACTCTATCCCTCTTTGGAGAGCATAGTGAAGCAGAAGGCGGCTTACGAACAGTTGGAGAAGAATGAGAGTCAGAACGCCAAGACGTTAGTCAATGCCGCGCAAGAAAAGGTCAGCCAAGTGGTTTCCAAGTATCAAAATTCTTATAATGAGATAGATGCGTATTTGACTTCCCGTATGAAAGATGAAATCAAGACGCACAAGCAGGATATTGCCGTGTTGATGTTTTTGGATATTTTCCCACGGGAGCAGAATGCCGCATTGCACACTGAGGTGATTACCGCGTTGCACAACAAGTATCCCGATCATCTTATCGTGAAAGATCGTTGGAATTACATGAACTCGCCGGCTTCCAAAGTGGCAATCGGTGCCATTGCGCCCGATTTGGAGTATCCGGATCCCGATGGTAAGATGCGCAAGCTGTCTGACCTGCGCGGAAAGGTGGTGTTGCTTGATTTCTGGGCCTCCTGGTGCGGTCCGTGCCGTCGTGAAAATCCCAATGTGACAAAGATTTACGCACAATACCACGACAAGGGATTCGAGGTGTTCAGCGTGTCGTTGGACAGTGATGCTGCATCGTGGAAGCGTGCCATCGAAACCGACAAATTAGTGTGGCCGAACCACGTGAGCGACCTCAAGAAGTGGCAATCGCAGGCAGCGGCCACGTACGGCGTGCGTTCCATCCCCTCCACTTTTTTGTTGGACAAAGAGGGACGCATCGTGCAACGCGACCTTCGCGGCGCGGATTTGGAACGCGCGGTGAAGCAGCTCGTGGAGCAATAGACCGAAAAGGGGGGCTGTTTACACTCCCTATTTGACTTTTTCAATAGGTCTCAAATTTTTTCTGTGTGAAATATTGAGACCGTTGAATTCTACTCAAAAGTGTCATTCCCCGTAATGCACAATGTGTCGTGGAAATAGAGTTTTTTCTCAACGACTTTACAATTGCATCGCTGCTGGGCAGAACAGAGACTTGCTGACAATAGTATCGCAAAAAACAAGATGTTTGATTTTACCATACTATTCCTCCTCAACTTTGTATTTTTTCAACAGTCTGAATATCTCTTTTTCGGGCAATATGAATTTATACCAGATCAGTATTACCGCATCAAAGCCACCAGATTCTTTCTTTTGACGATCATCTAAAATGTACAATGTGCCGCTGTCAAGAGCATATTTGTCATCTGCAAAATGTTTCCTGTGCATTTCAAAATAACCCTTTTTGCTGCACCCAACACAAGCCTTAATAAATCCCACTTTCTTGTTTGTGAAATCAAAACATTTCAAGCTGTCAGGAAGCAATTCGTTCAGGAAAGCGCTTTCGTAACGGTTTAAGAATGGAGAGTTGTCCAAACCTGTTTTGTCCATATCGGCCAATATCCTTTCGGGAAATTCCGACAAACCAGGTTCCCGCAGTCGATAATGACTCATGTAAACAATATCGTTAGACGCAGGGTTGTGAGAAATGGTGTGGCATGCTGCTGCTGTTATAACAGCCAATAACAATATGATTATTTTTGGTTTTTTCATAATTTCTTATTTGTAAACAGGAGGGCTACAATGACTGAAAGAGTGAAAGTGCCAACAAAGCCAAGCTGATAAAATATCTATTCATAATTGCGGTTATTGATTCAAAAAATAAAAACTGCACAATGAATGGGGATTATAGATTATCTGATGTAATATACCAGTGTTCTCCGTTCTGTGTTAATTGAAACATGTTAAAATTTATTGATATATGTATAGGTAT
>CAMJXE010000040.1 GCA_946409645.1 uncultured Bacteroidales bacterium
TGCCAAGTATAACTCTCGCAGGCGGTTTCCGTCTCCACATTGTGGGTTCCGTAATTGACAGTCAAATGCAAGGTGTCAACGCTAGCACACCCCGCAGTGTTCGTGTAGGCGTACGTGTAAACGCCTGTCGTCGTGTAGGTGACACCGTGCCAGGTGTAACTCTCGCAGGCGGTTTCCGTCTCCACACCGTGCGTGCCGTAATTAATCGTCAAGTGTAATGTCACCACACTATCGCAACCTGCTGTGTTGGTAAGAGTGATAGTCGGATCATTTGTGCTGGATGTGTAGGTTTGGCCGTCAACCCACATATAACTGTCGCAAGCAGTCTGTACGTCAATTCCAGTGTTACTATGGTTAACGGTCAAATGCAGCGAATCCTTTACAGGAATCGTGTCATCGTCCATTCGAAGAATCCCATAGTCACCTGATTCTGTAAGCGTTGTGCCATACCAATCACAACTTTCACAAACTGTCGTGTCATGATGGACAACAATGGTGTCGGTCTGCGCCACACCCGCGACCGGCACGACAAAAAACAAAACTGCTAAAAACAACAATGTATATAACTGCTTCATATTCAAGAATTCTCAATTGTTATTGATTGTATAACTTACTGGCGAACAGCCACATTTTGTATAAAGTCTCCTTATCCATCGCATTCAAATCCCGCTCGATGTCCACATACAGATAGGCGTTGATGAACTTTCTATCCGCCTCCATATTCTGATTCTCCAACGCTTCAATTCTTTTCGCTGTTTTGGAATACTCATATCCGATGGCGAGATTGGTCACGGCGGACACGGCGGCTTTCGCGTTGCCCACGTATGGAAGGAAATCTGTAACCACATCCAATTTCTCTCCCATGACGGTATCGCTGAACGAGAATCGCTCTCCTGGAGCAACATTTTGGTGAGCCTCCTCCATCAGCGCATTTGCGGCATAATTATCAGCCGTTTCAATCGGGTTGAAAGAGAAATCAACGACCACATCTTTACTGCTTATCTTTCTCCAATCCAAGATATCCGTTCCCCATATTGTATGCCTCGTCTTAAAACGAACACTTGCGTTCAATTCTGTAGGTACATGTTTTGTACCAGCCAGTCTATTAGCACTCACCCTCATTCTAGTTCCATTACTCTTACCCACTTTTGCCAACGTATTACTATACGGTCGGGAAATGCTCTTCGTGAATTTACCCGCTGCTTTCCCAATGACTTTGCCAGTGGCAATCCCCATCACATCCTTTCCTGCTGCGAAGAAATGACTGTTGGCCTCCGCCCGCATCTGCTCCGACAAGCCGCCATAATCCCGCCACAACTCGGGACCCATCTGCTTCAGCAACCTAACGACCACCTTTCTAAACGTACCGGCATCGAAAAAATCCGGTGCCGAAGTCATGGTATCTGGCATATATTGCTTGGCCAAACCCATCAGGCACACCATATTGTCAAAGAACTTGTCTTGCTCAATATAGTTGCACTTCAAGTACTTGTTGCAAGTCTTGAACGCCTCCAGAAATTGGGTTTTGGTTATGGTGGGTTGGGTTGACATAACTATAACCGTTTTCGTTTATCTTATCTTTTCATCAATATACATTAATCCACAATAACTCCACTTCCGTCATCTAACGCACCTTGAACAGAGTCCAACACATTATCTGCTTTAGCCAAATAATCCGATACTTTTTGTTTCAGTGAGTCATATACTCCTTTGTATTTATCTGCAGTTGACTGCATTTCGTTTATCATACTCTTTATGGCATCTGACTGTTCTATTAGTTGATCACAAGTGTCTGAAGCCACATTCAAGATACTCTTTGCTTCCTGTTGGGCTGTCGTAATTAAGCCATTGGCTTGCTGCTGGACATTCGATAACATTTGCTGGGCTTCATTGGCGATTTTATCTGCCTCTTTCTGAATCTTATCATGAGCCTGATTAATAGCATCTGATGCAATTTCTGTGACTTGATTTACTTTGCTCTGAACCCCATCCACCGTGTTTGAAATAGTGTTAGCAGCGCCCCGAACTTTATCAAACCATGAAGATGGCAAATACTTACCTAATTTTTCTTGTGCTGTATTCGTAATGCTGATAACTTTAGCAGCTGCACCTTTCACATTCTCACAAGTACCGTTGGCAATACCACTGAATTTATCAACAGTATTCATTGCCGTCGTAAAGGCCGTCTGAGTGAAATTAGTCACCGTTTGCTGCGCTTGAGTCACTAAATTGCTCGCACTGCTGATGGTTGTATTTACAGTCTTAGACAAAGTCGATGCGTATTCATCAATATTTGATAAAATGTACTCCGCTGCTTGTTTAACACCTGTTGCTGCACCTTTTATTGTATCACACACCGCTGTTGCCGTATGCAACACTTTATCAACCTCCTGTTTAATTACATTAACCCGTTGGTCAACCTCTTCCAATATATGGTCAGCGGTATCTATTATTTCGTGCGCTTTCTTTATTACTTTATTACACTTCTCTGATATGCTGTTTTTGAGTTCTGGCTTATGCTGGTCAATTTCAGCCTCAATGTCGTCCATAGTGACATCAATACTATCAGCCAATGATTCAGCTTTATCAAGAAGATAATCGCTCACATATTGTTTTAATTTCTCTTTTGCATAAGCAACAGATTTTTTGATAGCCTTTGTTGAATCAGACACAAAGTCGTCAATAGTAGGATAATCAAGCACAACTGGCTTAGCCGTTTTAGGATTTATGTACTGAAGTCTTTCGCTACCTTTGAAATTCTGAATTCTATTATATTTTTCCTGCCAATTTTGCACAAAGAAATTCTCTAATTTCTTTTTAGCTTCTTTATAGTAGTCATAATTGTTTCGGCATTTGTCTTTCTCCTTTTTCAATGCGTCATAGATAGCCACCAACACCTCTATAGCTGAATTAGAATACTCAACAGCTTCATTATTATAATAATAATGGTATTTATCTAGCCAAAACTGCACATTTAACGAAAGAAGTGAATCAGGAGCCATTGTTTTAAGAGCATTTGTCTTGCTGTTTGCTCCAAGAAAACTATCTATGAAAATATAGAGCATTGAATACTCTGTATTGTTAATGTTATTATCACAATTATAACCTTTCACCAATGCCGCAGCTAACGTTTGCCCCTTAGAAGCTATCGCATCCAATAGACATTGACCTGGGTCAAAATAAACAGGATCGCCTTCAAAAGGAATAACATCACCTTGCGCATGCAATGCCATGTCTTGTTCTACATAGTTTTTAAAGCCCGTATGTGACGGGGTGAAACTATCCATTATACTATGCAAAGCGATTCCTAACATATATTCCGACTGTTCGGGATCTTGAAGGAATAAATATTCTGCAAAACAATTGATGATATGATTTTTGAAAGCTTTAAGCGAATCTGCTTTTCCTTCTCCCCATGAACCCATAGCATGGAGGAAGGCGACACAATCACTCTGATTAGAGCTATCAAATTTTTTGGCCATAATTTTGTCTATGAAACCACTTTTATTAACATGATTCTCAAAATAATTTTTTCGAATATCCTCCCGGTCATTTATTGTATTGAAAAACTTTTTATAATTCACAGGACTATCAGAAAGTTCAGACACGAGCATCATGTAATCATAATCACCAGGTTTCACAGAAAAATCCTCGGGGTCATATTCGCAACGATCAACGCTTTGTTTATAGCTCTCAATTTTTGACTCATCACCTATAGAAATGCTATTCTCTCTTTTTAATACGATTGTATCATTCTCACATTCAATGTCATAATAAAAATGGTAATAATAATATTTCTTTTGAGTGAGATTATTCCTTAATGTAGAAAGTAATTTAGCAACGCTAAAACCTTTAGGGAAACTATTTAGAGATTGGAGAATCGCCTGTACGCCAATCAACACAAAGTCATCCGTATAATCACTTGCTTTTATTAGCACATCTTTGTCCACGTCAACCTTTTGTGCTAATTCATCAATTATCCGATGATGGTTATATGTATTCATACTCTATTTATTTCATTAAAATTTTGGTTTAGCGTCCGAAATATCTGAAGTGAAGTTTTCAATTGGGTAGAGATAACAAGTGTTCCCGTCCTTATCCGTTGTCTTATACTCGCTTGACAGTCCCAAAAGCGTGCTGCCTTTTATGATTATCTCATCAGTTTGTTTATAGCAAGAATCCGGCACATGGAATTTTAATTTAAACTCAGCATCCTCTTGATTATAATCAGGTTTATTGTACTTGAATCCCAACACCACAATTAAAGTAACATTCTTTTGATGCGGAAGGACACGAACTTTCATACCATCTTTTTCCCAATAGGCATCCTTCAGAACAATTTGATCAACAGTTCTGCGATGACGTAAATAATATAAATCAGATGTGAAATTGTGTAAAATATGATAGTACACTATTTTACCCTTGTGTTGAGAATTATTCTCCCCATCGTATTTAACCTCTGGATTCCAACAGGATAATTTAGAGGAATTAATGGTCACAGTGGTCTTGCCATCATAACAACCGTCTTTTATATCAAATTTCAGGTCAAAAGTCGCACGTTCTTTATCGTGTTTGTCGTCATCATATTCATAGACAAACTCCACATACAAATCCACTGGTTTCTGGTGTGGGAGTATGCGGATTTTCATCGGTTTATCATCGTACATCTTTATCCAATAGGCATCCACCATTACTAATTTGTCAGGATCCTTTGGAGATGTATCAATTCCTTGTGCGCCAACTTGAGCTATGGATACCATACTTACATTTGTCCGTTATTAATGAATGTGATTGTTCCTGCCCATACACATTGCAATTTGCAAGAATCAAGCATCGCCGGCTGTCCTTTTTCTATAACATCCATTTTCCCACCCAGCCACGGTGCGGGAGTATTTGGGATACATGGCATCGGTTGCAATCTTCCCAAATTTGCTGCCGTGGCTGCTGCCACTGTCGGGTTCGCCAAAGAGCGACATAACCCGAAAGGAGCAATATTTACCATAGGTTGATGATCCGAAATATTTGCCTTAGGTTTGCCAGCCAAGAATACCGTTCTGACAGGCAAAACAGTCAGAGCTGCAGGAGAGCTTCCCATGCTGCACTTCATCTGAGCACCACTACATACATACGTTGCCATAACATCACTAATTTATTTTAACATTTCCGGCTTTAATATCCATTTTTCCTCCACCATCGATTTTCATCGAACTTTTCGATTTTTGTTCGTGAGTACTCGATGACATTTCCATTTTTTGCGAAGCATCCACAGAAACGTCATTTGCTTTCAAGGAGGATGTTTTGCCCACTTTCGTTTCTTGATCACCGACAATCTTGACGCTCTGGTCTTCGCTGACTTTTATCTCTTGATTATTTTCAACCTGAATCACTTGGTCAGCGATAACCCTAACTCTTTGGTCGTTGTCTACAGTTATCTTTTGGTCATTCTCAACAGAAAGGGTCTGGTCATGCCCCACAGTCGTCTCATCGTCATTTCCAACATCAAGTCTTCGATTATTCCCCACCTTGATCTTCATGTCGTTCCCCGCCTCCATGATGATGTCGTTGTCGGCGTAGAGCTCGATGTTGCCTTTCGATTCGAGCTTGATGAGCTTCTCGTCGGTGGAGTATGTGAGGATGTAGTTCTCCTTCTCATTGTCGTAGATGCGGATGTAGCCGCCGTTGTCCACGTCATGCACCTCCACGGTGTGCCCGTTGCGCGTGCGGAAGGCCTTGATGTCGTTGCTGTTGCTGTACCAGCCGTCGCCGGGATGCTGCTTGCCGTGATACAAAGTGCCTATCACGTAGGGCTTTTCGGCGTTGCCGTTCTCAAAACCCACCATCACTTCCTCGTCAATTTCGGGGATGATGTAGCTGCCCTTGTTGTCGCCGCCGTGCGCTTGCGTGATGCGCAACCACGGAGTCCACATATTCTCGTCCTGCAACTCCTGCCACGAAAACTGCACCCGGATGCGCCCCAACGCCTCGGGATCTTTGTTGTCCTTCACAATCGCCCGCTGTGTCTCCGTCACGGGATAGACATCGCAGTTGGCGTATGGCGGATATTCAGCCTTGGCAGGGATTGCCATCAGCTCGTTCTCGAAATGACCGTTCAAACTGCCGCGACACACTGATCGTACTACCAACAGTTCTTCGTGATTGGAAATCTTCACCGAACCGTCGCTCTGGTCCGCCGCCTCCGAAATGGTGACTTTGGAACCTAATTTGATATCCGCACGATTGGTGGTCAACGTGCAGGTCATCATCATCGACTTGGCCCCGAAGCCCTGCACCTTCACCGACTCCTCCAACACGTTAATGCCATTGTCTTCTTGCACACTGGAGCGAAAGTTTTGCAATGTATTCTTCGAGAAAGCGTCCTTTGAGTGCGCATAGACGTAGTCCGTCAGCTTGTGCAGCGACTGCCCCGTGTGGCGGGTGGCCTCGTCTATGTAGTTCTCGTAGTCCAGATAATCGTGGTGCCCGTGCACGAAATGCGGATGATCCATCGCCAAATCATAGTGATAAGACAAAATATCAATGTCAGGATGAAGCGAAACGGCAGACTTTGCCTCCACCTTTCCGAACACCATCTTACCATCTTCGAAATACAAAAACTCACCGTAGCGTTGCGCCAAACGTGCGATAAACTGGTACGTATTCTCGTTATATTGAACCACATAAGGAATTGCCTGGCTCATTTTCGGAGAGACACTCAACGTGATTTTGTGCGCAGGTTTCCCCACCACATCCGTCACGATATTGCTCAAGGTCTGGTTCTCAAACGAACAGCAATGCGGATTGTCTATGAGGAAATAATCAGGACTATAGGCTGTCACCTGAATCAACATGCCCTGCGACATGGTGCCGCGCTGCGAGGAGAGATTGCAGACAACTCCTTCAAAATTAAGCTCTTCCGAACACAAATTCTCCGATTGGTCACGGCGGTTGGTTTTCACTTGCAGCTTGACAACAGCACCCAACAACTCGTTGGAGATGGCAAAGGCCACGTCCTGATCAGTCTTCAGCACGGATTTCTTACGCATAGCAAACTTCAACTCATTGGGCTTCAGAAGTTCTTTGGTCAACACGAAGTCTGTGAAAACGTATTCGTCGTAGCTTTTGCCGCCAATGGTGATGGAAAAGATTTGTTCGGTTGGTACAGGCATAGTCGTAACTATTTGTCTATCAATGTAAATTCACAACTCTTGCCGAAGATGACCGTGCCCGCCATCATCGACAGTTTCAGGTACATCTGCACGGAATTGTTGTTGTTAAAATACTCGTACAGCCTGACACAATAGGCATCCTTGAACTCAATGGTCTTGTCGCAGAACTTGCTGTCCTGATTGACACACAGTGAAATAGTGCCGTCCTTGGTGGTGTCTTTGTCACGCATCCACTCATGGAGCATAAGGTCATTGTCGTCAGGAGCGACTATCACAATGTTAATCAGACCGCCACGGGTGCGGTCAGTGGGTCGGCCAGTATGATTCACCGTCTGCGTGAACTCGTATTCACACTCTAAAATGTTGTACTGCTTGCTTTCAATTGTCAGCGTACCTGTCAATGCCATAATCGGATTGTTTTTGAATGAAAATCAACTACAAGTGGCTGATTGAATGCCACTTGTAGTTAACAAACAAGGTTTATGCCCACTGGTTGTGGTAGGAGACGGGGCCGTTCTTGATTTCACGGCAGGAGATAGTGATCTCCTCGTAATGTCCCATCTTGTCCTCCCAGTATTCGACATAGTCAACACAGTAACCATCAGTGAATTCGATGGTCTTCATCTGGTTGCCGGTCTTGGTTTCGTTGAAGACGATAGAACCGTTTTTGCCAAGGTTGGGAGAGGTCATCCATTTCAGCAGATCGGGGTTGCCGTCGTTGAGGGCTTTGCAGCGGATGGTGATGCGACCGCCTCTCGGGATGCCGGACATTTGACCTTCAGTGTCGGTAGCCTGGTTGAAAGAGTAGGTTACCATCATGACTTCACGGTCGGTGAAGCCGTCAACTTTCAATTGAACTGGTGTAGTTGCCATAATTGTTAAAATTTAGGTTTATAAAAAAGGTGATTAATTGGTATTTACTCTGTTTCGCACTCTTTGGTCTTCTTGTCTGCCGCAAGCTTGATGATGAAATTCTTGGCGGCATAATACGGGGTGAGGGCTATATCCACCGTGATACGCTTGGTGACAGGATCCTGCTTGGGCTCTTTGATTTCATATTTCTGGAACAGGTTGCCATAACCCTGATACTGATTCAAGAAATCCTGAATCTTGTTCTTCAGGTTGTCGGGGGAGTTATAGGGATCCCAGTTCTCAAGGGCGACCTCATGCACATAGTTCATCAGCACCTTCTTCACCCAGTCAAACACACGCACGATGGGGTATTCTTTCATCGCGTCGTTGTCGCCGTTGTAGAGGGTGGTGTTGTTGAACGCCATGACACGGCCTTCGGAGAAGACCATCGGCACCACCTGATTATCCATAAGGGCGGCGATTTCCGATTTGAGCAAGTCGTTTCGCACTCCTTTCACCTCGCTAAGTGTACCGTATTTCTTGCCACCCGCACCTTGGGCCATGTTCGCGCTCTCGTCATAGAGTTTGCCAGCCAAAGCCGCTGCCGGCGGAACGAAGAATGCAGGATCATCCTTCTCCAAATCAGAAAGTTTTTCGGATTCACGCCCCACAATCCAGTTGGCGGTCATCACCACATTCTGCAACGCTTGGTCGCTGTCGCGGTAATCGGCCGTGTTGTCGCGCAGGTCTTCGAAACTCATCTCGTCGGCGTGGTCGGTGATGAGGAGCACTTTGTATTTGAAGGCGATTTTCGCCCATTTCAGCAATGTCGGTTTGTCTTGGAATACGTAACCGGGCACTACCAACAAGCTGTAGCTATCTTTCAGACTTAAACGGTCAAAGGCATTCTTCAGCAGCTGGTCAACCTCTCCAGCAAATTCGGAATTCGGATCCGCGATGTCCTCTTTGTTGACGTTGATCAGCTTGAGGTTCTCCACACGGTCGGTCTCGGCGTTTTTGAAAAAGGCATCCAAGGCACGATAGGAGGTTTCGAGTTTACGGGTCTCGTCCAAGGCCACCGTGATGCCCTTGTTCAGAAGTTGCTGGTACTTTTCCTCCTTCTGCTTGCACTCATCCACGTATTCCGTGGCAGTGGTCTTGCCGCTGTCCAACAGCTCGATCCAGCCTTCCAGTTCCTTGGCGAGGCTTTCGCGTTTGTCTTTGAAACGGCTTTCGGTGAGGAAGATGTTGCGGGCAGCCTTCTTGGCGGGATTCAGATCCTCCGCCGCCGGGATGAAGCTCTTCACGGCCAAAAAACCGCCAAACTTCGACAACAATGACGAAATATCTTTCTTTTCTTTTGATTCGCCCTTATATTCGGCAGCCTGCTGGGTGGACTGCACCTTTTGCTCTTGTAATTTCGGATCGCTCATGGTCTTGGGTTATTTTTGTTCTTTAATTTCTTGTAACAATGCTTCTAACAACTCTTTGAGTTCCGCCTTGCCCTCGGCATCTTTCAAGATGTCGCGCAGGCGACGGTTCTGCTCGATTTGTTTGCGGATTTTGGCGGAGACGTCCACCTTGGATTTCGCATTAGAGAGGAACGGGCTGTTGGCAACCAAGTTGCCTTTGCCGCCGTTGGCCTCAAAGTCGCGCATCTCGTTGAAGTGGAGCTGCTCGGAGACGATGCCGCCCTGTTCGTCCTCAAATTCCACGTTTACTGATGGTTTGAAGTGGTTGAAGACATCCTGCATCGTTTTCGGGCTCTCGAAAAGTTCGGAATTGCCCACTTCCACATCGGAAGTGTACTGATCGATGATAATGGATTTGTTGTTGTCCAATGGCGTTACTTTCGCATTGGATTCTTCATCTGGGGCTTGGGAAATAAAATTTTCTTTTAACATATTACGGGATTTTTGAACTTTCTTTTTCGGTTTATGGAATAGCGTTTGAAACAACTTCTGTAGAAACATGGCTAACTCTGCTGATTTTTCTGCGCCGTGATGACGATTTCGTCGCCCTGCGTGGTCACGACGGCCGTATCGCCGCTCTCCAACTGCCCGGAGATAATCATCTTCGACAGCGGGCGGCGCAGTTCTTTGCGGATGATGCCGATGATGGGACGGGCACCAAAATGGGCGTTGTAGCCCTTCATCGCGATGGTACGCTTGGTGTCATCGTCAATTTGGAGCTTGATGTTCTGCTCGTCCAACAACTTCACCAACCCTTTGAGGTGAATGTCGAAAATCATGGTGACGATCTTCTCGGTGATGGGCGAGAACGGCACGATTTCGGTCAGACGGCCCAAGAACTCGGGACGGAAGTTACCCTGCATAATCTCCATCAAATCAGTGCTTTTTGGGATTATCCCCTTGCCAAAGGAATCCACAATGAACTGGCTTCCGATGTTGGAGGTGAAGATAATCAGGGCATTGGAGAAGTCGCCTACCCTACCGAGACGGTCGTGCAGCTTACCTTCGTCCAGAATCTGCAGGAAGAGGTCGAATACCGAGCGGTGAGCCTTCTCGATTTCATCGAAAAGCACGACGGAATAGGGTTTTTGGCGAATCTTGTTGACTAACAGACCGCCTTCTTCGTAGCCCACATAGCCCGGAGGCGCACCGTACAACAACGCCACCGAATGTTCTTCCTTGAATTCAGACATATCGAAACGAATCATCGCGCTCTCCTCTTGGAAAAGGAACTCCGCCAACGCTTTGGTCAGCTCCGTTTTGCCGGTACCAGTCGGACCGAGGAAGAAGAACGAGCCCATCGGCTGCCCTTTCTTGTTCAGTCCGGAACGGGATTCATAGACGGCATCCAAAATCACCTTGATGGCATGATCCTGGCCCACCACGCGTTTGCGGAGAGTCTCTTCGGCATTGGTGAGCTTGTCGCGCTCCTTCGACTGCACCTTGCCCATCGGGATGCCCGTCTGCCGTGCAACGACGGCATATAAGTCGCTGCTTGCCAACGAATTGCGTTTTGCCTCGCTCAGTCGGGAAAGTTTTGCCAAGGTATCTTTCAGGTAGCCGATTTTGTCCTGAACGCTGCCTATTTTCGCGAAATCGGTTTCGTCGTCCAACTGCGCCAACAGCAGGCAGCTGACCTTGTTGAACAGCTCGTAATGTAGCCAGTTCAGCTCCGTGGTCAGCGTTTTGACAGGCTCGATGGCCGATTTTGCTTCCAAATCCGCTAATTTCTCCTGCAAAGCGGTGATGTCCTGCCCCGACACGTCGTTCATCGTCTTGATCAACGCCATAGTGCGGTCTATCAGGTCGAAAACGGAATCGGGCAACGCCTTGTCATTCAAGTATCTTTTAGCCAAGCGGATGGCATCGTGAATCACGCTGTCCGCCACCTCAATGCCGTGGTATTTCTCGAATGTGTCGATACTGCCGCGAATAATCCGGAAGCACTGCTCGGCATTGGGTTCCTCCAAGCGGATGGTCTCGAACTTGCGCACAAACTCCTTGTCCGTTTCGATATTCTTCGTATAACCATCTATGGATGAAGTGCATACGAGCATCAACCGCTGCTGGTTCAGCTCCTGTTTCAGGATATTGGCCAGGCTGTATAGCACGCCGTTTTTGTCCATCAGCTTATCCACCGATTCGATGCACAGGATGGCGCATTCTTGTTGCTTTATCTCGTTGAGAATATTCTTGAAGCGGTCTTCAATTTCGCCTTTATAGTTCGAATCTGCCGACAGCAGGGCCGTATCCAAGGCATAAACGGTAGCGTTTTTCAAGAAGGAAGGCACTTCGCCGCTGACGATGCGGTCCACAAAACCGTTCACCAACGCCGACTTCCCTACCCCGGACTCGCCCGTAATCAGCAGATTTGACTTTGTTTTCCGTCCCAATATTTCGAAAAAGACGGAAATCTCGTGTTCAAAGCCGATGACGGCCTGTTTGTTCCCCTGCATCCGCTCGTCATTTTTGCATACGCAATATTTCCCCAGCAAGGAGGCGGAGGTAGGACGCGAGGCAGAAGACTCGACTACATTATTATATATAGGAGCGCCCTTCAGGGTCAGCAACTGGTTTACGGAGATGGGGAAGGTTTTCATCTGGTCGAACGAGAAGCCGACACCGGGGGTGATGAGCGAGGCGAAGAGACAGAGCGGGGTAATCTTTTCCTCGTCAAGTTTCAGGCGGTAGTTGTCGGCCTCGCGGAACACCTCCTCCGAAGCAGCGGACAATAGCGGTTCGGAGACAGCGGACACGGATTTCTCACAATTCCGTATCTGCATATCCACCCAATCCGTAATGTAATAATAGTCACTGTTCAGGTCTTTTTCGATTACGGAAACGAGACCGAAATCCTTGTTCAACAAGGCTTTGAAAATATGAGCGGGAGAGATTTCCGCGTTCATATTCTCTTTGGCTATTTGGCCGGCGATATATTGTAATTTGTCTGTCATATTCGTTTTTTTTTGTCTTCACTTCTCGACAGACAGACACAAAAAAAACCGTGAACTTCTGTTTTACGTTGAGGTTCCGGAAAAAACCTATGCTACAAACAAGAAAGCCCACGGATTCCGCCGTGAGCATTTCCACTTTCTTGCGTAGCAACTTCATGAAATTTTCCGGATTTCAACGTTACAAAGAAAAGCGAAAACGCTTTATTTATGTATTATTAGGAGTAGATTTATTACTATATTATAATTTTTTATTATTAGACATTCCGTTAATTATATGCGGCAAAAATACGTTTTTTTTATAAAACAAGAGATTATTTTGAAAAAGTTTTTTGAATTTGTTGTCTTTGTCATATAAAACAGTTCATGGCAGTCGTTTTCCGTACGTAGGAGGGTGTGTCATAAGTCTGTTTTGGCAAAAATTGCTATTTGATTATCAGATAGTTACAAATCGAAAAATGCCGATTTTTGGACTTTTGACACACCCTCCTACAGATTACAAAACCGAAATTTCGTGTGACTACGATACGTTTCCCCCGGCCGCAAAAAAGCATCCGACTCCGGCCAACGCTGGTTGGGCGAATCGGGGAACTTTTGCGTTTCCAAACAGACGGCCGCCCGCCGGTGATAGACTACCCCACCCTTCCCGACGACCGTGCCGTCGAGGAAGTTGCCGGTATAGACCTGCATTCCCGGTTCGGTAGTGTAAACCTCTAAGGCAATGCCCGTTACGGGACTCTGCAAACGGGCGCAAGGACGGGAATCGTCACCTTTAGTGTTCAACACCCAATTGTGGTCATATCCGCGCCCGATGCGCAACTGTTCGAAGTCGGCGGCGATGTCGCGGCCAATCGGCTTGGGCTGCCGGAAATCCGTCGGGGTGCCCTCCACAGGTGCCAACTCGCCCGTGGGGATAAACGTCTCGCCAATAGGAGTGTAGTGGTCAGCATCGATGGTCAGCAGATGGCTGAGGATGTCGGTGGAGGCATCGCCGTTGAGGTTGAAGTAGCTGTGGTTGGTCATGTTGATGACCGTCGGCTCGTCCGTAACCGCCTCATACTGAATATCCAGCGCATTGTCGTCCGTCAGCATGTAGGTGACGCGGGCGCACACATTGCCCGGGAACCCGCTGTCGCCGTCCTCGCTGACCAAACTCAGCACCAGCCGGTTGTCGCCCTCTTTTTCAACGTTAAAGATGCGGTACTGCCAGCCGTCCGGACCGCCGTGCAAGCAGTTCTTGCCATCGTTTTGCGGCAGCTGGTACGTTTTCCCGTCGATGGTTATCTGCCCGTTGTTCAGCCGGTTGGCGTATCTTCCAATCGCCGCTCCGAAGTCGGAACGGTGGTTTTCGGGAAGGTAGTCTTCCACGTTTTCGAATCCGAGCACGACATCGCGCAAGATGCCGTTTCTGTCGGGCACGAACAACGACACGACGCGTCCGCCGAGGTTGGTGATGGTGGCCCGGAGGCCGCGGGCGTTTTCCAGTGTGAAAAGGTTGATTGCACTATCGTTATATTCCATTTTTGTTGAAAACATATCTTGAAGCTCATAAATTCTGTCAATTATAATGTCCTCCTGTTTTTCGTTGAGCAGCAATCCGAATTTTATCGTGTATGGAGGTCCATTTTCCAATCGGTAATGTATTCGAAGCGAGGCATCATACAAGTATGACCTTCTAAAGAAAGTCCACCAAGGCTTCTCAAATTTTTCCACTTTCACAATACTGTTCCAAGGAATGATTGTTTTCCTGTCGAAGAGTTTTTTGAGATGGATTACAATGCCGTTTTCATCATACGACACGGTTTCGGCACCCTTAACCTGCCAAACAAGCATATCCAAAGCATATAAAGTATAAGCGACAGGTAACATCAGTAGCAATATAAAAAACAATATGCCAAATATATCGGGCCACTCGTCTATTATCCACCAGATAAGGGAAATCAAGCCGATAATACAGAATGCAGAACCGATGAGTGTACACAGACCGAAAAAGAGTATGAGATCCGGCTCCGGGCGACTGCGCAGCAGTTTGGTGCGGCCGTCGAGCTCGTTTTTGTCTGAATCGGGGTTTGTTGGCATAGGATTATAAATTTCATGAATTATACTTTATAAAAAGAAGTTTAACACAATTTTTATCATATATAGTTAATAAAAACAAGTGTTTCGCTTAGGCATAGTTCCACACAATAATAAAAAAGTGCTATTAGCTGAAACCCTTTACTAACTGGAAACCCACCTTTCATATTGATGGTCGAAAGTCCATTTATTTTTCACTTTTTTAAGCACGATGGTGCCGCCACGTTTGCACTGATGATATTCCACAACAGCATATTGAAGGGAGCGGTCAAATATAATCTTGTCTATTGAGAAAAAAGGAGTGATCACGGACGCCAAAAAGTAATGGCAGAGTATCGAACCTGCATAATCTCTCAAAAAAAGTATTCTCTCTAATTCTTCTTGTAATTTTGCCTCCTCAAAGTCGTAAGGTTCTTTCTCATTGCCAATTATAGTCCACATACCGTCTGTTTCCGTCAGTTCCCAATCATCAAATGTTTCAATTTCCAACGGAGGGAGTATGAATGTTGTAAGATAATCATTGACGATAGTTTTATAACCTTCAGTCAGATAAACTGCCGTAAGTCCTTCGATTTGGTATTTCGGTCGGAAATCTATGGCGGAATCAACGGTGACATATACTGTTTTGTCCAAATCACCTTTTTGAAAAGCCATTGATTTCTTATTCATATAACCTATTTTATCCAACGTGCTTTGTACGACAAGCACTGGTCCGAGAACCTCAATCCCAATCTCCGAGGAAATATCCGGACGTAGCATTGCGGCGAACACCTTGTGCGCCTCCGCAACCCATTTGTCGGGTGCTTCCACCTCATTATCAGTATATTCCTTCTGCCAGTTGTCGAAGAACTGTTCCAATAGGACGTACGATTTTGTGTCGTAGGCCCGCTCCAACAGCTCCCTTTGGCCATCGGACTGCGCGAGCCCTGCGAGCGGCGTGCCAGCGAGGAAGAGCATACATAAGGCGTACAATAACAGTTTGGTTCTCATAACATTCTTTTTGGAGGGCAAAAGTAGTATTTTTTCGGTTTCGAGTTTCAAGAAGGAAATCTCCTGAAATCTAAGATTTGAGACCGACAGTGTTAAATTACGTTAACGCATCGTAGCATAACAGAAAAAATAGTACTTTTGCGGTCTGAGAATAGATATAGAAACTATGTGTACTGTAACAATAAATGTAGATGATGCCACCGTGAGGCGTATTAATCCCGACCTCACCACTCGTGAAAGTATAGGCCAATGGCTCCAAGACAAGGTGAATCTGCTGATTTCGGAACTTGCCGCCAAACCTATCACATCCCCCAATGCACATACCGCCGAGGAGATGCAGGTCATTCTGCTTGACCGCATCCGCAAGGCTGAGGCTGGTGAAGAGCCTTTGGTCTCTCATCAGGAAGTTTCTGATTCAATCCGTTCGAAGTATGGTTTTTGAAATAGAGTGGTTGCGAGGTGCTCAACGTGAACTTGACGCCGAAATCGAATATGTGCTTGGCAGGTTTGGATTTAGCGCCGCCCGGAAAACCTACAGAAGAATAATGGATAATGTCGAACAGCTTGCCACTTTCCCCTACATCGGAGCGCAACATGAAGGCGTGACATATAATGGTTGTGAAGTGCGCAAAATCATCATTCGACAAGTTACCTTTTTTATTCACCCCAGCCTGACAAGGTAACGATTCTTGCTGTGTGGAACAACTACCAAGATCCCAACAGCATCCCATATCGTTTGTCGGAATTGGAATAGACCTATCGCCTATTATTATTTCCCGAAACTCTCCACGCACAGCTCCTTAATGCGCTCTATGACAAACTCCTGCTGTTCTTCGTTGAGCAACAGTCCGAACCGCACCTTTTTGGTCTTGTCTTTCGCGTTTTTATAGGTCAGACAGAGTGTTTCGTCCCCATCTCGCCCTTTAAATTTGTACCATGGACAAGAATAGGGTTTCACGTTCAGGACACAATCCCACGGAATCCGCAAGTACCTGCTGAACAGACTCTTATGTTGGACGAGCAAGTCCTTTTCCGAATAGGTGACAAGTTCCTCGCCTTTTATCTGCCAAATCAGCATATCCAAAACCATTAGCGTGTAAGCAACGGGGATACCACAAATGATAAATGCCTGAATGAAAAGGTATAAAAACGGCCAAAATCCGTCCAAGCCTCGCCAACCGATTTCAATCATCTCAGAAATCACAAAATAAAACGCCATAAAGCTGAAAAACAACCCGATCAGTGTTGCTAGCTCGAACACCAAAATGTTATCTGGCTCCGGACGGCTGCGCAACAGTTTGGTGCGGCCGTCGAGCTCGTTCGGGTCTGATTTGGGGTTCGTTGGCATGGAAGTATATTTTCAGGTGGCAAAAATAGCATTTTTCAGAAGCCAGAACATGAATTGTCTGGACACAATTCGTCCATAGTTTTTGTCCATATAAACAAATATTATGGTTCATTTGGACAAATAATATAGTTAGAACTTGTCCATATAAAGAAAAAAATGTATCTTTGCGGACAATTTCAAATAGTTGATTATGCAGCAAATTATTGGAAGACAGAAAGAAAGAGAAGAATTGGTCCGTTTGTACCATTCAGGCAGACCGGAGTTTGTAGTTGTGTATGGTCGGAGACGGGTCGGGAAGACTTTTCTGATTCGGGAACATTTTGAGGGCAGATTCGCTTTTTACCATACAGGACTCTCGCCGGCGGAAAAGGATACGGAAGGTTTCGATCTGAAACGCGAACAACTGCGGAGCTTCTGCACTTCGCTCCAGCAATATGGCGGCGAATGGGACACCTATCCGGCCGATTGGTTTGATGCTTTCGATTGTCTGAAAGATTTGCTGGAAATGCAATCACCCAGTGAACGACTGGTGGTTTTTATTGACGAACTGCCTTGGATGGGGTTGGAGTCGCCGGGATTTGTGACCGCTTTGGAGCATTTTTGGAATAATTGGGGAGCTGCTTGTGCCAACCTTATGCTGATTGTGTGCGGATCCGCCGCCTCGTGGATGTCAGACAACATCCTGAACAGTACGGGAGGGTTATACGGACGCGCCACATTCGATATTCACTTAGAGCCGTTTTCCCTGTGGGAATGCGAGCGGTTTTTCCAATCAAGGAACATTTCCATGGATCGCTATGACCAAATTCAAAGCTATATGGTTTTTGGCGGTATTCCTTACTATCTTAATTATCTTCAGCCGAACCGCAGTTTGGCGCAAAATATAGATTCACTTTTCTTTTCCAAAACTGGCAAACTCAGAAAAGAATTCTCCAAATTATACAAGTCTTTGTTCTCCGATTCCGATAAATATATGCAAATTGTGCGTACATTGGCAGCAAAAAGAGACGGACTCACACGGAAAGAGATTGCCGAAAAGACGGGAATCGCTTACAACGGCCGTCTGACCAAGATGCTTAAAACGCTCGTGTTGAGCGATTTCGTTGTGTCATACATTTATTACGGAGGTTCAGCAAAAGAGGTCTATTACAAATTGGTAGATAGTTTTTCCCTTTTTTACCTGGAATTTATTGATAATCAGCCAAATGTGCGAGAAAATTTTTGGACAACCAATCTGCGGACACCTCAGTTGAATACTTGGCGTGGACTTGCGTTCGAGGATGTATGTATGACGCATATTCGCCAAATCAAAAAAGCCTTGGGGTTTTCCGCAGTGGAAAGTACGTCTTCCCCGTGGCGCAGCAAGGAAGGGAAAGCTCAAATAGATTTGCTTTTCGATCGTGCAGACCGAGTTGTCTGTGTGTGCGAAATGAAATTCTCATCTTCTGAATTTTCAGTGGACAAAGAATACGATGCGGAATTGCGACGAAAAGTGGACCGTTTTGCGGAAGAAACCCGATGCCGGAAATCTATCCAGCTTGCGCTTGTCACCACCTATGGCCTGACCCGGAACAGCTATTCCGGACAGTTCCATTCTGCCATCACAATGGACGCTTTGTTTGAGAAAGAGGCATGATCATTTTCACCCAAAATTCTTCACCAACAGTTCCTGAATGCGGCCAATGACGGCCTCGCGCTGCTTGGGACTCAAATGGTAGGCAAAACGGGACTTTTTCGTCCTTCCGTCGGCTGTCTTATAGTGGATGCAGATGGTTGGGTCGTGCGTGGGAAGCGCGTAATAGAGAATCGGCTCATCATACGACTCAATATCGGTAATGCTATCCCAGGGAATCACCACGTCTCTTCGAAATGATTGCTTTTGCTGGATATAAAGTACTGTATCCGAATAATATACAATCTCACTGCCCAGAAATCCCCAATAGATTTCAATGAGCAAGACAAAGATAATCCAAAATGGAAGAAAGAAAATCAACAAAGTACCTAACCAATCTTCAATAATAGTAGGGTCAAACGATTCCAACCACATTATGAAGAAAGGGATAGTGAACAAGGACATAATTCCAAGTGCAACACACTGGCCCAAAGCGGTGCCTTGGTCCGGCTTGTTGCGCAGCAGAACAGAACCTGTTACCGATGTCGCTCTGAATATTTTACTATTGACCATGAAGTAAATATCTCTATTACCGTATCAGCGTAATGGATCCATTCAACAAATAATAGATTTCTCCCGCCAACGTATTGACATACAGCTTACAACCATAATAATAGACACCATCAGGACAGGGAAGATGCGTAGTTTCGTCGGAACTATCCCACAATATGTCAGGGTCATAGGTATGGAAGACACGCTTACCCCATCTATCGAAAATATCCATCTCTATCTTTTGCACCCCGGAATAAGGGATAAAGGGCGTAAAAAGGTCGTTGATACCATCTTCATTAGGAGTGAATACATTGGGTAACTGATAGTCAAGGCACTCGAAAACATCAATGCAAATCGAATCTGACATCGGTGTTAGATTTCTATTGCTATCGGAAACCTGCATGGCAAAACAGCCAACTAATACATCAGAACCTGAAGCGAAGATAGTATAAGTGCACGGATCAGGATAACATATATCTGAATTATCGAAGGAATCAATACATGTAAATTGTGAATTCAAAGTTGGCTTGTAAAATATATAATAATGTACAGCATCGGTTGCTGTTGAATCTGAACTAAACAACCAACTAAACTCAACATATTGGCAATCCGTAGAAACAGAAATATCGGGCATTTCAGGAGGTTCGTCATCGTATGGAGAACCACAAACCCGTTGCGACCGATTAAACAGCGGTCCGATAGTGTCGGGAATATAATAATAACCTTCTGCCTCAACGTAATAGCAGTAAGTCTTACCATTATCAAGACCATAATCTGTGTAATATGTATCTGTCACAGTCGCTAAAGAA
Source organism: uncultured Bacteroidales bacterium (assembly GCA_946409645.1). Lineage (GTDB taxonomy): Bacteria > Bacteroidota > Bacteroidia > Bacteroidales > WCHB1-69 > F23-D06. Next base: position 19,829 of record CAMJXE010000040.1, read on the forward strand.
TCCCAATCAGCGGTTTGTTCATCGAAACGGAAAACTTTATAACGAATGTTGTTCCATGGTTGGATGTTCGTCCACGACAAGGCCAAACGCTTATCCGCCGAAGTTAAAGAGAGAAAAATAGAAGTTGCTGGATCGGAATTCTCAATCAAGGTATCAGAATTGAAAATCTTCACTTGATACGTGTAGTCTTCATCCAAAGTATTTAAATCATGATCCATATAAGAAAGAGTATCGGCTGGATTTTCTGATGCTTCGACAGTATGAATCAAAACATCTTCATCATTTTCGTTTTTTCTGAACAATTGGAAATAATATGGAGATGGGAAAGCTACCGAGTCAACTTCTGGTGGGAAGAGCCAGCGAACAAGGATATTGCCGTTCTCAGCATCAGTAGTCACCACATCAGTATTGATCAAAATGGGTGCATCATTGGCAATATGGGCGCATACCTTGTCTGAGACGATACTCTCGGAACCGTCTGAAAACATGGCAACTACACGATAACAATACTCATTACCATGATATAGCGGCAACACCAACCCATCATCGGTAAAGGTAGTATCCAGCCAGCCACCTGTACTTCCGATCTTCGTGTATCCGGCTTCCGATGGCAAGCCAGTTTGGCAAGAATCGGGCTCAAAATCATCTTCCCCATTACGACGATACACATCATATCCGATTGCATTGGAACACGAATCAGGTTGCCAATCCAAGTGGATCACATTACCTTCTGGAAACGCATTTAGATTCTCCGGTTTAGGTGCGATAACACGAATCCGCAATGTCTTAAACGAGACCAATTCCACATGAGGACCGTTATCTTTAGCTTTGAAAATCACTTCGTGCGGACTCTTTTTCACATGACTACACATCGTATTCCAGATAAAATGAGTAGCGTATGGTACTTCTGCAGTAGTCTCGGAGAATTGCGCTGGCGACTCTGTAACAAACAACGGTTCGCCCGTTGCCGACAAAGTAACCTTAGTGGAAGTCGAGTCGGAGACATACACCAATAAATCTATCCTGCTACCCGCAATAACACATGTATCATATACTTCTATTTCGGGTGGCTCGTTATCGCACGGTGCAATGGTAATCTGCATATCGCGCACCATGCTTCCGATAAAGACCCCATTACGCCATTCCTCGATCAAAATGGCGATATTGTATTCTCCCGCCATGAGAGGCGAATCCCACGTTAAATCGCCAGTTAACGGGTCAATAGAGATGTAATTGGAAGCTTGTGGCAATGTGTAACCTGGAATATCCTCACCTTCATAGCCACGACAGCTGATGAGACTGTACGCCAGACTGTCCCCTTCGGGGTCGAAAGCTCCGGGATTATGATAGTATGGCACGCTTGTGCAGCCGTTGTCCAACGGGGGATTTAGCAACTGTGGCGAGGAGTTTCCTCCGATGAACGGATTGATAACCAAAATCGTTTCAATAAAGAAGGGAATTTCCACAGAACTGGGAATATTTACAATACCTGCGTTTCGATTGGGATCCTCAAATGTGACATGAAAAGTCCCTACCGCAGAAAAGGTATGTTGCGTGACATAAATGTTCTGACTGATATTGTTTTCCATATTCACCTTTACATTCCTCTGTATGATCGAGGAAGTGCCGTCTCCCCACCAAACCTCGATTTCAGGACGATCGGCGAGACTCGGAGTATAAGTATAAGTAACGATAGTGAACTCGTAAGTAAGCCCAGAAATATACACGTAACTAATTTCGCCCGCTCGTTGGTGCGTGGCAAAAGCCGTTGACTTGACAACCAACAATGAGATGATAATCAAAAGAATACGTATAACTTTCCTACCCATATTACAAAATCCTTCTGACCTGACAATCTATTAACTGATATTTTTGACCACTTTCGGGGCACACAGCTTCACCTTTTTCATCGAATTCCAAACGACAACCACACTCGCTTACCCACCCTATTTGACGTGCAGGATTTCCCACAACTAACGAGTAATCAAGTACATCGTGTGTCACAACGGCACCAGCACCAATCAGCGCAAAGCAGCCTATCGTATTTCCGCACACAATAGTTGCATTTGCTCCAATCGTGGCACCGCGCCGCACCAAAGTGCTCTTGAACTCGCTCTTGCGATCGATGAAAGCCCGCGGGTTGATGACGTTCGTGAAGACCATAGAAGGTCCCAAGAAAACATCATCTTCACATATAACTCCTTCATATACAGATACATTATTCTGCACCTTCACTCCATTGCCCAAAGTTACGCGATTGGCAATCATCACATTTTGTCCAATCACACAATTCTGACCGATGACAGCACCAGACATCACGTGAGCAAAATGCCAAATTTTGGTATTCATTCCAATTTGGCATCCTTCGTCCAAAACAGCGGTTTCATGTGCAAAATAGTCTTTCATAACGGACAATTAACGATGGTTTGGATAATAAATTGTAATTGTTCGGTGGTCATTTCAGTGTGAATAGGCAATGAGAGTACCTCTTTGCACAGTTGCTCGGAAACTGGAAAATTCCCTTCGCAGTAGTTCAGATATTGATACGCCAGCTGAAGATGTGCAGGGACGGGATAATAGATTGCAGTATGTATCTGTTTGTCGAGCAGATATTTACGAATATCATCGCGATATTGTGCATTCACTTTTATTGTGAACTGATGGAAAGTGTGTGTGGAATATTCAGAATGGATGGGAAGCGTCCATTTTGGAATCTGCGAAAGCGCCTCTTCGTAGTAACGTGCAACAGTCTGACGTGCTTCGATAAACTCGTCCAAATGTTGAAGTTTCACCTGCAAAATAGCGGCTTGCAACGTGTCGAGACGCGAATTCAAGCCTATATATTGATGTAGATAGCGTTCTTTTGATCCATGGCGACAAATGGCGTGCAATTTTTCAGCCAATGAGTCGTCTCCCGTCATCAAAGCCCCGCCATCGCCATAGCCGCCCAAATTCTTGGATGGAAAGAAAGAGGTGCAGCCTATCGTGCCCATCGTTCCCGCTTGCTTTTTGGTACCATCAGAAAAAGTATATACTGCGCCAAGGGCTTGACATGCGTCTTCTATTACACTGATATTGTGTTTCTTAGCAATATCCAAAATCAGCTCCATATCCGCACATTGCCCATACAAATGCACGGGGATGATGGCTTTCGTCTTCGGGGTAATAGCTGCATCTAATTGGTGAACATTCATGTTGAAGCTATCTGCGTATACATCCACGAAAACCGGTTTCGCACCCAAAAGGGCAATGGCTTCCACCGTGGCTATGAATGTGTAAGGTACTGTAATGACCTCGTCACCCGCACCAATGCCGATTGACATAAGTGCTGCAAGAAGCGCGTCAGTACCGCTTCCGCAACTCACAACATACTTAGAGCCAGTATATTGAGAAAGGTTTTCTTCAAATTCTCGAACGGGGGAACCTTGTATGAAGGCAGTGGAATCGAGCACGCGCTGAATCGCTGCGTCAATTTCGGACTTAAGGCGCAGGTACTGTTGTTTCAAATCCACCATCTGTATGGGAGCCATCATTTTACGATTCTTACATTCGAGTGCAAAAGTACAAAAATTCGAGTATTCCTGTGGTATATTTTTATTTTATCGCAGCAGGCTTTTAATTTCCTGTTTGACAAAACGCAAATCCACCTTCGGATTCAAATATCGTTGGAAATCTTCCATGGAATCCGTCGGTTTGATCTCAACTCGGCGGAGACGATAGGGATTTTCGTGCAAATTATTCAGTTTCCATAGCGTGGTGAAAGCGGCTTTGAAACCTATTTCCTGCAGCAGTTCGGGAGTTGCACATCCGAAATCCTTCTCTTGGCCGTATGGATAGGCGTAATAATCCACGCTCTTTTGCAGATGTTCTTCCAGAATTTCCTTGGAATCCCGCAAATCCTTCACCATATCTTTCTTTGTGAAATATCGCAGGGAGACATGGGTCATCCCGTGAGAGCCGAAGGTGAAGAGCGGGTTTCGGGACAGTTGTTCGATAGCCCACCAGGAAAGGGTGTCAATCTTCTGGTAATCGGGTTCTTCCTCGTCCCAGCAGTTGTCACCTCCCACGTGGTAAACAGGAACAAACACTGTGACGGGGACGTTAAGTTCGCCGAGGATGCCTTGTCCGAAGGTAAAAAGGCAGTAGTAGGCGTCGTCGAAGGTTACAGTGGCGAGTCGTGGGTTAGTGTGGCAATCGCGGACGTAAGTGTCCATATCCGTGAGTTGCCAATGTTGTTGGACATAACGCAGTTGCCGCTCAAAGTTTTCGGCGGAGACGGTATTAAAACCGGCCTTTTTGTCCACATTATGGTACATCAAAATCATAACGACCCTTATAAAAGAAAAGTCAGGCTATGAGAACCTGACTTTTTAGCAGGGGAAGAGAGATTCGAACTCCCATCAATGGTTTTGGAGACCACTATTCTGCCCTTAAACTATTCCCCTGTAAAATCGGGGTGCATATAACACCCCGATTTCGATATTTTGGTGTTAAAATTAGTCTAAGATTTCGGTAACCTGACCAGCGCCGACCGTACGGCCACCTTCACGGATAGCGAAACGGAGGTTTTGGTTCAGAGCGATTTCAGAGAGCAAATCAACTGTGATTTCCACGTTATCACCAGGCATCACCATTTCAACGCCGGCAGGCAATGTGATAGCACCCGTCACGTCAGTGGTACGGAAGTAGAATTGAGGACGGTAGTTGTTGCCAAACGGAGTGTGACGACCACCTTCTTCTTTCTTCAACACATACACAGAAGCCTTGAATTTTTTGTGAGGATGAATTGAACCGGGTTTTGCGATGACCATACCACGACGGATTTCGTCTTTGTCAATACCGCGGAGCAACAAACCAACGTTATCACCAGCTTCACCATCGTCAAGGATTTTGCGGAACATTTCCACACCCGTAACGACAGATTTAAGTTTCTCTGCACCCATACCGATGATATCAACGGGCTCACCCGTGTGGATAACACCAGTCTCAATACGACCGGTAGCAACGGTACCACGACCAGTGATTGAGAACACGTCCTCAACAGGCATGAGGAAGTCTTTATCGACATCACGAGGAGGCAGCGGAATCCAAGTGTCAACTGCATCCATGAGTTCAACGATCTTTTCAACCCACTTCGGCTCGAGGTTCAAGCCACCGAGAGCAGAACCGCGGATAACGGGAGTGTTATCGCCATCGAAACCGTAGAAAGTGAGAAGGTCACGAATCTCCATTTCAACGAGGTCGAGCAATTCGGGATCGTCCACTAAGTCAACCTTGTTCATGAAAACAACCATTCTCGGCACACCGACCTGCTTTGCCAACAGGATGTGCTCACGGGTTTGAGGCATAGGACCATCGGTAGCGGCCACAACGAGGATAGCACCATCCATCTGAGCAGCACCAGTAACCATGTTCTT
>CAMJXE010000041.1 GCA_946409645.1 uncultured Bacteroidales bacterium
TATCAATATATTGCAAAAACACCAATCAGAAAGAAGCGCAGAGAACATAGCCGGGAGCCATCACGAGGCACCAGCCACGGGCATCTGCGTCCCCGCAGATGCCTCCATTGCCGCCGCGCCGGAACGGTCGAGATGAAATTTTGGTGCGGTCGCCGTGACGAAGTCACCAGCTTTCAGCATTCAATCAAGAAAAGTTGTATTTTTGCAAGGTTTTTTGAATAGAACAAATGTGAAAGCCCCAAAACGACAATGGACAAAAACGAACTCTTAGCAGCCATGTCGGACAGTTATGCGAAGCTGTCCGAGCAAATCGGCAAAATGACTGATGACGAACTGAACGCGACCTTCCAGTTCGCCAATGACCCAAAAAAATGCGGTGCACGGTGGATTTACGACCAATGCGCCCGCGACCTCCTCATACACCTTTATGAATGGCAGGTGCTGATGCGCGAATTTGTGAACAATATCCGCGAAGGTCATCAAAGGGACTATCTGCCTGACGAATATCGCAAAAACTACCACGAAATGGACAAGATGCTGGTGGAAAAACACCAGAACACCTCGTTTCAGGAGGCACAGCGGCTTCTGGAGCAAACCCATGACGAAATGATTCAGCTGGCGGGTAGCTTCTCCGAGGAGGAACTTTTCACCAAAGGCCACTACAAGTGCACCTACACTACCGATATGGCCGCTTACTTTACGAGTGTCACCACAAGTCCCTACAAGCAGGCCCTGAAGATGTTGAAGATGCACCAAAAGATGTTGAAGACTTCGTGTTAACATTTACTCACCAACATTCACTTGAACGAATTTCATCCGATAAAATAGACTATGACTATCCGACTTGAGCAACCCGAAGATTATCGCGAGGTAGAAAACCTCACCCGCACGCCTTTCGCCGAGAAGGCCAGACTCATGCTGCGGACCGAGAGGCTGACGCTTCGTCCCTGGTTTGAGAGCGACGCCGACTCCTTGTTCAAATACGCCTCCGACCCCGACGTGGGACCTCGGGCGGGCTGGCCGCCGCACAACAGCGTGGAGGAAAGCTTAGAGATCATCCGCACGGTATTCCATAACGACTCCAACTGGGCCATCGAACTCAACGCGACGGGAGAAGCCATCGGGGCCATCGGCTACGGTCCCTCGTGCGAATGCAATCTCCCCGCCCGCGAGGGGGAGCCCCTCTGCGGCTATTGGGTGGCCAAACCGTACTGGAACCAAGGCATCTGCACCGAAGCGCTGCAAGCGATGTTAGACTATATCCGCCGAACGACGGACATCCGATCGCTCATCAGCGGACATTTCGTTGACAATCCCGCCTCCGGCCGGGTGATGGAGAAATGCGGATTCCAACCCACCGGGGAAACCTGCATCGACGAGACCCAGTATCAAGGTAAAGACAGGCCTATCAGGGTGCTGAGGTTGGAGCTGAAATAGCCTTCGGCTGTTGGTGAGCTGCGCTGTTGGTGAGCCTGCGGCTGTTGATGAGTTTCGCTGTTAATTAGCCTTCGGCTGTTAGTTAGCTACGCTGTTAGTTAGCCTTCGCTGTTGATTACTTTGTGTTAACATGAAATAACCAACATGAAATAACTAACACGAAGTAACTAACACGAAGTCTCCAAGTGGAACGTATGGAACCGCTTCGGGAGCGTGGTGTCGTGCCGCTTTTGTCCAGTAATCACAAAAACGACTCCGCTTTCAGCACCCGTATGCCGTTGTCATTCAGCAGCGACGATAGGGGATCCATCGTTACCACATATTTTGGGTAGTTGTCCTTTATGCGTTTCAGATTCCCGAATTCACGTTCGTATGTTTCAGGGAATGAAATCTGCAAAGAGACTTGATAGTAGGCCCTCTCATCGCCGCGCCGCGCCACGAAGTCTATCTCCTTGCCATCCATTTGCCCGACATATACCGTATAACCGTCATTGACAAGTTTGATATAGACGGCATTCTCCAGGATTTTTTCCAAATCTGCTTGCCGTTTGTCCCGGCACAGGTAGTTTCTTATACCAAGGTCTTCAAAATAGTATTTCTCCGAAAGGTGCTTCTTGATCCAACCGTTAAGCTGTTCAAAGTCCGTAATGTCAGCATAGTCTGGATTCTCCATATCTACATACAACACATGGCCGTCATTGTGTTTAAGATTGGCGGCAAGGCATTCCAAAATACAGCTTTTGCCCGCTCTGCGGTGACCGGTCAACACTATCACTCCCCCTTTGCCCAACAGACTAAGGATTCGGTCTGTATATAGTTTCCTGTCTATTCTCTCCATATTTAAAACTTCTGGCAAGAAGTACACTTTTTTTTTCAATATACAAAAATGTTTTCGCAACTATGGGCGTGGGTTCCCTTTTTCACTCCCATTTTCAAAGATTCCAAAGGAAAAATGTTATTCGTGACATTGTCATAGAGGACGGTACCCTTTGGATTGCCACCAACTTCGGGCTGGTCAAATACATTCCGTAGAAATGAGCAGGAGAAAGACATCGCATCGGCTGGCTTTTCCGAGAACCTATGGCAGTCACGATTTTTGACTGACAGAATTGGATTTTTGAATCTCTCGCGAGTGTTTGTTTGCGATGATTTGAAACATCGCTGCCCGGAAAATTCGTGTCTTTGCCGCTGTCTCTGCGTCGTGGTGAGCAGGTGGGCTGCCGGGGCGGCGGGGAGTAAGGCTTGGACGCATGGAATATTCTAATCTTTTTTAATGCGCATATCCCATTATTTTGTATTTTTGCCGTGATAAATCAAGGATCATTCACCAATTTGTAATAAGCGTATAGGATTAGATAAAACATTTTAATATATTGACATAAAGCGTTTTCGCTTTTCTTTTGTCACTTGGAATCTCGACAATTTCAAATGTATCACAAAAAGAAAGACGAGAAACGCTCGCGATTATATCGTGGGCTTTCTTATTTGTGATACAGGTAGTCGAGAACCTCAAGTGCGAATAAACAAAGTTCACGATTTTTTTTGTGTTTGTGACAGAAAGCGGAAACGGCTTTATAACAGGCTGAACGAAAGATTAGTACAAACATAAAAATTGAGATTATGAAAAAGATAACAACATTAATGGCAATCTGTCTTTTGCTGGTCGTAACTGTTTATGCGCAAGCACCGGACAAGTTCACCTACCAGGCGGTGGTGCGCAATGCGAGCAACCAACTGGTCACCAACGCGCAGGTGGGCGTGCGCGTGAACATCCTGCAAGGGAGTGCCACGGGCGACGCCGTCTATTCCGAGTCGCACGTGACGACCACTAACGCTAACGGGCTGGTCACCGTCAGCATTGGCGGCGGCAGCGTGCTGCACGGCAGCTTCGCGGGCATCGACTGGGCGGGCGGTCCCTACTTCCTGAAGACGGACATCGACCCCAACGGCGGCAACGACTACAGTATTACGACAACCCAGCAGTTAATGAGCGTACCGTATGCGCTGTACGCCAAGGAGGCGGGCAACGGTTTCAGCGGTGACTACAACGATTTGACGAATCGCCCGCAGATTCCGCAGATTCCCGCAGACGTGAGTGTGTTCAACAACGATGCGGGATACATAACAATGGACTCTATCCCGGCGATTCCCACGGTTCCCACCAACGTGAGTTATTTCACCAACGACGCCGGCTATCTCACAGGCTATACAGAAACCGACCCGACGGTTCCGGCATGGGCGAAAGAGGCCACCAAACCGACGTACAACTACTCGGAAATAATCAATACTCCGACCATTCCCACAGTCCCCACCAACGTGAGTGCCTTCAACAATGATGCAGGCTATCTCACTGGCTATACAGAAACCGACCCGCAGTTCAATGCTTGGGACAAGGACTACAACGACCTCACTAACAAACCAACCATCCCGACTATTCCCGCAAATGTCAGCACGTTCACCAATGATGCCAATTATGTGACCACCAGCCAGCTGAACGCGGCCAATTACATCACCGCCGCGCAGGTACCCGTGCAGGTCAATGCAGACTGGAATGCCATGAGTGGAAAAGCGCAGATTCTCAACAAACCGAACTTGTTCAGTGGCAATTACAACGACCTGACCAACAAGCCGACCATCCCGACGGTACCTTCCAACGTGAGCGTCTTCAACAACGATGCGCACTACATCACGGAGGCTCAGTTGAACGCTTTGCTGGCGGCCATGAACAATACGATTGACAGCTTGCGGAATAGGATTGAGGAGCTGGAAGGTGGGGGGACACCTGTGACGCCAGAGCCAGGCCCGTCCGACACGACCGTGACCCCCAGTGTGCCCGGTTCCGTGGATGGGCTTGCGTGTCCCGGCATGGCCACAGTGACCGACTACGACGGCAACGTCTATAACACGGTGGCCATCGGGCAGCAGTGCTGGATGAAGGAGAACCTGCGGACATCCCATTACGCCAACGGCACGGCCATCACGCTGTCCACGACTGCCAGCACCACCGATCCATTTCGCTATAACCCAGGCGGAAATGCCGACAATGTGAACACCTACGGATTCGTCTATAACTGGTTAGCTGTGATGAACGGAAGCCTTTCCTCCAATGCGAACCCGTCTTCCGTGCAAGGCATTTGTCCCGCAGGCTGGCATGTTCCGAGCAATGTGGAGTGGTCGCAGATGACGGGATATGTCAATAGCCAGAACGATTTCAAGTGTGGTGGCACTGCGCAATACATTGCCAAGGCGCTAGCCTCGACCACTTTGTGGAGTTCGAACTCCATCAACTGCGCCGTCGGCGACTATGCCCCCAACAACAACGCCACGGGATTTTCCGCGCTGCCGGCGGGCGACAACAGCGGCACGGTGGGAACCAACGCCAACTTCTGGAGTTGCACGCAGTCGGACAACAGCACCGCATACGCCATCCAGCTATCCGTCACCTCTCCCGTGGTGACGGTGAATCCGGACGCGGCCAAGACCAACGGGTTCTCGGTGCGTTGCGTGCGCGACATCGCCATAGAGGGGGATGTGACGCAGATGGTGACCACGGCGGCGGTGAGCGGCATCACCTCCACCACGGCCGTTTGCGGTGGCACGGTGAACTCGGGAAACGGCTCGCCCGTGACGGCGCGGGGCGTGTGCTGGAGTGTCACGCAGAACCCGACGGTGGCGGGTGACCACACCACCGACGGGAGCGGCACCGGCACCTTCACCTCCGCCATGACAGGGTTGCAGCCCGGCACCACCTACTACGTGCGGGCGTATGCCACCAACAGCGCGGGTACGGCCTACGGCTACACGCAGACGTTCACCACGGCGAACGACGCCTCCGCCTGCGGCACCGCCACCATCACCGACTACGACGGCAACGTTTATAACACCGTGCAGATCGGCGACCAGTGCTGGATGAAGGAGAACTTGAGGACTACGCATTATGCGGATGGGACATATATCCCGGTTGGTGCGTCTGATCAAACTACAATAGGGTATCGTTGGGTACCAAATTGTTACGACACAACAGTTATCAATCCATACGGTTATCTATATAATTGGTATGCCGTGATGTGCGGTGCACCCAGTTCAAATACTAATCCGTCGGGTGTCAGAGGTATATGTCCCCTTGGTTGGCATGTGCCGAGCGATGCGGAGTGGACGCAGCTGACGGATTATGTGAGCAGTCAGCCACAGTGCCAATGCGGTGGAGTTCCTCAGAATATCGCCCGATCCATAGCAGCACAGACAGATTGGAACACACAATCTTCTTCACCTTATCTAACTATGCCAGACTGTTCACCAGGTAAGAACCTTAATGCAAACAATGCTACGGGTTTCACAGCCTTACCAGCAGGATATTTTCATCCAGTTACACCAAGTATTTGTGAATCTGGGTATAGAACATCTTTTTGGACAGCCACAGCAAATTGCTACAACATTTTTCATGGTGAACCAAAAATAGGTATTGGTTCATACGGTAATTATGTTCATTATTCCGTCCGCTGTCTCCGCGACTAAACAATTGAGAATTGAAAATTGAGAATTGAAAATTAGGGCGTGGCCGGTGCGGTCGCGCCCTTTTTCCGTAGAGATGCCTCGCACACCTGACGGCGTGCGGATCCGTCCGTTCCGACTGCCGGACATCCTTCCCGGATTCACATCATCCCGCCAGAGTTGAAGGACCGGATGGCGATTGCCCGTACAGGCGTTGATAATTGCCCGTCCAGGCGTTGGCGGAATATGAATAATTCAGGTTAAAGGGCTCGGTAGCAACGAACGACGGCAGCACTGCATCGAAGGTCGTCAGGGTTTGAGGGCAAACAAAATCTTGTTCCAATTCCCCCGAATTGTTCAAGCGAGATGTAGCCGGTGGTGAGAATAGGCTCGTTTAGCACAACCGGACGATACAAGGCTCTCATAGGCTGCAAACGGTTATTGTACCTTAGGCCAGTCTTGTTTGTTTGCAACGACAGGAATCATCGCCCTCTAAAAGAAAAAATTGTACTTTTTCCGTCTGGAAATGACGAAGATGAAGAGAACGTTCTCCATAGTGATGTCGCTGATATCCCATGTAATACTGTTGGCCCATTCTGCCATCACCCACCATCACCACGACAAGGTGGCGGTGGCGATAGTGCCAGAAATATTTCGCAATCATTCTGTTACTCGGCTTTGTAGCTTACGGGCTGAGCATCTTCTTCTACACCTACGCGCAACGCGGCATCGGGGCATCGGGGCATCGGGGCATCCAAGACCAGTACCTACTACGCCTTGTCACCCTTCATCGGCGCTTTCCTCTCGGTAGTCGTGTTGGGCGAGCCAATTGGCTGGGTGTTCATTGTTGCCACGGCAATTATGGCGGCAGGGGGCTGGCGGGCGGGGAGGTAACTTGTTCTCTTCTGTTTTCTCAACATCGGATCATAACGCATTTTGGACGTAACAGAAAGAAAATTTGAACCGAACAGAAAGGTCTGTTTGACTATAATAGTATACGGAATTTCACCTCGTAAGGTCTTAAAATCGCAACAAACGCATTCTCCTGAGGTCACGAATTGGATTTCGCCCCCGCCTGGCTCGGTGCCACGCCGAAATGCCGCTTATAGACACGGCTGAAATGCTGCGGATAGCTGAACCCGAGCGCGTCGGACACCTCGCCGACGGTGTGCCCGCCCGCCAGCATCTCGTTGGCCCGCGCCATCAGGAACCGCCGCAGGAACACCGCGTCCGCAAATACAACCCGGTACTTGACCGTCTGCAAGCCCTCACCGACGAGATGAAGGCCATCGGGGAGAAATATGGCGCGTCGTGCTCGCAGATCGGCATCGCCTGGGCCATCGCCAAGGGCACCATGCCCATCGTCGGCGCCACGAAAGAGCGTCACGTGGTGGAAGCCGCAACTGCAGCCGACATCGTGCTCACCAACGATGAGGTCGCCCATTTGGAGACCTTGGCCAACGCCACCGGCATCGACACCCGCGGTGACTGGAAGCACACGATGGAATAAACGAAGATAGTGAATTACAGACTGTAATCCAAAAAAAATATAGAATTTTCGGAATATAATCCAGAAATTTTATATTTTTGCAATTTCAAATCCGTTGCTATGATTAAGAGAAAACTGGAAGAAGTTGTGGAAAGTCAGTTGTTTAAGGGGAAAGCGATTGTTATAGTGGGTCCCCGGCAGGTGGGGAAAACCACTTTGCTTAGGGAATTTATACGTCGGAGCGACAAGCAAGTGCTCTCGCTCAATTGCGATGAACCAGAGGCACAGACGATGTTGACGAACACTAATGTGGCCAAATTGCAAACCATTATCGGCAATAATGAATTGGTGATAATTGACGAAGCTCAAAAAGTGGACAATATCGGCTTGACACTCAAACTGATTGTGGACAATATGCCAGATGTGCAGGTGATTGCGACGGGGTCATCGGCTTTTGAGCTGCGCAACAGTTTGAATGAGCCGCTTACAGGTCGCAAGTTTGAGTACCAGATGTACCCCGTCAGCTGCGGTGAGATTATGGATACGTATGGTCTGTTCGAGGAGCGCCGCACCTTGGAAAATCGGCTCATTTACGGCAGCTATCCTGATATCATCATGCATCCCGAAGAAGCCCGCCGATACCTCACAGAACTCACACAAATTTATCTTTACAAAGACATTCTCTCGCTTGACAGTCTTCGCAAACCACGGCTTCTTGACAAATTGTTGCAGGCATTAGCTTTCCAAGTAGGTAGCGAAGTATCGACCAATGAGCTGGCCCGAACCTTGCAAACAGACGGTAAAACCATTGACAAATATATCGATTTGTTGGAAAAGAGCTATGTAATTTTCCGGCTTGGCGGGTTGAGCCGCAACCTGCGCACTGAACTGAAACGGGCCAAGAAAATCTACTTTTATGACAATGGTGTGCGAAATGCCATCATCCAGCAGTTTGCGCCAGTGAATCTTCGCAACGACATGGGAGTCTTGTGGGAAAACTTTTTCATTGCCGAGCGGATGAAGCACAACCACTACTACGGGCTCTATTGCAACCGCTATTTCTGGCGCACCACGCTACAGCAGGAAATTGACTTGGTGGAGGAGAGCGACGGTGAAATGACCGCTTTTGAGATGAAATGGAACCCAGCCAAAAAGGTGCTGTTCTCGAAAAGTTTTACCGAAGCCTATAACGTCAAGGAGACCATCACCGTAACTCCGGACAACTATTTAGAATATTTGCAAAAATAGATGAACAACAATTGAATTAAACATTCATCATGAGAAAAACATTCATCCTCTTAACTATTATGACACTTTTAGCATCACCAGTCATGTCTCAGATCGACCTCCACAGTCACGCCATCACGCAGGGTTACCTTGACTACATCAAGGCCAACGGTGCCGAGCTGTACGAGGGGTTCCCCATCCCGGGCTGGGACGTGGAGAAGCACATCGCCTTCATGGACAAGGCCGGCATCCAGACTTCTGTGCTGACGATGCCCGCGCCGCAACCCTTCTTCGGCGATGCGGAGGCATCGGCAAAAATGTGCCGAAAATACAACGAAGAGTGCGCCGCGCTGAAGGCCCGCTATCCAGGGCGTTTTATGTTCTGCGCCGCACTGCCCCTGCCTGATGTGCCGCACGCTTTGGAGGAGGCACGCTACGCCTTGGAGGTGTTGGGAGCCGACGGCATCAAGTTGGCCACCAACAGCTACGGGCAGTACCTCGGCGACCCCGCCTTGGACACGCTGATGGCCTACCTCGATGCGCAAAATGCCGTCATCATCCTGCATCCGCACAAACCCTCGGCGGTGAACGCGCAGTTGATTGCCGACGTGCCGTTGGCGAGCTACGAATACTTGGCCGAGACCTCTCGTGCGGTGCTCAACATGGTGGCCCACAACGTGTTGGTGCGTTATCCGAACCTGAAGGTGGTGGTGCCGCACTGCGGTTCGTTCCTGCCCAACGCCCTGCCGCGCTTCCGTTCGCTGCTGCCCGTGATGGTGAAGCAGGGCATCATGAAGCCCGTGGATATCGATGCCAACCTGTCGCGGCTTTACTACGACCTGGCCGGTGCGCCCACCGATGACGTCCTCGACGCGCTCCTCACCATCACCACGCCCGACCATATCCTCTACGGCAGCGACTACCCGTATGTGGCCGAGTCGGTTCTCATCAGCGGCAAGCAGGCATTGGAGGAGCGTCTCGCCTCGCACGGGCTGAACCCACAGGACATCTTCACCGACAACGCCCGCCGGCTGTTTGGTGAGAACGTGCCACTTCGCACCTATGGCGAGCGCATCGTCCGTCTCGCAGAAATCGAGGTGGTGCCGGAGTATCTGGAAGAGTATCTGGTTTACGCCAAGGAAGTTGGGGTAACCTCGGTGAAGGTGGAGCCCGGCGTGCTAACCCTCTTCTCCATGCAGACCAAGGAAAACCCTTGTAAAATCTACATCCTCGAAATCTACGCCGACAAGGAGGCCTACCAGAGCCACCTCCAGACCGTCCATTTCAAGAAGTACAAGGAAGGCACCGCCCAAATGGTGAAGTCGCTGAAACTGATCGACACCCAACCGATGGTGGGAATGGAGATGTTGGGACAATGACGCAGAAACGGGAGTCCTTTCCATTCGGGGAAAAGTTGTATTTTTGCAACATCGAAATATATCAAATTTAACAGTTATGACAGTAGAATCAATAATCGGAATTACAAGTGGTTTGATAGCTATTGGAGGTGCAATTTGGGGAGGGTATAAAAAATTTAAGAAAATACCTTTAACCGAACTGATGAATCAGCTTTTGGATAAAAAAACGACAAGTAAAAAGCATCGAAACATTTTGAAAAAAATGAATAGACGATTGGTCGGGAATCATATAAAAACGGAATACATACAAAACTTTGTTTTAGCGGACCGTGGCAAAGAGGCTGTTTTTTTGGACATTTGCATAAACAACGACATAGAACCGACGGAAGAAATTTGCAAGAAGTTCTTGGGGAATGACAGCCCTTCTATTAGAACAAAATACTACGAACACAAAAGCAACAATATGCAAATCAAAAAAGAAGATATTCAATCTGAAAAAACGGCATCGTTTTCATTACCAACCAATAACGTAGAACAAATCGTTTATATGTCTGAACTGCTAAAAAGCAGACATCCGGAAGTTTGTAAAAGGTTGGTCAGCATTTTGGAGAAACATAATGTGAATTATTCCTTCATACAAGGCACAAAAGACATCTGGTGTCGCGATTATATGCCCGTTCAAACGCAATCAGGCAAATTCATACTGTTCAAATACAACCCTTCTTATTTGAAAGGCAAGAAAGAATGGGAAGATTCGCGTTCCGACATAAACGAAATTAAAGAGAAGAATGATTGGTTGCAAAAACTCAACATAAAAGAATCCGACATCAACTTGGATGGCGGTAACGTACTAATTTGCGACGGTAGGGCAATACTGTCAGATAGAATATTTACCGAAAATCCTAAATGCAACAAGGAATCTTTGAAAAAAGAACTGTCAGAGTTGCTCGAATGCAAGGACATCATCATTATCCCTGCTCTAAAATCGCAGTATGAGGATTTTACCGGACACGCCGATGGGATGGTCAGATTTGTGGACAGAAATACCATTATTGGTAATGAACGGCGACCTGACGAATACCAGTACATGAAGGATGGTCTGCAAAAAGCCATTGACACTTTTAACCTTACATACATTGATGTTCCGTATTTTGAGGATAAAGATCCTAATCATCCCGATAGCGCTATTGGAATATATGTGAATTACTTGGAAGTGAATAATTTGATTGTGTTACCTATATTTGGCAGAGAAGAAGACGATCAGGTTCGTGATATATTTCGTAAGACATTTCCTAACAAAGATATTGAGACAATTAACTACAATGAAGTTGCAAAAGAAGGCGGCTTGCTGAATTGTACAACTTGGGTTGTAAAAAATGTAAATAGTTGACATTTATGCATTTTCAAATTAATCCTCTGAATAGTAGCAATACAAATTTCGAGGATTTTTTATTTCTTTGCATCTACAAACAAATCAAAAAGAATATGAAACACACCCTTCTGATTTTCGCCGCCATCGTGTTGATGGCCGGCTGCAACAAGACAACAAAAACAGACAAAGATATGAACACTTTGACATTCAACGAGAAACAGGCGGCGGCGATGTCGGCCATCGCCTGCTACGAGGCGCAGGGCGACCAAACGTCGTTAGCCACCGCCATCCACGAGGGCTTTGAAGCGGGTCTTACCGCCAACCAGATCAAAGAGGCCCTCTCGCAACTCTACGCCTACACGGGCTTCCCACGCTCGCTCAACGCGCTGGGCACCCTGCAGAAGGTGATGGAGCAGCGAGGCGAGGTGACGATAGGGGAGGAGTCCACTCCGATCCCCGGCAGCTACGACGCCCTGAAACAAGGCACCGAGGTGCAGACTAAACTGTCGGGACAGCCTTTCGACTACAAGTTCTGTCCCGCCGAGGACTACTACCTCAAGGCGCATCTCTTCGGCGACATCTTCGCCCGCGACCTGCTTACCCACGCCGCCCGCGAGTTGGTGACCGTCAGTGCTTTGGCCGGCTTGGAGGGCGTGGAACCCCAGTTAGCCGCCCACGTGCGCGGCGCACGGAACATGGGTCTGACCGACGCCCAGCTGCTCGCCATCCCGAAGGTGTTGCAGGAGCGTGTGGGCAAAATGGAGGCGCATCGCGTCGCCGTGGCCATCCAGCAACTGGGTGTCAGAGACTCTGTCAATGACCACATCGCCAGCGACATATACGTCCAGAATTGCGTTGATTTGAAGTCAAGCTGGCGGCGGGGCGAGCCGAACACCGCCTATGCGCAGTACTTCATCGGCAACAGCTACGTTTCGCCTTACGACGGCGGTATGGTCAACGTGACCTTCGAACCTGGCTGCCGCAACAACTGGCACATCCACCACAAGCAGGTGCAGGTGCTGGTGTGCGTATATGGCCGTGGCTGGTATCAGGAATGGGGCAAACCCGCTGTCAAGTTGGAACCCGGCGTGATCATCGAGATTCCCGAGGGCGTGAAGCACTGGCACGGCGCCGCCAAGGACAGCTGGGTGCAGCACCTCACCTACCACAAGGACGTGCAGGAAGGGGCCAGCAACGAGTGGTTAGAGCCCGTCACCGATGACCAATATGGCGCTTTGAAATAACCAACATTCACTCACCAACATTCACTTAAAGATATGAAAGCACTCCTTATCAACGGCAGTCCCAACGCGAAGGGCTGCACCTTCACCGCCCTGAGCCTTGTGGCGGAAGAATTACAGAAAAACGGCGTGGAAGCCGAAATCGTCCACGTGGGCAACAAAAACATACACGGCTGCATAAGCTGCGGAAAATGCTACGAAACAGGCAGATGCGTCTTCGATGACATCGTGAACGAAGTCGCCCCGAAATTCGAGCAAGCCGACGCGCTGGTCATCGGCTCGCCGGTCTATTACGCGGGCATTGCCGGCACGATGAAGTCCTTCCTCGACCGCCTCTTCTTCAGCACGCACTTCCGGAAGTGCATGAAGGTGGGCGCCGCGGTCTGCTCGGCCCGCCGTGCCAGCACCACCGCCACCTTCGACCAGCTGAACAAGTACTTCACCATCAGCGAGATGCCTATCGCCAGCACCCGCTACTGGAACATGGTGCACGGTCACTGTGCCGAGGACGTGATGCAGGATGCGGAGGGCGTGCAGTGCATGCGCATCCTCGGCCGCAACATCGCCTTCCTCGTCAAGGCCATCGTTGCGGAGAAAGAGCGCAACGGTCTGCCCGAGGCGGAAGAAGCAGTGTTCACGAATTTCATCCGGTAAAATGACGAACGACAAACCCACAGGAAAAGACTACGTCGGCAGCGACGACCTCTACGCCGACGTGCAGCGCACGATGCAGCTCTGCGCCGAGATGAACAGCGGCTACCACACGGAGGCCGAGGTGCGCGACTGTCTGCGCGAGATCATCCGCAGCGAGGTGCCCGACACCGTGCGAGTGTTTACGCCGCTCAACATCAACTACGGACCGGGCGTGCGCTTCGGCAACGACTGCTTCCTCAACTTCGGTTGCACGCTGTTGGCCATAGGCGGCATCACCATCGAGGATGACGTCTTCATCGGTCCGCATTGCGTGTTAGCCACCGAATACCATCCCGAAGACCCCGCCACGCGCCACACGCTGCTTACCAAGCCCATCGTGGTGAAACGCAACGCATGGCTCGGTGCCGACGTGAAAGTGCTGGCGGGCGTCACCATCGGCGAGAACGCCATCGTCGCCGCGGGCAGCGTGGTCACCAAGGACGTGCCCGCCAATATGGTGGTGGCGGGGAGTCCGGCGAAGGTGATCAGGGAGATAAAGAAGAATTTTTAGTATCTTTGCAGAAGATTAGCAGCGAGATTATGGATAACGAAAACGAAAATATTCCAGCAAGAGATAAACTTGCAAGTGCAGTGCAAGCTATAAAAGATGCTATTTTGCAGAGCCAACAGCGTGCGTTGGGTGCTGTGAATCAAGAACAGCTGGCTTTGTATTACGGCATCGGAAGGTATATTTCTGCCAATACCCGGACCAAAAACTGGGGAAAGGGTTTTATTGAAGGCATCAGCCAACAACTACGGAAGGAATTGCCCGGACTGCGTGGGTTTTCAGCACCCAGCCTTAGGAAAATGCGAGCATTCTATGAAGAATGGAGGATTCTTTCTGATAATTCGTTCGTTGAAACGAACAAATTGCCGACTGTGCAATTTACGATGACTTCAGATTTTCCTATCGCTGCATTTGTGAACATTGGTTTTAGCCATCATTACACCATTCTCAGTAAGGTGAAAGATATTGAACAGAGAAAATTTTACATTCAATTCTCTGCTGACACGAAAGCGAAAGTCGAAGATTTGGAGAAACTGATAGATGATGATTTATACAGTCACCGAGGCACATTGCCAAACAACTTCAGACAAACTATCCCTGACCAATTGCAAGCCTTTCGTGCCAACGCCATGTTCAAAGACGAGTATCTGCTGGACTACATCAATACGGAAGAACTGTTTGTCCGCGACAAAGATCGGGATGAACGGGTGATAGAACAGATGCGTGGAACTCAAAGACGGGCCATTCAAGACCGCTTATTTAGGGCAGTTGGCGGGCTATTTGCGCATACTTGATGATGAAGTCCGCAAGCCTAGTGAGAATCCTTCAATAGGAATAATCCTATGTAAAAGCGCAAACAAGAAATTTGTGGAATATGTCATCCAAGACTATGACAAGCCTATGGGGTTGGCCACGTTTAAAACCTCTGCGGATATGGATGACCGATTGAAAAAACTCCTTCCTCCGGTGGAAGATTTGGAGAAACTGTTATAACTCTATAGAAATCATGGTGATAAGTAGAACAATAAGGCAGTAGTATATTAGAATACAAACCCGAAAATATGAAAAAAATAATCCTTATCGCAGCCGCGGCACTCGTGATGGCCGCCTGTTCAAACAAGCAAGAAACAAAAAACAACGAGAATATGAAACAAGAACTGAACCTCACGCAGGAGTGGGACAAGGTGTTTCCGCTCAGCGAAAAAGTGAACCACCGCAAGGTGACGTTTGAAAACCAGTACGGCCTGACCATGGCCGCCGACCTTTACACGCCCGTAGAGGCGAATAATGATTCGCCCACACGTCTCCCCGCCATCGCCGTGAGCGGTCCCTTCGGCGCCGTGAAAGAGCAATGCAGCGGCCTCTATGCCATGCGGATGGCGGAGCGCGGCTTCGTGGCACTTGCCTTCGACCCGTCGTTTACGGGAGAGAGTGGGGGAGAGCCCCGTCGCACAGCCTCGCCCGACATCAATACGGAGGACTTCATGGCTGCCGTTGACTACCTGTCGCAGTTAGAGAATGTGGATCCCGAGCGTATCGGCATTATCGGCATCTGCGGCTGGGGTGGCATTGCGTTGAACGCCGCCGCTGCCGACCCGCGCATCAAGGCCACCGTGGCCAGCACGATGTACGACATGACCCGCGTCAGCGGCAACGGCTACTACGACAGCGACGACAACGAGGAAGCCCGTCACGCTGCCCGCGAGGCAATGGGCAAACAGCGTCTCGCCGACCCGATGGCGATGGCCGGCGGCGTCATCGACCCGCTGCCCGAGGATGCCCCGCAGTTCGTGAAGGACTATCACGCCTACTACAAGACCCCGCGCGGCTACCACAAGCGCAGCGGCAACAGCAACGACGGTTGGCGCGTTATTGGCACACAAGCTTACGCCAACAGCCGTTTCCTCTACTACATCAACGAGATCCGATCCGCCGTCCTCGTGATGCACGGCGAGAAGGCCCACAGCCGCTACTTCGGCGAGGCCGCCTACCACTATATGGTCGATGGCAAGGCCGAGGGTTACAACTTCATCGGCAAACAGAATCCCAATCCCGACAACAAGCAGTTGCTCATCATCCCCGGTGCCACCCATTGTGACCTCTACGACAGCGGCGAGGGCAACTACATCCCGTGGGATACATTGGCGGAGTTTTTCGGGAAGAATCTGTAGGCATTGTTTTTTTGTATTTTTGCGCGGTGAATGCGTTCGAGAATCGCGAACGGCGAACATACGGTTGTAAATAATTGATATATACTATGATGAAACCGCAAGATATTGTAATATTGCTAAAGAAAATGACACCATCAGGACAGCATTTGTCGTGCCGGAAACTGGCGGAGTCGTTAGGGATGAGCGCATCCAGTGTGAGCGAGAGTTTGGAGCGTTGCCGGAATGTCCAACTGATAGACCGCAATAAAAAGCGTGTCAACACAATGGCTTTGCAGGAGTTTCTGATTCACGGCTTGCAGTATGTCTTTCCCGCAGTCACCGGACGAGTTGTCCGCGGCGTGCCGGCCTATATCAGCGCCTCTCCCCTGAAGGAACAAATCTCAAACAGCAGTGAGAGCTATGTATGGCATTATACGAAAGGAAATGCCAGAGGACAACAAATAGAGCCCCTGTATCCTTCTGTTCCAGGCGCCGTTTTGCAAGATGAGGAGCTTTATCAATTGTTGGTGATTGCCGACACGCTCCGCCTCGGCCGCGCTCGGGAGAGGGAGATCGCCATTGAAGAACTTGCCAAACATATCAACCGCTATGTTGAAAACCAATAACGAACGGCTGCAAGAGGTGGCGGAGGGTATGCAAGACCTTAACGAACGGCTTGTGTATGTCGGCGGGGCAATGGCCGGCGTATATGCCACGGATCCAGCCGCCACGGAACCGCGTACCACGCTTGATGTGGACTGTGTGGTGGATTCCACCTCCTATTCCGAACACGCCGCATTCGAAGAACTGCTCCGCCAGAGACATTTCCAAAACGACCAAACACCGGACGCCCCCATCTGCCGATGGATTTATAATGGCGAGAAAGTGGATGTGATGTCGATGGACGAAAAGAGCCAGTCGTTTGGCAACAGATGGTACCGTCCCGGATTTGGCAAGCGTGAACGGTTCGTTTTGGAGTCGGGCAGATCCATCTACCGGTTGCCGGCAACCTATTATATCGCCACAAAGGTGGAGGCGCTGCTTTCACGGGGCGGACAAGATTGGCGAGGCGCAAAGGACTTTGAGGACATCGTTTACGTGCTCAACTATTGCCCTGAATTTATGGAATATTTCAAAACGGCTGACGAGGAAGTGCGCACCTATCTCTCCAAACAGTTTGCCTCGATGTTGCAACGCCCCAATTTCTCTGAGGAGTTGGAGTGCGCATTGCCCTCAGATGAGATCGAACGCGTGGATATGCTCCTTGAGACTATGCATCAGATGGCATCTTATACTCCACAATGTCTGCGCATCCAATATGTCAGCGACCTGCATTTGGAGTTTTCGCAAAACCGACAATGGATTGCCGAACATCCATTGGAAGTGACGGGCGACATACTGCTTGTTGCCGGCGACACGGCTTACCTTGATTTGCCGGACTCCAAACACGACACCTATTCCCAATACGAATTTTGGGATTGGGCAAGCAACCATTACAAACAGGTGATTGTCTGTTTGGGTAACCACGAATTTTACGGATATTACGACCTCTCTTCCATACCGGACGGATACTGCAAAGAGATCCGTCACAACGTGCACGCCTACTACAATGATATTGTGCAAATCGGAGAAGTCGATATCATAGTATCGGCTTTGTGGTCGAAGATTGAGCCGCATAATGCTTTCCTGACGGAACGCAATGTCAGCGATTTTTACCGTATTATTTACGGCAATCACCGGCTGACCGCCGACGACTTCAACTGTGATCACGAGCGTTGTCTTGCATTCATCAAACGAGCGGTTACGGAAAGCACTGCAAAAACAAAAATTGTGCTCACTCATCACGTGCCCACGCAGCTGTGCACCGCCGAGGAATTCCGGAATAGCACGATTAACGGTGCATTCACAGTGGAGCTTGGCGACTTTATAGCCGACAGCGGCATTGACTTTTGGATATACGGTCACTCGCACCGCAACATAAAGGCTCAAATTGGTAGAACTTGTATCGTGTCCAATCAGTTGGGCTACGTCTCCCACGGGGAACATTTGACCAATGGGTTTGACTTTTCCGCAATGATTGAAGTATAAGGCCACGCGCAGATCAAGACTTCCACATATTCAAGAAGCCCGAACACAATTGTCAAAGCAAGAAACTGTTGATTTTAACGATATGTACAAAGCGGCCCTCTAAGACCCCTGATGCCGATACTGGCGGCGGCATACCACAGAGCTGCGCGAAGACCTTTTGTCAAGCGTACACGCCGTGCTGCTCGCGCCGGTTCTCGAAGAGCTGTGTTTCAGGCAGATGGCCATATCTCCCTTCCGCCGTCGCGGTGCACAGATCGCCGTCTGCGTGGTGATGGCCTTCCTGTTCGGAATACTCCACGTGCGCAACTTCCCGGGTGCTTTCATCAGCGCCCTGTTCTACGGGATGGTGTTTGTCTGGTCGCGAAACATCTGGTACAGCGTGGCGCTCCACGCAGGATGCAATCTCACGGCCACGCTCCTCGCCGTTTACTGCTGGCTGGGGCTTGGGGAAATGCAAATGGCGAAAACACCGGTCATCATCCTGCCGGACTGGAAGGTGGTCGTCGCTAGCCTGGCGTTAGCTGTCGCAGGAGTGTGTTTGCTTCGTGTTGACAGGCCTGCGGCTGTTGGTTAGCCTTCGGCTGTTGTTGAGCTCCGCTGTTGATTACTTCGTGTTAACATTCGCGACCGCATTAACAAAACACCGTTCCGGACGCGAACCAGCCCGTTAGGGCTGAAGGGCTCGGTAGGAATGGGGGCGGCGTTTTGGTTTTTCCGCACGCCGTAGGTGTGCGGGCATCATGGGAAACGGTGTGGGATTCGATGTATGCCCGCAGACCTATCGGCCTGCGAAAACACGCACCGCACACGCCGATGCTACCGAGCCCGGCAGACCTGACGGCCTGCCAACCTTCGCTACCGTCTCCTTTGTCTATGACACCCCCACCGCACAGGTCTATACCGGCGTGATGGACTCCCTCATCGGACAGTCCAACAACCTTGACGACCAAGTGACCCCATAACCCAAAATCCCATTTTCGGTTGTTTGATCCGTTTTTGAAAGCCGTTGCAGATTGTGACGGCTTTTTGTTTGTCCCGAATATAATAATTTCCTCTACGAAGCGTTAGAGTAAAGTATGGTCGCAACAATGGCCGGAACAAACGGTTAAACAAAAACAACAGACAATGGAACAGTTAGAAACACCTGCCAACAAAACAAAATCGTTCTACGGAACATTCGCACTAATCTATGTGGTGCTCAACATCTTTGCATTCCTTATAATGCTGCTGACAACCAAATGGAGCATTATAAATGGTGGTGAAAAGAGCAATGTTTTTGCTGCAGGTAGTACTTTTATGGTTGTTGGTATCGTAGCAGCGCTTATATGTGGCGTCGGTCCGGCATTGGTACTGTACAAAGGATGGAAGAGCGCCTGGATGTATGCTTTCCCTGTTGCATTGCTCTTGATTGGTGTATCGGGTGCTATGCTTTGGAAGTTCACAAATCTGTCGGTTTTTTCATATGTTGTATTAGTATGCACTTTGCCCGCTGCCCCAATATATAACTGTTTGGTGTTTAACCATTCTCCTTTTTTTGATTATATGGCTAATGCATTAGTGGGCATTGCTCCTCTTCTTTACGCTTTGGTCATATATTTCACATTCCTTATTTCACGTAAACGCACTCTTCGGACAGTTTTATCATAGTTCTTTCTGTAGAAAGCAGCAATAAATAGAAAAACGCGGTCAAACAGCACGACCACGTTTTTCTTTGTCCTATGTTTTCCGTTTATAAACGCCTATCTTTGCCCCAAAAGACGAAGTTATGGACGATATACTACAATGGCTCACCAACGGAAAAGACTACCAAACAGGCATCACGCTGCTTGAGAAACACCAGCGCAACCGTATGCTGGTTCAGCACTTCCGGCACTCGACCCCGAAATTCGCCGCCGCCAAACGGGAGTACGAGCTGCGCAAACTCCTCAAAGGCAAAGTCGCTGCGGCGGTAAAGTACTAAAGATTGCATTTTGCAGAGTGATATTTTACTATCTTTGCAAACTCAAAAAACAAGCGATATGAATAAGGTGTTAACATTCACTCATCAACATGAAAAACCAACATGAAATAACTAACATGAAATAACTAACATGAAATAACTAACATGAAATGTTGGCAAGGGAGGCTGTCTGAACAATAATGCATTTAAGAATGAAAATATTTTTGGCTATAACTGATATTTTTTTACCTTTGTAGCCAAAAATAATTAGACTGTTTTTCATGCAAATAATTGGTAGAGAGCAAGAACCTCCGCGCCATAACACTTGGCTCGGACTAAGCTTTGAAAGGCTCTGTTTCGCCCATATCTATGCGATTCAAAAAGCACTCGGTATCACAGGAATCGCAACCAAAACTTTTCCTATGCAAACACCTAATGCACAAATGGATATGGTGATTCTACGTGCGGATAAGGTAACTACCTTGTGCGAAATGAAATACACGAACAATCCTTACGCCATCACCAAACAAGAAGCGGATAAACTACGTCGTCGGGCCGCAGAGTTAAGCCAATGTTTTCCCACACAGAAACAGGTGCTTATCACGCTCGTTTCAAACCAAGTGCCAAAGAAAAATATTTATTACAACAGTCTAATAACAAACAATATAACTCTTTCTAATTTGTTTCTTGAATAAATTATTTTTGGCTATAACGGATGTTTTTGTGCTCATATAGCCAAAAATAAACTGACAAATACATGAAACAACCAACCTTCACTTATGGAAGAACAAAACATCCTTGACATACGGACACGGAACGAGTTTCGCAGATGGCTTGAAACACACCATGCGACGGAGAAAGTATGTTGGATTTGCGTGAAACGCGGTCGCCCCACCGACGACGGGACGTTCTGGTATCTCGACGCGGTGGAGGAGGCGCTCTGCTTCGGGTGGATCGACAGCCGCCAGAAGCCCATCGACGGGGTGCTGATGCAATGTTTCACGCCACGAAAGCGGAACAGTCCCTGGTCGGAGCTGAACAAGGAACGTGCGCGGCGCTTGGAGAAGCTGGGACGGATGACCGATGCCGGACGGCGGGTGCTGCCCCCGATGGGCGCGCGCAGCTTCCGCATCGATGAGGACGTGGAAGCGGCGCTGAAGACCGCACGGGCGTGGACAAAGTTCAAGTCATTCCCGTCCTTGTATCAGCGCATCCGCGCCTACAACGTGGCCTTCTACAAGAAGAGGGACGTTCAGATGTACCAGCAAGCCCTCGCCCACCTCGTCGAAGAGACGAAAAAGGGAAAGATGTTCGGCGATTGGAACGATTACGGCCGGCTGTTGGACTACTGATTTTCAATTACGCAAACGAACAAAACGACAATAAAACAAGTTCAAGATATGAGATACTACATCGTTGACGCTTTCACCGACCACCCCTTCGGCGGGAACCCCGCCGGGGTGGTGCTCCTCGACGGGAACAGCTTCCCGAACGAGAGGCTGATGCTGCAAATCGCCGCCGAGCTGCGCTATTCGGAGACCGCCTTCGTGAGACGGGATTCCGAAAAGGAGTTCACCCTCCGATACTTCACTCCGATGGCCGAGGTGGAGCTGTGCGGACACGCCACCATCGCATCGTTTGCCCTGATGCACCGCAAACTCGGTGTCACCGGCCGGTGCCTCTGTCACGCAAAAGCCGGCGACATCTTTGTCGAGGCGGGACCGCGGGTGTTGATACAGATGACCCCGTCTGAAGTCCTGAAAACCATCGAGGACACCGAGGAGGTCTATCGTGCGCTTGGCATTTGCGACTACACTCCGGCATTGCCGGTGATGATTGTCTCGACAGGCTTGCCCGACTTCATGATTCAGGTCGGTGATGTTGAAACGCTCAACCGTCTTCCTCTTGATATGAGTGCCATCAGCGCGGTAACGGAAAAACACAACGCCGTCAGCTTCCACGTCTTCGCTTTCGGCAACGACGGCCACACCGCCCACGTGCGCGATTTCGGACCGCTGTATGGCGTTCCCGAGGAGTCGGCCACCGGCACCGCCAACGCTTCGTTGACCCATTATCTCCAGCAGAACGGGTGCATTCCCCCGATGGGCGACTTCTCCTTCCTGCAAGGCGAGGCGATGGGGCGGCCTTCGGTGGTCGCCACGCGCGTCGCTGCTGACGGCACAATCTATGTCGGCGGCACCGCGGCGGTGGTGGCGGAAGGGGAATTGTTGTTCATGTAGCCATGTGCCTGTATTCACTTTTGCAAAAGTGAAAAAGACATAAATATTCGCTTTTGCAAAAGTGATTTTTTTGTATTTTTGCATTTTGAAAAAGTGAACAATTATGATGCAAGAAGATTATCAACAGCTTGAGAGCCTATTTCTCGCGAAAATCAGAAAGGTTGACACCAAGGTTGTGAGATATTTGTATGAGAAAATCAACTGGGAAGCCAGATTGATCGGAATCAAGGGCGCAAGAGGTGTGGGGAAGACCACCTTGCTGCTGCAGCGCATCAAATTGGCCTACAAGAAGACGGACGACGTTTTCTATGTCTCATTGGACAACCTCTGGTTCCAGTCGCACCCACTTCCCGAACTGGTGGATTGGCTCTATCAACATGGTATCAGGAACCTGTTTCTTGACGAAGTACACAAATATCCCAATTGGGCGATAGTCATCAAGAATCTGTACGACACCTACGACGACTTGCGAATCGTATATACGGGAAGCAGTATGCTTGAGATAGATCACTCAAGGGCTGACCTTTCCCGCCGACAAACGCTATATACTCTACAAGGATTGTCATTCAGGGAGTATCTGGCAATCAGCAATGTGAAAGAAGTGCCATCAATGGGTTTGATGCAACTGTTCGAGGAGCATCAGAGTGTGGCCATGGATGTTTCCAGAGATATTCCAGTGGCGAAATTTTTTGAAGAATACCTGCGGAACGGGTATTACCCCTTTTTCAAGGAGGCGGGGAGCGACTATATGTCGAGACTCAACGAAACAGCTGTATTGGTAATGGAGACCGACATGCCGGCAGTAGAAAGCATCTCTTACACGACCATCCAGAAGACCAAGCAACTGTTGATGCTCATTGCCGGAAATGTCCCTTTGGTGCCGAACATCTCAAAGTTGTCCGCCCAGCTGGAAACGACGCGGGACAGTTGTCTGAAAATGCTGTACACCCTTGACAAGGTCGGACTGTTGCAGCTTCTCACCCGTAACATTAAAGACTACAAGCACCTTGTCAGCCCCGAAAAGATTTTCCTCGGGAACACCAACCTGATGTATGCTTTAGGAAGCCGCATCAATGAAGGAACGCTTCGGGAGACCTTCTTCCTGAACCAGTTGTCTCTGAACCACAATGTAAATGCGCCCTTACAAGGAGACTTTCTTGTTGACAACAAATACCTGTTTGAAGTAGGTGGCAAGAACAAGACCTTTGAGCAGATAAAAGACATACAGGACAGTTTTCTTGCTGTTGACGACACAGAGGTGGGCAGCAGAAACCGCATTCCCTTATGGATGTTCGGGCTGTTGTATTAAAAGGCAGTAACGATACAGAGTATCTCGGCAGCAGTGTTGTCGGAGGGGAAACTGATAGTTTGAGATAAATAAAACAGAAATTGAGATGAAGAAAACAGTGATGATATGTATGGCAATACTGGCAGTAGTTGTAATGACCAATTGCTCTCAAAAGGAAAAGTATGTAAACCGTTATTATTGTTATGATGATGACGATGGCATGGAAATCATTCTCAAAGACAATGGCACCGTTGAATGTTTATATGGAATAACCAGAGTACACTTGAATGGCACATATCAATGCGAATTTCCCAATGTTTTTGTACGGTTTCTTAATGACTCCATACAAATAGCAGATTGTATTGTCACTGATTTGCCCAACCTGGACTCGTTAAAGTTTAGTGCGGATGCGGATACACTTTATGTTTACAAAAGTCATGGAGATTTGCTCGTCCCCGCATCTACTATGCCATTGACTCCACATAGTGTTATTTCTCATTACTTTTTTAAATTGGGGTTATAGTCGGATATAAATCGATTAGTCACAAAAAAACAAGCAAATGGAAATCAAAGCAGTAAAATTCAGAAAAGAGGGTTTCTACACCCAGCCTTTCGTCATG